>WGBG01000177.1 GCA_015494395.1 Deltaproteobacteria bacterium
CCGCGAAAGAGGAATTCCCATAATAGTCGGCTATATGGGGATTCCTCTGACAAAGGAGATGCAGTAAATACGGCAATCCAGAAGGGTTTCAAAATCTGGAAAGCTATAATCGACATAACTCCTTTTAATTCCATTAAAAAAATAATTTTCCGGATTTTGAAACGCTCAATCTAGGTTATATTATCTGGTTGAGTGATATCCAGGTTTTCTGCATATCCCCTGAAGGGGGATTCCCACTGTAGTGGGCTATGTGGGAAGTACGATAACAAAAGATATGCGGTGAAGCTGGCAATACCTTAATCTGGGAATTTATATGGGGTTCATGAAGTTACTCCCCGTGGTTCACATAAATTCCTGGAACAAGGGGTCGTTTTTGAGCTTTTGGAACTCGTTATGGACTCGTTTGATGTCAGATTTTATCTTCTCAATTTTTTCAGCACGGGCGGTCTTTTCAAGTTCCTTCAGAAGTGATGCCAGGCGCATTGCACTGACATTCCCTGCAGAGCCCTTAAGAGTATGGGATATTCTGACAGCGGCTTCCATGTCATTATCGTCCAGTGACTGCTCAAACTGTTCAAGTAGCTCATTTGTATTTTTAAGGAAGAGTGATACCACTTTGGAGGTCAACTCCCTGTCCCCCATGGTTCTGTTAAGTAAGTCCTCTTTATCAAAGACCGGGATAGTTTCAGCTTCCTCCTTATCTTCAATCTTGGCCACATCACTTTTGATGGTACTCTTTTCATGTTTTTCTTGTTCCTTAAGCCATTTTTTCAGCACCGATACCAGCCTGTAGCTGTCCACCGGCTTGGTAAGATAGTCATCCATACCGGCCTCCAGACACCGTGTAAGTTCCTCTGAGAAGGCATGGGCAGTAAGGGCGATCACCGGTATTTTGGGATTGATGACTCCTGAATCATCCCGGCGGATTGCCTTCACTGCCTTAATGCCGTCCATAACCGGCATCTGGATATCCATGAGCACCAGGTCATATGGTATTTCCCTGAGCACATGTATTGCTTCCAAACCGTTGTTAACAGCCTCTGCCTGGATTCCTAATGACCTCAGGATTCCCAGTATGACCTGCTGATTAACATGGTTATCCTCAACAACCAGTATCCTGCCCTGAAGATGGGTGGACTTCAGCACGTTTCCATTTAATGAGTGCGAATCCTGGCCTTCCTTTAGGCTTTGACAACCTGGGGCATTGGGATTACCACGCATTAAGTGCACAGAGAACCAGAATATGCAGCCCTTCTCCGGGCTGGTATCTACCCCAATGGTACCATTCATCATTTCAACGAGGTTTTTGCATATCGCAAGCCCCAGGCCAGTACCACCAAATTCCCTGGAAATGGACGTATCAAGTTGTGAAAATTTGTTGAAAAGTTTCTCTGCCCTGTCCGGCGGGATACCAATACCCGTGTCTTTTACAAAAAATTTAATCTCAATGTCTGATGGTGTGGCCTTTACCAGTTCCGTCCTTACGGATATGCTGCCCTCACGGGTAAACTTTAAGGCGTTGCCAATAAGGTTAATGAGTATCTGGCGGAGTCTGCCCGGATCACCCCTGAGGCAGCAGGGAAGGTTTTCGTCAACCGAAACGTTGAATTCAAGCCCTTTTTCCCTGGCCTCAAGCCTGAAGCCTTTGGCAATGTCTTCCATAAGTTTATTTAGGTGAAAATCGGTTGAATCAAGTTCCAGTTTGCCAGCCTCGATCTTTGATATATCCAGGATATCATTAATTAAAAACAGGAGGGCTTCTGCGCTTGAGTGAGCAGTTGCTATGTACTTGCGCTGCTCCTGGTCAAGCCGGGTGTTGGAAAGGAGTGAGAGCATGCCAATGACACCATTCAGTGGGGTGCGTATTTCATGGCTCATGTTTGCAAGGAACGCGCTTTTTGCCTTGTTTGCCTCCTCTGCCTTTCTCGTCGCCTCTTCAAGTTCAATCTGAAGTGTTTTCAGATCGGTAATGTCGCTTGCTACCCAGACAACCAGCATATCCTCGATTGAGCCTGGATTAACAGGTGTTGCTGTGATATGAAGCCATCGTTTCTGGCCATTCTTCATTATCCGTTCAATTTCATAGGTAACGGATTCCCCTGACATTAATTTGGGATAGTACATTTTACCAAACATTTCATACTCTTCCTCTGAGTTGAAGAGTATCCTGCTATCTGCACCTTTTAAAAATTCCGGAGATGTACCTGCCATTAGGGACACAGTGCTGTTGAAGGAGATTAGCTTACGATTCTTGGTAAGTGCAATCCCAACGCCTGCATGTTCCATGATGCCTTCAAGCTCGTTGAGTTTCTGGTTAAGTTTCTCCTCTAGCCGGACAAGCGGTGTTACATCATGCTTGATGGCTATGAAGTGGGCAATCTTTCCCCTTTCGTCACGGACAGGAGCAATTGTGGCGTCTTCCCAGTAAAATGTTCCGTCTTTTCGCCGATTACAAAACCTTCCGCGCCAAATTTTTCCGGACATTATAGTATTCCATAGCTGCTTGTAGAATGCCCTGTCATGTCTGCCTGATTTGAGCATTGAGGGATCCTTGCCGGTTACTTCCGTATATGAGTACCCGGAGATCCTGGTAAAAGCAGGATTTACATATTCAATTATACCTTTCCTGTCAGTTAAGACTATGCTGCTGCCGCTCTGTTCAACGGCGGTTTCAAGGATCTTGATCTTTTGCGCATCGCGTATGCCCTTTCGAATATCCTGAACGAAGGCGTAGCAGAAAATGTCTTTTGCCGCCTCGTTATTATGCCGGTTAAAATCTATAATTACAGGGATGCTTTCCCCCTTTGGAGAAATTATTTCAGTACGCACGGTTATTGCAAGGGTCGTTTCCGTTCCTGATATTTTATCGCGAAACAGCTTTCTGTCTTCAGGGCTAACCAGTTCTGTCAGACGCACACCTATTATTTCATTGTCATCCGGTTCAACACCGAGCATTTCCTTAAATTTCTGGTTGCATTCCTCTATCTCAAGGTTTGATGCGTTCATCACAAGAAATCCGTCCTTGTTGCCCTGCAGTATAGAATTATACCGTGTTTCACTCCTGTTTTTTGCAGTGCGTTCCTTTTGGAGCTGGGAATAACCTCGATTAAGCATGAAAATACCCCATATAAGAGGGATCAGGGCGCATAAAAACGCAGCATTCGTGTGGATAAAGGCATTGCGCAGGAGTGCCATTCCCGGTGGCATAAAATTTTCGGAATACATTATTAGTATGCCAAAGGAATCTGGCAGGACATTTGTATAGCGGAAGTTGTACATGGCGTTGCGGTATCTTTTCCGCAACTGGTGACGTGACTGCAGTTCATCCCATATCCCAGGCCCAAGCCCCAGGCTTTTGAATTGGGTATTTTCAAACTGGCGGTATTTTTTTATTAACTCCAGTTGTCCCTGGGATTCGTCAAGCAGGAAAAAACCTGTCTGCCTAGGACTGAACATTACGCCGGTGTTGGTCATGCCCCAGACATACATTCCGTCCATATCAGATGGGGTTATATCCCTGAGAAAGGTATATGGATCAATCTTTCCAACCAGTACACCATAACGTGCGATGTGCGAGGTGACCCTCTGGGAAAGATATAGGCCAAGGGTGCCAGAGGTTACCCCCTTGGCAATATATGAGCCTGTGCCGGTCTTAAGTGCTTCGGTAAAATAGGGTCTGAAACTGTAATTCTTGCCCTCAAACCTATCGTCTGTAGAGAGGATGCACTGCCCCTGGTCATCCAGCAGGAATATGGCTGTGAAATGGCTTTTGATAGCAATGTCTTTGAGATAGTTAGTGATTCTCTGTTTTACAGCAGGGTTGTCCCCCCCGGAAAGTGAATCCACTATATAGGGATTCATGGACAGCAGGGACAGGTCCAGCAGCTTCTGATGGACCCTTTCAGAGATTATCCTTTCCTTGGTACGTATGCCCTTTATTATTTCTTCTTTTTTGTACCCACGGAAGTTTTCATAGTTGACAAATGTTAAGGCTGCACCAACAGAAAATATCACAATAGCCACGGCAATAACGAGGCATGTTGACTTTTTTCTTTTTACTTTTGGGTAAGCCATGTCTTTAATATTTGATCTGCAGGACCTGGTTTGCAGAAATAATAACCCTGATGCAGGATCGTCCCGACCCGGTTAAGATAATCTGCCTGTTCAAGCGTCTCAACACCTTCTGCAACAACCGACAGGCCAAGGGCTGTGGCCATGTGAAAGACAGCTTTCACTATAGCGCAGTCATTTTCATCGTCAGGGATACCCAGTACAAACTGCCGGTCAATTTTTATTTCAGCAATGGGTAATCGTTTTATATATGCCAGTGATGAGTAACCTGTGCCAAAATCATCTATTGAAAATCGAATTCCCAGCTCAGCAAGTTGCCTCATCTTGTTGGCGATATCATCCACGTTGGCTATCAGGAGCCCTTCTGTGACTTCCAGCACTAGCCTGTTGCCTGGTATTCCCCACAATTTAATAAAGTGTGTTACCTGGGAGGCAAAATCAGGCGTGCAGAAATGCCGGGGACTGATATTAACCGAAATGGTAAAATCAGAGTCTGGATATTGGGAAATGAGTTTGCAGACCTCGTTAAGGACCCAGTTACCAATTTTAAAGACGAGATTAGTCTCTTCGGCTACGGGTATGAAAATCATGGGAGGCACAATCCCCCGTTTGGGACTGTACCATCGAACCAGTGCCTCCGCACCTGTAAAATTGCCATGGGCATCTACCTGTGCCTGGAGATAGAGCCTCAGCTCATGGTTTTCTATGCCGTGCATGAGCTCATTTTCAATTGCAAATTTTTCCCTGATTTCTTGTTCTAGTCCTTCATCATATATGACAGAACAATTTCCACCCAGGTGTTTTGCTTTGCGGAGGGCTGTATCCGCCTTTCTGATCACATCATCAGGCCCCTCCCCTGCCAGGCATTGGACAGGAGCAGCCCCAATGCTCACGGTGAGCTTTATGCCATCATCAATTGTGAATTCCTCTTCCATGGCAATGTGAATTTTTTGGGCTATACTGTCCAGGGAGTCAGTGATCTCAGCGGGCGGGTTGTTATTATCCAGAGGAGTCGGCGTAAGTATACCGAATTCATCAGCGGCAAAGCGAGCGATGATACTTTCATCTGCAAAACATGAGTGCAATCTGACGCCAACGTAATTTAACAAAAGGTCTCCTGTCTCAATTCCTCTTGCCTGATTTACTATCTTGAAGCGGTCTATGTTTATTAAAAACAGGGCTGCCATGTTCCCAGAAGATATGGCCTCTTCGAGACGGGATCTTAAAAAGACCCTATTGGGCAGCCCGGTGGTCTGGTCATAGTGAGCAATAAAATCCGCCAGCCGTTTGGCATCGTTAACAGCCTTGGTAAGTGCTAGATGCAGAGAGACAAAGCGTGTTCCGACTGTAATGTGTGCCTTAAGTTCATCCGGATCAAAGGGTTTTGAGATGAAGTTGTCCGCTCCGGCTTCGAGAGCTGAGATAATATCGTTTTTTTCACTACGAGAGGTGAGCATTATGACATAGTGTGGTACCTCAGGACGTTCCTCTCTTAAAGTCTTCAGTACCTCAATTCCGTTAATTCCCGGCATGTGCCAGTCCAGCAGGAGTACAAGTGGAGTGTCAATTTCCAGTAGAATTTTTTGTGCATCAACGCCGTTGTCAGCTTTTAGGATTTCGAAGCCCCATTTATTCAACGTGGATTCAAGCAAAAGAGATATTACTGGATCATCATCCGCAATGAAGATTTTTTGTGATTGATCGGTATTTAAAGTCATAGTCAGAATTTCAGATTTGATTCATTGCCCGGTACCGAAGTGCACTAGACAGGATTATTTTTGGGTGGCAGTGAATGTGGCCATGCCCACGATTTTCAAATTCCACGCGTAATGTTTGGACATCATATCCATCAGATGCACGGAGTAATCAAACAGGGGGTTTCACGTTTGATTAGGTTAAGTTACCGTCCTTTAATTCATCGGCATACTGATGCCTAATATTTATTTTTTTGAAATTAATTTTGTCCCCCAGCTATTTTCTTTTACATGCCTAATTCCCCAAATCCCTTTTCATCATCCCAAATTGACACAGGATTCCCATAATGTTAGCCTCATCAATTGTTCTGAATGAATCCGATCTCGTTTTTCCAGGCATCCGGGGTTTGTGGTGCAAATATTCTGAATTTAAGGATCATTTTATGTCAATCAAACGCGGTATTTTCTTGTTTTTTCTAGTTCTTACCCTTTTATCACCATGTCTTTTCTTATCCGTTTCCTGTGCCACAGCAGTGAAAAATTACAAAGCTGCTGCCACAGCTACTGTGCAGGACGATAATGCAGCAAGCGAAACCGGGGTTATTGACAACACTCTTCCCACTCTTAAATCCATCCTTGAGCTTCGGGCCCACCTGGAAAAGCAGCTTAAAGAGAAAAAAAAGCTTCTTAAATATGCCTCGTCCCAGAGTGAAAAGAATCAGCTTCAACGCGATATTCAGCGGATAAATCAACAACTGACAGAATCCCGTGAGGATTTTGACAGGATTGCAGCAGGGATAGATATATCAAGCTTCCAGGATAAAAAAGAAAAAAAATTTGATTGGAAAGAAGAGATCATATCACTGGTAAGGCCTGCTCTTGATGAGATGAAGCGCGTGACTGCAAAAGTGCGCCAGAAATCCGAGTTGAATATGGAGATTGAGCGGGTAGGCAAGTTGCTTCCCATTGCCAGAGATGCTGTAAAAAATATAACGATGCTTATTTCAGAGACCAATGACAGGACATTGAAGCGGGCATTGCAAAAAGAGCTTAAGAGGTGGAATAATACGGTTACCCAGCTTGAAAACCAGTACAAGATTGCCAAAATGCAGCTTGAGCAGCTCGAGAGTGAAGAAAAGTCGCTGATTGAAGCCTCCAGATCGTCAGTTGCCCATTTTTTCAAGACGCGGGGCCTGTATCTCATTCTCTCTGTCCTGGTATTTGTGGGCATAATTATCTTCTGGGTGGCTGTTTACAGATTGATTGTAAAGGTTGTACCTGGTTACCGTGAAGAGCATATTTCCCTCAAACTGAGAATTTTTGACCTGACAGTCAGGATCATTGCCGCAGTTATGGCAATTTGCGGCATATTTGTTGTGCTTTACCTAGCACAGGACTGGATGCTCCTCAGCCTTGCAATCGTGGTTATGCTTGGTGTTGCATGGACAGCCAGGCTTGCCATTCCCCGCATGTGGAACCAGGTCAGGTTGATGCTTAATATCGGGCCTGTGCGTGAGGGAGAACGGGTGGTGATTGATGGTATCCCTTGGCTTGTCAAAAAAATTAATGTCTATTCTGACTTTTACAATCCTGAACTCGGGGTAACTCTTCGTTTTTCTATTGATAAACTTCTTGCTATGGCATCCCGCCCCTTTGAACATTACGAGCGGTGGTTCCCGTGCCGCAAGGGGGATTGGGTGATTCTCTCTGATGGCACCCGTGGCAAGGTGATCTCCCAGACACATGAGATGGTGGACCTTGTAATGCGCGGCGGGGCAAGGAAGAGTTATCGCACCGCTGATTTCCTCAGCCTGAATCCATTAAATTTGTCCAGTAACTTCAGGATAAAGGTACCGTTTGGCATAAGTTATGACCTTCAGGAACATGCAACCTCGTTGATTCCCCAGGCATTGTCAGAGTATATTGAGGAAAAGGTGCAAGAGGAAGGATATGCAGAGCACCTGAAGAATCTGCGTGTTGAATTCAAGGAAGCCGGGGCCTCTTCCCTTGACCTGGTTGTTATAGCAGATTTTGACGGGGAAATGGCGCCGTTATATAATCGTCTGAAAAGGGCTGTTCAGCGTTGGTGCGTGGAGGCATGCACAATAAACAACTGGGATATACCATTCCCTCAGCTTACTGTTCACAAGGCTTAGGGACAGTCCCTATGTGCCTTAATGCCGTTCAGGTTTGTTCAGGCGAACAAAAAGGAGAATACAAATGTCCGGATCAAAAAAAGAGTATTCCTCTGGTATCAGGCCTGCCTGTGTTTGCAGGGCGTTGCTGCTTGCTTTATCCTTTCTGGTCATGGCTTCCTCTGTTTATGCGTGGGGTCCGGGTGCAGGTGGCCCGTCTGCGAATGCACCGTGGAAGAATGCACAGAAATTCAAACAGAACCTGGTAAAGAAGCTTAACCTTACAGAGGAACAGTCTGCACTCCATGACAAGATGCATGCAGCCCGCAGGGCATTTATGGAAAAGGCATGCAGTGAGGATAATGCCGAAGGATGCAGGCAGAGCAAGCTACGCAAGCGTATGTTTCACCTGTTCAGGGCTGAGCTTGCGGCTGAAAACCCTGATTTTGCCGGTGCAGCAGCAAAGCTCAAGGCTGAGTATCATGGAAAGTACAAGACAGAGTTTGATGCAATGGTAGATTCCAGGGCGGAATTTATGGGCAGTTTGACCCGGGAGCAGAGGGACAAGCTTCTTGAGCTTCGTCCGCGCAGGGCAATGCAGGGTATGAAGTAAATCAAAACTGGATTGAGCGTTTTAATTTCGCTTATATGCTGCAGAATTGAATAGAGGGGGCGTCCCATGTCTATATCCGTGCAGTTAACACCAGATATAGAGAAACGATTAACAATCTTGGCAGAGTCAACTGGTAAGCCCAAAGATTTTTACATTCGCCAGGCCATTCAGGAATACCTTGATGACCTGGAAGATATTTATCTTGCTGAAAAACGGTTAGAGGATCTGCAGAAGGGCTTGAGCAGAACATATTCACTTGCAGAAGTGGAGCGTGAACTTGGCCTGGAAAATTGAATTTGAAAAAAATGCCAAAAAAGAGTTAAAAAAAATTGATCGCCATGCCCAAAGAGTGATCTTACGTTTCCTTCGGGAAAAAATCGCTACCAATGAGAACCCTCGCAGATTTGGAGGGCCATTAACTCGTAGGACTTTGGAAGTATCGTATTGGCGATTATCGTTTGATATGTGACATCCAGGAAGAGAAAGTGGTTGTATTAGTCTTGCGGGTGGGGCACAGAAGAAAAATTTACGGCGGCCACTGAAAGAAGTGGCTGAGCTTTTTGCAGGAAAAAATTTATGTATGCACCAAATCCGACAATTGCTCGATCTTGGTATCACATAATTTTATTTGAATTCGGAGGAGAAGCTAATGGCAAAGATAGAACGTGCAATATTAAGTGTTACTGACAAGACAGGAATTGCAGAGCTTGCAGCAGCCCTTCATGAGATGGGCGTTGAGGTGCTCTCCACAGGGGGGACTGCAAAGGTCATCAGGGATGCAGGGGTGCCAGTAAAGGATGTTTCCGAGCTTACCGGTTTTCCTGAGATGATGGGGGGCAGGGTCAAAACGCTTCATCCCAAGGTTCATGGCGGAATCCTGGCAATAAGGGACGATGCAGAACACAGAAAGGCAATGGAGGATAACGGAATACTACCCATTGACATGGTAGTGGTTAACCTCTACGCATTTGAGAAGACCGTTGCAAAGGAGGGGGTTACACTTGCCGAAGCCATTGAAAATATCGACATTGGGGGACCCACCATGTTGCGGTCATCAGCAAAGAATTTCCGTTACGTTACCGTTGTGGTTGACCCTGCTGATTATGCAAAGGTCCTTGAGGAGATGAAAAACAACAATGGCGAGACCACCCTTGCAACCCGTTTTGAGCTTGCCCGCAAGGTGTTTGCAACAACTGCTGCCTATGATACCGCCATTACACAATATCTGAAGGGTATTGATCCGGCTTCGGTCTCCTAGGTTAAAGCTCATCCTATGATCTGCGTACCAATAGCAGAAGCCACCTTTTCTGAAGTACGCCACTGTCTTGAGGAATGCATGAGCAGGGCGGACATGGCAGAAATCCGGCTGGATTCCTTGAATGAGGAGTGTACAAGATCTGGATGCGGCGAGCTTATTTCACAAAGCTCCATACCGCTCATCTTCACCTGCAGAAAGCCTGATGAAGGCGGTGCATTCAAGGGAACAGAAAAGGAGCGTGTCCAGTGCCTGAAGAATGCAGTTGATGTCGGTGCTGAATTTATAGATATTGAGCTTGAGTCAGAAAAAGGGCTTCGTGACGAAATTGTTGCCCATGCACATAATCGGTCGTGCAGTGTTATAATCTCGTGGCACAATTTCAATGAAACGCCGGCATTGCCAGTGCTTGAAAGGGTGCTAGACAGACAGGTCAAAGCAGGTGCAGACATTGCAAAGATAGTTACAATGGGCCGGGAGAGTGTAGACATTCCCCGGCTTTTTTCTCTCTATTACAGGGCAGGTGAGGCAGGGATTCCGCTTGTCGCCTTCTGTATGGGAGATGCAGGCAGGATCAGCCGGGTTGCATGTCTTGCAATGGGGGCATTTCTCTCGTTTGCAAGCCAGGATACAGGTGCCAAAACCGCTCCTGGCCAGATTCCATTAAGCCGGTTCCGGATGGTTATGGATTTGATAGAAAAATCTGAATCCTGATTTGCACAAGGTTTCCGAAGTTTTCTGGTCTCCCTCCTGATCCCCCGATATTGCATGAAATCATTTTTTTGCGGATATGCAGCCAATCTGACAAACGCTCAACAAAGGAATAAAAAGTTGGAGGCAATGTCATGAAGTACAGGGTTAATTTAAAAAAAACCGATGAGGGTTATGCTGTATGGGTGCCAGGTCTGCCGGGTTGCTGGTCACAGGGCGCAACAGAGGAAGAGGCGATTGATAATATCAAGGACGCAATAGAAGGTTATCTGGCTGCGGTGCAGGAACTTACAGCAGATGCCGAATGTAGATATGTTGAAGTAATCAATGCCTAAGTTGCGGGGTATAAATCATCAACGGGCTGTAAATGCTCTGAAAAAGGCCGGCTTCTGGATTGTTCGAGAAGGGAAACATATTATCATGACTAACGGTGAGCGGATTGTTACCATTCCGCGTGCCAATCCTGTTAATGCATTCTCCATGGCCGGAATAGTGAAGGATGCCGGTCTTGACAGTGTAGAATTCAAGAAACTCTTGTAGGCCCCTATGTTACGGTGAAACAATTACTGTTTTGCAAGCTGACTTCTGGAAAAGTTAAAGGTGCTGTTAGATGACCTGTTCCCTTGATTTTGAGTTCAATCCTGCCAATCCGAGACCTATGCTCCGAATTTATGGATGATATGAAATAAAGAGTTAATCAGGGGCTATCAGTACAGGAAGTACTTCTTAGCCCCTTATGCCTTGATTTTCAAACATCCCTTGGGCAGAAATGATGTGTCTGGACCTTCCGCTATGACATCTTACCCGTAATTCTTCTTCATAAACTCTTCAATCCGGTCATAGGCCTCATTCAAGACCTCCTCTTCAGGCAAAAAGACCACTCTGAAATGGGGGCTTTTGGGAAGTGAGCCAAAACCGCTTCCATGAACCACCACAACGCCGGTATCCCGTATAAGTTTCTTAACGAAGTCAACATCACCGACATCCACCTCTATTTTGGGAAACGCATAGAACGCCCCTGCAGGCTCCTGGCATGAAATACCGGGTATTTCATTAAGGCGCTTTACCGTAAGGTCCCGGCGTGCCCGGAGTTTTTTTCTTGTGTCCTTTATGTGGCTCTGGTCTCCTTCAAGGGCAGCAGGTATGGCAAATTGCTTGGGGTGTGAAGCACAAAGCCTTGCCCGGGCAAGTTTTCTCATTGCCTCTGTGTAATCTTCCACAAGCTCAGGCTCGCCACTTATTATTGACCAGCCGATTCTGAACCCGGGTGCAAGATAGCCCTTTGAAAGACCATTGAAGGTAACCATTGGAAGCTCTTTGTCCAGAGAGGCTATGCTTATGTGCTTTTTACCGTTCAATATCAGTTTGTCATATATCTCGTCACTGAAAATTACCAGGTTATGTTTGCGCGCAAGTTCGATGATTTCCCTGAGCGCTTCTTCACTGTAAACTGCACCGGTAGGGTTATTGGGGTTGATTATGACTATGGCCTTTGTATTCTCATCAATCTGACTTGCCATGTGGTCAATGTCAGGCTCCCAGTTTTTTAATTCATCAAGCTGGTACGGCCTTGCCTCGCCAATAAGCCTGCTTAAGAGCGCGTCATAAAGCGGGTAGCCCGGAGAGGGAACAAGGACATTTTCCCCCTTGTTCACCAGGGCTGATAGTGCAAAATCAATTGCCTCGCTTGCCCCTGTGGTTATCAAAATTTCGTGAGGAGTGATTCCATTTGCCTGGGCCTCTTTCCTGATGGCAGCAACTGCCTCAGGCACGCCCTCTGATGCAGAGTAGCCTGTGTGGTTTTCAAGCATTGCCTGGTATGCGGCATCCTTCAGATGCCTGGGGGTTTCAAAGCCAAAGAGGACCGGGTCACCGATGTTCAGGTAGAGCAGATCGCCCCCTGCAGATTCACGCTGGTGAGCCACTGCAAGGATATCCCTGATAGCGTAAGTGATGTGTTCTGTCCTTCTGGATGGACAGATCTTTTTCAGTTCGTTCATTTTAATGTTCCTGAATATAAAAATATAAAATTGTGCCTTCCATGCGGCTCCATGAATTCACCCACAGGCGCAAGTTGTCAACCCATTTTTTAAATTTTTATCCGCTTAAAAACTAAACACCGGACAGGTATATTATGTATCGTGATGATCCCTTCCAAGGAAAAAATTGAGCCAGGAAGAGGATCGGAAAAGCGCCCAGTTTCGGGGAGGGATATAGGGCCTTTCAAGGAGTTTTTCCAGGTCAGGCATGGCGGCCTTTTCATACAGCCGTACATAGATACATTTCTTTTTTTCAGGCCACACCTCGCACCAGCCGTCACTGCTCCCGCCGCACGGTCCATTAAGCATGTATTTGGCACACTGGGACTGGGGACAGATAAACTCAAGCTGATCAAGGGTGCAGTCTCCGCAGTGCTGACAACTGTACATCAGGCCCTTGATAAGATACTCCAGGTATGTAAAAACCGGCTCAAACCTGCTCCCGCTTATCCTTCTGGATGCTGCCCTGGCGTAAGGATAAAATGCCCTGCCAGGAGTAAAAAAGAGATTATGCATAATATGTTCCAGCTTGCCGGCCAGTGCTGACAGGATGCTGGAGTCGTGTTTTCCCCTGGCATCAGGACCTGCCGGGGCCCTGCAAATCTTGTTAAGCCCCGTATCAGGGTCCTTCTCATAAAGGCCAGACTTCCATTCTTCTGGATACAGAAAGTCCTTAACATGGCTCTGCCAGTCAGGCAGAATCGCAACTGCCCGTTCGATAACACCTGCAATCTGTGCGTAGCCAAGTCCGGGCCCGCTGATGTGAACGCCCTCATAGCCCATGCCCACCAGGACGGCAATCTGCCGTGAAGCCCTTTCAAGACGTGCAGAAATCCCGCCGTCCGGCTCCTTTGCCTCATCTTCAATCTGCTGCATGAGGCGAACAGGCATGATGCAGCCAGGTACGATTCCCTTTGCAAGTATGCGTGCAAGGCGCACGTCAGGGATAAGGACCGTGCCAAGAAGGGGGACATCAAGTCTCATTTCGTCAATAAACTGACGTAGCTCATGCTGTCTGCAGGCGTCAAAACCCATCTGGCTTACAACATAGGATGCCCCAGCCCTTATCTTCTGGACGAGCTTTGCATACTGGAACAGGAGCTCAGGTTCCTGCCTCTTGAACGGTGATACAACGCAGCCTGTGAAAAACGGGAGAGGTTCAAGGCAGAGCGCCCTGTGGGTGTACTGAAGCCCCTGGCCCAGCTCGGTTATGAACTTCAGCGCCTGAACCGAGTCCAGGTCAAATACCGGCTTGGCAACACCTGAAAATCCATGGCGGGGGTAGTCACCGCTTAACACAAGGAGATTCCTTAAGCCCGTGCGGTCAAGTTCAAAAAGCTGGCTCTCCATTGTGTTGCGGTTCTTGTCCTTGCAGGAGAAGTGAATGACAGGCTCAATGCCAAGGTCCATGATCTCCCGGCTGAGGGAAACAGGATTCAGTGCAGGGTGACCACCGGCATTGTCTGTTACCGAAAGGGCGCTAAGCAGGTTGTCAGAGGCTGCATCCCTGACAAAATTCATGATCTGGGCAAGTTCACGGCCCCGGGATGCCCGTGCAGGCACAAGCTCAAAGGTTGAAACCGGCTCTCCTGCCCTCACAAAGGTTCCAGGGCCTGTATCCTGAATTGCCCTGTTCCTTGAAGACATTGCCTGTTTTATTTTTCGTGCAAACGGATTCACCTGGTAGGATTTATTTCATCCTGGATTGAGCGATTGTCCGATTTGCTGCAGATCCGCGAAAGAGGAATTTCCATAATAGTCGGCTATATGGAAATTCTTCTGACAAAGGAGATGCGGTGAATCCGGCAATCGTTCAATTCAGGTTCTTTCCTCTGAGTTTACGTTTCTCTCCCACCCTGAGGGTAAGTTTCTGGCTGTCCATGTGTTCCAGCAGGGGGATCATGTACTTTCTTGAGATGCCACCTGAAAGTTTCCGAAAATCGTCAATTCCAAGCTCTTCATTCTTTTCAAAGAACTTCAGAACCTTGTTGATTATATCGGAAAGTGCATCCGGGTGGTAAAAGAGTTTATCCCTGAGGCGTATCAGTGTGCCGTCCCGGACCATGAGGTCAAATATCTCACCTGCAGCCTCTATCTCATCCGGCTTTGCAGCCTGCTCCAGCGCCTCCTGTCTTGAGGGGGTGGCAAGGCCGGCTTTCCTGTAAATCTCTTCAAGGGCCTTCCTGATCTCTGCCTCCCGCTGGCCCAGGGCTACTTTGTGGGTGGAAAGCCTGATTTCGTCCTGTTCCTGTATGATGCTGCCCTGTTTTACAAGGTGTGAGATAAGGCGGTTTAATATCTTCTGGGCTGCTGCCTGGGCTGATGCCCTTGCCTGCAGGGATGCAGGGAAGATGCGGCTCTTAAGTTCCTCCTTTGAGATGCCTGAAACAAGGGGATTCTCCTGGTGATATTTTTCAAGGAACTGCAGCGCCTTCTGGCAAAGTTCTTCAAAGGCAGAAATGTGAATAATGCGCTCTTCCCCTTCCAGGCGGATAATCTTCCTGGAGCCTGAAAGCCTGTCAAGGAGCTTTGTAAGGGCCTTTCCGTACATGCCGCTTCGGATGGATATTTCAACCGGGGCAAGGCCCCTGAGCCCTGCCTGCTTTATGTGAATCTCAACAAGCTCATGAGGCTCGCCTTTGGCAAGGAGCTCCAGCTCCTTCCACATCTCCGGCTTGGTGCGCTTGCGTTTTCTTGGAAGGGGGTTAAGAATCCTGCCGCCTCCAATGGTGCGTATGGGAGAGTAGCTTCTTATGACGTAATGGTCCCCTGGAAGTACGGCAACAGGCTCTTCAAGGTGTATCTGGATGCATGTCTTGGTGCCTGGCTCTATCTCGTCTCCAGGCATGAGCACCCGGCCTATGATCTCTGTGGTGCCGGCGTGGAATCTTACAGGTGCACGGTATTTCAGCGGTTTTTCTGCGCTTGAAAGGTAGAAGAATTCAAGATCAACCAGGTATGACGGGCGAAGCGAGCCAGATGTTGCCACACAGTCCCCCCGGCGGATCTCAGAGGTGCCTACGCCCTGGATGTTAAGGGCGGTTCGCATGCCTGGATGAGCCTCATTGCTCTCTGCCCCGTGTGTCTGTATGCCCCTGATCCTTGTCTCAATGCCCCTGGGATAGATTGTCACCTCCTGTCCAACGCTGATCTGGCCTGAAAGGGTGGTGCCTGTGACAACGGTTCCAAACCCCTTTATGGAAAATACCCGGTCAACAGGGAGGCGGTAGGGACCTGCAGGTGCCTTTGGCACAATATTCACAACCAGGGAGTCCAGGGTATCTCTCAGCCTGTCAATCCCCTCGCCTGTGGTGGAGGAGACCGGGATGATAGGGGCCTCTTCCAGGAACGTCCCCTGCACAAACTCCCTCACATCATCCTGCACAAGTTCAAGCCACTCTTCATCCACCATGTCCAACTTGGTAAGCACTACAAGACCCTGCTGAACACCAAGAAGCTGGCATATCTCCAGATGCTCCCTGGTCTGGGGCATCACCCCTTCATCAGCGGCTATTACAAGGGCAACCAGGTCCATACCTACGGCCCCGGCCACCATGTTTTTTACAAAACGCTCATGGCCAGGCACATCAACCACGCCTACCTTTCGGCCTGACGGAAGCTCAAGGCTTGCAAAGCCAAGCTCAATGGTTATTCCCCGTGCCTTTTCCTCCTTGAGCCGGTCACAGTCAGTGCCGGTAAGGGCCTTTACCAGGGTGGTCTTGCCGTGATCAATATGGCCTGCAGTGCCAAGGATTACAGTTGAGGTATCTTTGTCAGGCTTGGATGTCATGTTCTTAACTTATTTTTGACCCAGGCTCACCAGGGGTTGCAACAGTGGTAAGGTGCAGGCCATCCTTGTCCTTTGCCACAAGCAGCATGCCGTTTGATTCAACCCCTCTGAGTTTTACTGGCTTGAGATTTGCCACCACTATTACCTGTTTGCCGATAAGCTCCTCAGGCTTGAAATGCTCGGCAATGCCTGCCACAATCTGGCGCTCCTCAGGGCATTTTACAACAAGTCTGAGCAGCCTGTCTGCCTTTGGAACAGGCTCTGCCTCAACTATCTCAGCCAGGCGAAGGTCAACCTTCATAAAATCATCAAATGTTATGAGGCCGTCACCTGCTCCTTTGGCTTCCTTTGTATCTGCCATCTTCTTTCCTTTCTCCTTTTTAGCCTTTTTCTGTTTTTTCTGCGTCTGCCCGGTTTCGCTGTCTTTCTTTATGTCAAGCCGAGGGAACAGGGATGGAATGCGTTTTGTCTCAGTGCCTGCAACAAGCCCTCCCCATTTGGCTGACTCAAGCATAAGCCTGGACTCTGATGCCACACCCAGGGCATCCTGAATCTTTTTTGCTGTTTCAGGCATTACAGGTGCGATGAGGATTGAGAATATCCGCTGTGCCTCAAGAAGCGTGTATAGGAGATGGTCAAGCTCACCCTTTTTCTCAGGCTCCTTTGCCATCTGCCACGGGGCAGCCTTGTCAATCACCCTGTTTGCCACGTTGATAACCCGCCACACCTCCTCAAGTGCCCTGTGCACCTCAAATGCCTCCATGTGCTGTTTCCAGAGCGGAATCATCTCAGGCACGGACCTTTCCAGTTCATAGGCAGGGGCAGAGCTGTCCTCGGGCGGATTGTCCCGAGCCGGCACTGCGCCGCCAGCATATTTTTTCACCATTGTCAGGGTCCGGCTCAGTAGGTTGCCCAGATCATTTGCAAGGTCTGCGTTTATCCTGGTTACAAATGATTCATCACTGAAACCTGCATCAAGACCAAATGCCATCTCACGCATCAGGCAGTACCTGGTTGCATCAGTTCCGAATGCATTAACCAGGTCCTGGGGCTTTCTTACATTCCCGAGGCTCTTTGACATCTTCTGGTCTTTCATCTGCCAGTAGCCGTGGACATGGAGCTTCTTAAATGGCTCAACGCCCATTGCCCTGAGCATGGTGGGCCAGTAAATACCGTGGGGCTTGAGTATGTCCTTTGCGATGACATGCTCGGCAAAGGGCCAGAATTTGCGGTAGTTTTCCCCGTCCGGGTAATCCAGACCGGAGAGGTAGTTGATCAGGGCATCAAACCAGACGTAGGTGACAAAATTTTCGTCAAATGGCAGGGTGACTCCCCAGGTAAGCCTGCTCTTTGGCCTTGAAATGCACAGGTCCTCAAGGGGTTCCTTGAGGAATGAGAGCACCTCGTTCCTGTAACGCTCAGGGGTGATAAAGTCCGGGTTGTTTTTGATGTAATCAATCAGCCAGTCCTGGTAACGGCTCATTAGGAAGAAGTAGTTCTTCTCCCTGATTTTTTCAGGCTCTGTGCCGTGGTCAGGGCACTTGCCGTCCACCAGCTCACGCTCTATGTAAAAGCGCTCACAGCCAAAACAGTAAAGCCCCTCATACTCCCTGAATTCGATGTCTCCCTTGTCATAAACATCCTGGAGAATCCTCTGGACAGTGGCAATGTGGTGCTTGTCAGTGGTCCGTATGAAGTTGTCAGGCTGCACATTCAGGATGGGCCATGTGTTTCTGAACATCCCGCTTATAAGGTCGGTGTATTCAGCCGGAGACATGCCGCGATTCTGGGCTGCCTGAACTATCTTGTCCCCATGTTCGTCGGTTCCGGTCTGGAAGCGGGTCTCCTGGCCGCACATCCTGTGAAACCTGTTCTGCACATCTGCAACAACAGTGGAGTATGCGTGCCCCAGGTGGGGTTCTGCGTTTACGTAGTAAATGGGTGTGGTTATGTAAAATTTCTTATCCATTGTTATATGGTTCCTTTAAACTTTCATGCCAGGGATTTGCCCCTGGCATGAAAGTCAGCTGAAAGCTCAAAGCCGTAAGCTGACAGTAAAGTAACTGTTCAGTGCATTTAACTTTGCGTTCTTGGCGTCCTTAGCGGTTCAGTTTTTGTCGTAAGTCTTGAGCTTTGAGCTATTTGCACTGCAAATTAGATAAAATGCCATCATGCCTTTGACTCATTACCCCGTTTGCCCTTTCCCTTTTTCCTGCTTCGGCGTTTTTTCTTTGATGGCCCTGCGGTTTTGCGGCCCCTTCGTTTTTGCGGAGGCTGTTTTTTGCGACCATGTTTTTCACCATTCTTCTCCCTGGAGGGCTTTGCCTGCTTTTGTGTCTGCCTTGAGCCGGTCTTTTTTTCCTGTTGGTCACCGCCCTCTTCTGGGGATTCTGAGCCTTTGGAATCATCATCCAGGGCTTTTTGCCTGTCTGCAGGTGCATCAGCCCCTTTTACCTCATGCTTCTGGAGCTTGAAGTCCTCAAGCTCCTTGTTGGAAAACTCCACAATCCCATGCTCATCAGTGGCAATGGAGACGGTCTTTTTAAGGATGTTTCTTCGAACAACCTTGCCCTCCCCTGATGGAGAATTACAGATATTACCCATTGAGGGAAGGTTTTTGGCGTACTCCTTGTAAGTCTCGTATTCAAAGGTGAGACAGCAGAGCAGCCTTCCGCAGAAACCTGAAATTTTGTTCGGGTTAAGGGGCAGGTTCTGGACCTTTGCCATCTTGATTGAGACAGGATCAAAGCTTTTAAGAAAGCTGGTGCAGCAAAGCACCCTTCCGCAGCTTCCAATGCCCCCGGTCATCTTTGCCTCATGGCGAATGCCTATCTGACACATCTCCACCCTGGTTCTAAGGGTGCGTACAAGGTCTTTCACCAGTTCCCTGAAATCAACCCTGCCATCTGCAGAGTAGTAGAAGATGATCTTGCTGCCGTCAAACAGGCTCTCCACCCTGACCAGTTTCATCTCAAGCCCCAGGGCCTCGATACGTTCCTGGCACACTGCCCTGGCATTTTTTTCCGCCTCTAGATTCTGGTAGTAAAGCTCAATTTCCCTGGTGGTTGCAAGGCGTTCTATGCGGGGAATGTCGCAGCCCTCCGGGATTCTGATGCGCAGGGGACTTCCTGAAACCTGGCCTACCTCATTGCACTGTTCGCAGGGCACAACAACCCACTCGCCTTCATCAACCTTGAGGCCTCCTGCATCACAGTGTACAGAGGGGCGGTCGCTTCTGAAACGCACAGGGATCAGGGTTATCTCTTCAGTTCCCCTTGGCCCTGCCTTTTCAGCATAAGTTTCCTCTGCCGTCTGCCCGGTTTCAGGCTCCCGGGGCTCAGTATCTTGCTGTACCTCTAGTTTATCACTCATGGGTACAGTAGTTATCATTTTTTAAGGGTAACGTAAACAGACGTATCTCTTCAGCGTGGTAAATGGTCTTGTTTTGGAGTGATTATGAAGAATTTCGTAGTTTTTCTTGGCGAAGCGCAGCCGCAAAAATCGCGTCTGTTTGAGCGAGGGACGAGCGAGTTTCGCGATTTTGGCGGAGCAAGCCTTAGAAAAACAAGAAATTGTTCACCGGAACGGAAAAACAAGACCATTTACCAACCTTCATTAACATACAATACGCTGAACAGTTACAAACAGACAGGGGGTATGGATCATTCAGCCCAGAAGACAAGAAGGGAATTTGCAAGCATTTCCCGGTTGACATTCCGCGCAGCAAGCCTCTCCATATCCTCAAGACGGGAGGCATACTCTGAAAGCTCATCCTCTGAAAACCGTGCAGCCGCTGCTTTTATGGCAGGCAGCAGGTCCTGGTTAATAAACAGAGAAATGTTACCGGAGGTCTTTACAAGAAGCATGTCCCTGGTGACAGACTGGATGACAGTGATGGCAGTCATGAAACGGTCCGCATCCTTTGACATCATGGAGGAGAGATCAAAGAACAGGCTGAAACGCCTGGCTGGGGGAAGGACGATAAATTTAAAGAAGATGTCCCTGAATTCAAGCCCTGATTCAATCATCTCCCGTGCCCGTGCAAGGCTTCCGTCAGATAGCCTTGCTGCCACGTCTGCAGTTGCAGGCTCCAGCCCGTCTTGCCGAACCAGTATGTCAGTTATGTCTTCATGTAGTAATCCTGAACAGGAGACCACCTGACATCTGGAGATAATTGTTGGAAGCAGAGAGCTTGTCCCCTTGGCAGTAAGGATCAGAAAGGTGTTGTCCGGCGGCTCCTCCAGGGTCTTTAGCAGGGCATTTGATGCCTCCCGGTTCATCCTGTGGGCGTGCAGGATCAGGACAGCCCGGTTTTCTGCCTCAAGCGGAGGGTAGGAGATGTTTTTCTGCAGGGCGTGTATCTGGGCTACTTTAATAAATGCCCCGTCAGGCTCTGTGATGTGGATGTCAGGATGGGTATTCCTGGAGAGCTTTCCGCAGTGGCTGCATGTTCCGCATGTCCTGGGAAGTTCGCCGTCAAGGTGTGGAGCCTGGCACAGGAGCAGGCCTGCCATAATCCGGGCAAGCTGTTCCTTTCCTGTGCCCTCCTGACCGGTGATAAGCCAGGCGTGTGCCAGGTTTCCGTTACGAAATATCCGTCCTGTAACCTTGAGTGCGTGCTGTTGAAGGATTTTTTCCGGAAATCCAGTGTCCAATCAAAACTCCCCGCTGAATATTCCCGGCTGTTTGGGCATGTTTTCGGCTTCTGCATCCCTTGGCTCCTGCTCCTGGTTGTCCAGGTTCCTGAGATAAAAAAAACGCTCAAACAGCCTCTGGTAAGGGCTCCATGAGGGGCCCTGCTCCTGGATTTCTTCTGCAAGGCCCTGGAGGAAGCTCATCTTTGCATCAATATCATCAATAAGGTGCAGTATAAGTGCCTCCGGGGTCATGGGAAGCACAGAGGCACCGAATTCACGCTGCCCGTGGTGGGACAGAACCATGTGTTTAAGGGCCATTATGTCAGGATGGTTGTTGTCAAGCCCGGTCTCTGATGCGCACTGGTCAATTATCTCAATACCAAGGGCAGAATGTCCAAGGAGCCTTCCCCTGTCTGTATAATCAATGGGCGGGGCGTTAAACTGAAATTCCTCTATCTTCCCTATATCATGCACCAGGGCTCCGGCAATAAGCATCTCCCTGTCAAGGTAGGGGTAGAGCCCTGAGATTTTCTCTGCAAGGCAGGCAACTGCCACAGAGTGTTCAAGCAAGCCCCCTATGTATGCCTGGTGCATCTTCTTTGCAGCAGGTGCCTGGATAAAGGCGCTTCTTGTGGTGCTGCCCTTTCTGAAAAGTGCTTTGAGAAATGGTCCAAGAGGGTCCCTTTTTACCTTTTTGATAAAACCGTCAAGCTGTTTCTGGCACTGCTCAAGGTCTATGGGGGCAACGGGAATGAAGTCCCGGGGGGTAACAGAGCCGGAATCAACAGGGACAGCACTGGTTATGTTTAACTGCACCTCATTCCGGAATGTTTTTGCATCAGCAGTCAGTTTTGCAAACTCACCTGCCTCAAGTTTCCTGTCTGTGTCAACCGCGTTGTTCCAGACCCGTGCCTCCATCTGGCCTGTCCTGTCCATTACTGTGAGTGCAAGGTACGGAGCGCCGTTTTTTGTCTCAAGAAGGTTTTTTGAGACAATGCAGAAGATGCCCTCAACAGGCATGTCCGCCTTTATATCCTTTATGAAGATGCCTTTTTCGCTCATGGGTTCATGCCCTTTGGGTACTGAATCTGTGGGCAATTGGGTAGCGGCGTCCCGGACCAAATGCCTTTGAGGTTATCTTTGGGCCAGGGGGGGCCTGCTGCCGCTTGTACTCATTGCGGTCCACCATGCCGGTAATTTTAATGACAGTGTCCATTTCAAAACCACGGGATGCAATCTCTTCAGGCGGAAGGGCCTTTTCCAGGTAAAGCTCCAGTATGGCGTCAAGGATATCATAGGGTGGGAGATCATCCTGGTCGGTCTGTCCGGGCCTGAGCTCTGCTGAGGGGGGTTTTTCAAGCACGCGCCGGGGGATTACCTCTCCCCTGGTGTTCAGCCATTCTGATACCCTGTACACCAGGGTTTTGGGCAGGTCGGAAATAAGTGCGTATCCGCCGCTCATGTCGCCGTAAAGCGTGCAGTAACCCACGGCAAGCTCGCTCTTGTTCCCTGTGGTAAGCACCATGTGCCCCAGCTTGTTTGATATTGCCATGAGGATATTGCCCCTGATCCGGGCCTGGATATTCTCCTCTGTGACATCTGTAGGAAGTCCTGAAAAGACAGGCTTGAGTGTGGTGAGATACTGCTTGAAAAGCTCCCCGATGGGCACTGTAACGTGCTGTATTTCAAGGTTTTGTGCAAGGGCTTCGGCATCTTCAATGCTCTCCCTGGAAGTGTAGGGAGAGGGCATTATTACACCCAGGACATTTTCTTTTCCAAGGGCCCTGCAGGCAATGGCAGCGGTAAGCGATGAGTCTATTCCCCCGCTTAACCCAAGGGTTACCCTGTTTATGCCACATCTTGCCGTATAGTCCCGCAATCCCAGCTCAAGCGCCTTTGCAACCTCTTCCTCATCACATTCAGGCCACGGATTAATGGGGCCTGACAGGGTGCAGGCGCCATTTTTCTTCTGGACATCCAGACAGACAAGCTCTTCGCAGAATGCCGATGCCCTGGCAGCAACCTTACCTGGAGGGTTCACGGCAAGGCTTGCACCGTCAAAGATAAGGCTGTCCTGCCCGCCTGTGGCATTACAGTAGATAAAGGGAAGCTTATGTTTTGAGCTGTGGGATTCAAGAAGGCACTGCCTGGTTTTTGCCTTTCCCATGGTGTAGGGGGATGCAGAGATATTTATGACAAGCTCTGCCCCCTGGTCAGCAAGTTCCTGTACCGGGTTTTCAGAGTAGGCAGGAAGCGTGCTGCACTCTCCGGCATTGTGCCAGATATCTTCACAAATGGTTATGCCAATACGGATGCCGTTAAAATTTATACACCTGGAATCTTTGGCAGGGATGAAGTAGCGGGTTTCGTCAAAGACATCATAAACAGGCAGCAGGCGTTTATGAATGCGTGCTGTCTCCTGCCCGTTTTCAAAAAGCACTGCGGAGTTGTGCAGCGAAGCGCCGCAGCAGGACTCCGCAGGTGTTATGGTGCCGCACAGGACTGCAGTGCCCTGTACGTCTGAGATCAGCTTTTTTTCAGTTTTTATGCATTCTGCCACGAAATCCTGCCGTTCAAGCAGGTCCCGGGGCGGATAGCCGCAGATTGCCATTTCCGGAAAGATAACAAGCCCGCACCCAAGCTCTCTTGCCTCAGAGACCCTTTCTCTGATAATGCGCGCATTACTCCTGAAGTCTCCGATGGTGGGGTTTATCTGGGCAATGGCAATTTTCATCTGCTGACCGCCGGTAGATGCCTACATGCCCTTCTGACATTCGGCAACAGCCTTCTGGATCTCGTCATCAAGCTCCTTGGGAAGCCCGTCTATCTTTACGTTCAGGAAGCCTCTTACTATGGTTGAGGTGGCTTCCTCTTCATCAAGGCCGCGCGCCATGAGATACTCAATCTCATCCTTTGCAATCCGGCCAACAGCCGCCTCGTGCGACATGTCAACGTCTGCAACATGGGCTTCAAGCTCGGGAATGGCGTGTATTACGCCTGTTTCCGTAAGCATTAGCCCCTGGCATTCAAGGTGTGCCTTGATGTTCTTTGCCTTGCCAACAAGGTGGCCCCTTGCCACCACCCTGCCTCCATAGGAGATGGTTCGGGAAATTATCTCTGCCTTTGAGCCCTCACCTTCAAGTATTACCCTTGAGCCGGTATCAATGTCCGAGCCTTCAGGTGCCACTATCACTGAGTTGAACCTGGCAGTAGAGTTTTTGCCTGCAAGTGTGGCGGTTGGAAACGCCTGTACGGATTTTACGCCCTTGAGGCTCACATAATTTGATACAAATACGCCTTCATCTTCGACCCTTATGCCGGTTCTGGGGCGTACATAGACGTTTTCCCCCCAGTTGTGTACCATTGTGAATATCAGGGTAGCCCCCTTCTTTATGTAAAACTCGGAGACTCCGATGTGCAGGCCGGATGTAAGGTTAGGATGTGTGGCGCAGCCGGTGATGATGTGCAGCTCCGAGCCTTCTTCGGCCACAACAATGTTGTGTACCCTCTGGGCAACGTCGTCACTCCTTATGTACAGGCAGGCCTGTACCGGATATACCACCTTTTCGCCTGGAAGTGCCCTGATGAAATACCCGTTATCAAGGTGTTCTGCAGTCTCTCTGGTGAACTCGTCCTTGTTGGGGTCAACCAGTTTCCAGCGGTACTCCTCAAGGCCATTGTATTTTTTCATGGCCTCGGTTATTGGAAGGAGCTCCACACCCTTGATAGAACAGTCACACTTTGACACGCCGCAGTTTGTCTGAAGAAATGTGCCTATCCTGTTGGCGCTTTCCAGGTCAACTCCGCTCTGCTTGAGCCTGAGTTTGTCTTCCTCGTCAAGCTGGTTAACATCCACTGCCTCAGCCTCAGATGCCGGCTTGAATTGCTGCAGCAGTTCCTTGTCGCTTAAATTGGCACTGTTAGTATCTATAGACGGCATTTTGCACACTCCTGATAACCATATTTCTGTATTCCTTCAAAGATCTCCAGGGGATTGCCTGAACAGTATATCTGGCCATTGAGCATCACATGCCCCTTGTCCGCGGTGACATAGTTCAGGATAAAACCTGTATGGGTGATGATCAGGCCGGATTTTTTTCTGCCCCTATGAATGTCCTTTTGCAGAAGTTTTCTGATCATATCACCAATGACATTGAGATTCTCTATGTCAACACCTGATTCAGGCTCGTCAAGCAGGGTGAGATCAGGATCCTGGGCAAGCAGCTGCAGAAGCTCTGATTTTTTGATCTCACCGCCGGAGAAACCGTAGTTAACCTCACGGTCAAGGAACCTTTCAAAGCCGTAAAATGCAGCGAGCTGCCCACCGGTGTCATCATTTCCAGAGGCAACAGCCAACATGTTGCGCAGCTTGACGCCCCTAAGTGTAGGTGGGCGCTGAAAGGCCATGCCAATTCCAAGCTTTGCCCTTTCATGTACCGGCATGTTGGTAATGTCTTCGCCCTTGAAGGTAATCTTGCCGTGTTTGACCCTGTATCCATCAAAACCCATGAGGGTCATGAGCAATGTTGTTTTACCAGAGCCGTTTTTTCCAAACAGGCAGTGGGTTTCCCCCTGACCTATTTCCATATTGATGCCTCTAAGCACTTCCTTGCCGTGGACATCAACCCACAGATCTTCAATTTTTAACATGACAGATAATATCTCCTACTAGTGTGATTCCGACCTGTTATTGACACGTATCTGTAGTCTGGACAGGGAGAAAAGATATGTTTATCGTAGTTCGACCCCAGTCCAGAGCTGCTGAAATGGTATCTCTCAAGCAGAAACGTTCCTAAATAAAAATCCCGGCGCTGATGTCTCTGGCAAGACATGGCCGGGCAAATGTCCCTTTAGCTGTGCCTTCAGACTGAAGGCATGAGCTTATGCTCAGCTGAAACCTCCTGATGATCCGCAGCCACCGGAGGGGGAACCCAGCCCGCCGCCTCCGGAGAGGCCGAAGCTTGAAAAGCCCGAGCCGCATGAAAAGCTGGACATCATCTTCTGGACATCCCTGGAGCCGCATTTGGGGCACTTGACGTCACTGAATGAACGGCTTGAAAGAACAAATCGTTCAAAGGGTGTTCTGCATTTCTTGCATGAAAATTCATATATAGGCATAAAAATCACCTCTTTTGCTGTTTTTTAGTGAATTTTGCCAGCAAACTGATATTGTGGGCCTGGTTTTGGCAAGGAACCGGACGTTCAATAGGGGTTGCCGGTTTGTTACTGTTACAATAAGTTAATCTTATGTGCTGTTCTGTCAAGATCAAACACGGAATTATAGGTTAAATAAGGCATAATTAATCTCAATTATGAGGTCTTGATGCTTCTACGGAGTTGGCAACATTATGAAATACAAAGATGAACTGGTTGAGGTGCTTTCACCCGGTGCCATTCAGGACAGAATAAAGGAACTTGGTCAGGAGATAACCCGGGATTATCAGGGAAAACCCTTGGTTGTTATAGGGATACTCAATGGAGCCTTCATATTTATGGCCGATCTTGTAAGGGCAATAGACCTGCAGGTACAGACAGATTTTGTACGCCTTGCAAGTTACAGGGGAACAGATTCCACCGGCCAGGTGACAATTACCAAGGATGTTGAGCTGATTTTGAAGGATAAGGATGTGCTGGTAGTTGAAGACATTGTGGATACCGGCTACACGCTTCAGTACCTGAAGGAGGTGCTGAAGCTTCACAATGCTGCATCTGTCAGGATCTGCTGCCTTATAGACAAGAAGGAGCGCAGGCAGGTGCCAATAGATGTGGATTACGTTGGATTTGATATTGCCCGAGGATTCCTTGTGGGCTATGGCCTTGATTACGAAGAGGATTACCGCAACCTTCCAGGTGTTTACCACCTTAATCCGGTGTATGAGCCTGAGGCGTTTCACCCATCTGAGCGATAGGGTTACTGCAGCATTATGCATGTTTTAATCCTGGGAGGGGCAAAAAGCGGCAAGAGTTCCAATGCCCTCAGGCTGGGAGAAGATATAATCAGGGAGGCTTCCCAGGGGCAGACCAGAGGCGCCGGGCTTTTTGTGGCTACTGCTCAGGCGCATGATGCCGAGATGGAGGAGCGCATAAGGCTGCATCGTCTTGAGCGTGGTGATATGTGGCATACGGAAGAAGAGCCTCTTAATGTGCCATCACTGATCAGGCGTGAGGGTCCACAATATCAGGTGGTGCTTGTTGACTGCCTCACCCTGTGGCTTTCAAACCTGATGCACAGTTGTCCGGATGATATCCCCGAGCACATGGAAGAACTGTGCACAGTGCTTTCTGAATTGAGTGTGCCAGTAATAATGGTTTCAAACGAGGTGGGGCTGGGGATAGTTCCGGCATCTCCTGAGGCAAGGAGGTTTCGTGACCTTGCTGGCCGCCTTCACCAGGATGTTGCGGCGGTGTGCAAGCATGTGCTCTTTGTTGTGGCAGGAATCCCAATGTTGGTAAAAGGAGGAATAAGCTTTGCCTGAAAAGCAGCTTTCAGAGCTACTGGACAAAATATTGCCAGTTGATACATCTTCAAAGGATACTATTCAGGCCCATCTTGACAACCTTACCAAACCCAGGGGCAGTCTTGGTCGCCTGGAGGAGTTTGCAGCACGCTTCTGTATGATTACCGGGAGCTTAAGGCCGTCAATTCCCGAAAAGGCTGTGCTTGTCTTTGCCGGTGATCACGGTGTAACAGAGGAGGGCATCAGTGCATTTCCAAAGGAGGTTACCTTCCAGATGGTCCATAACTTCCTGGTGGGAGGTGCTGGTATCAATGTGCTCGCAAGGCATGTGGGGGCAGATGTAAAGGTGCTTGATATAGGTGTTGATCACGATTTTGAGCCTGTAGAGGGGCTTGTTGATATAAAGGTCGCCCACGGTACGGACAACTTTACAAAGGGGCCTGCCATGACCAGGGAGCAGGCAGTTTCTGCCATACTTGCCGGTGCTGTCCAGGCAAAGGCGGTTATTGATAAAGGTGCAGGCATGCTTGCAACCGGGGAGATGGGAATAGGAAATACAACGCCGGCAAGCGCCATTACAGCGGTCATGTGTGAGCGGGACCCAGAGGATGTAACAGGCAGGGGAACTGGAATCGACGAGTCTGCATGGCGGCACAAGGTTGATGTGATAAGGCGCGGTATTGAGTGTAACAGGCCTGATCCCGGGGATCCCCTTGACGTGCTTTCAAAGGTTGGGGGCTATGAGATAGCCGGTATATGCGGGCTTGTGCTTGCGTGTGCAGCGGAGAATGTTCCAGTTGTGACAGACGGCTTTATCTCTACTGCCGGTGCCCTGGTTGCCACGGCACTTAAGCCAGAGGCGAGGGGCTATATCTTTGCCGCACACCAGTCAGTGGAGCAGGGACACATGGCACAGCTTGAATACCTGAAGCAGAGGCCAATTCTTGATCTTGACATGCGCCTTGGCGAGGGTACAGGTGCAGTGCTTGCCATGAACCTTATTGAAGCAGGGCTTAAAATATACCTTGAGATGGCAACCTTTGACGGGGCGCAGGTTACGCCGGGAAGCGAGGCAGTTTGAGGCAATTATCTGAATCCGTCACTGATAGGAAGCCCATTTGCTGAAACTTGCATGGGGCCCTATGTAGTCTATGAAGACAATCACCTGCTGGTCCTTTTCAAGCCTGCGGGGTTGCCTGTTGTACCTGATTCAAGTGGTGATCCAAGCCTCCTTGACTGGGGCAAGGCATACATTAAACAGACCAGGAACAAGCCTGGCAACGTGTTTCTTGGCGTGGTGCACCGTCTTGACAGGCCGGTATCAGGAATCGTCTGCTTTGCCACTACCTCAAAGGCAGCAGGCAGGCTCTCTGATCAGATGAGAAGACACCTCATCAAAAAGACCTATCTTGGAATCAGCCGTTTCAAACCAGGTGAAAAGAGTGGTATTGTCGAGAATTATCTGGTTAAGCAGAGGAGGCGAAACACTGTTTCCATTGTTCCCGGTTCAGACGGGGCGGGCAGGGCACTTTTTGCAATGACCCGTTGGGAGTACCTTGGAGAGTCAGGCGGTTTTCACCTTTTGCGCCTTATGCCTGAAACCGGAAGGCCGCATCAGCTCCGGGTACACTGTGCGTCCATTGGTTGTGTGCTTGCCGGGGATATAAAGTATGGTGATGCAAAACCCCTGGAGGACCGTTCCGTGGGCCTTCATGCCCGGGAGCTTGAGTTTGAGCATCCGGTCAGAAAGGAAAAGATGAAATTCAGGGCGAAGCCCCCGGATATTTTTCCCTGGAGGCTTTTTGCACCGTTTTGACCGTAATAATTTCAAAATTTTTGATGTAAAATCTAACGGTGTCGTCCTTGAAAATTTGGAGTTGAAATCCAAATTTTCAAGGAAAAGCAGTTCTGCATACGCTTCTTGTGATGTATTTTTCTTGCAAACTCCATTTCATGCGTAGCAGGCTAAGTGGTTTTTTAAAATTAAACCTAAGTTGAGCGATTGTCAGATTTGCTGCATATCCGCGAAAGAGGGCTTCCCACTATAGTATGCTATGTGGGAAGACCGATGACAAAGGAGATGCAGTGAAGCTGGCAATCCCGAAGGGTTTCAAAATTGGAAAGCTATAATCAATATAACTCCTTTCAACTTCATTGGAAAAATGATTTTCCACATTTTGAAACGCTCAATCCAGCATAAGGTAATTAAAAATGTCCAAAGAGCCGATTTTTCAGTCACGGATTATTTGCAACACCTATACAGCTCCGGCAGTGCTAATCAAGACATCCGGCAACCTGGTTCGCCTGGTCTGGGGTGATGATATTAACCGGCAGGTAAATGCTGCCGAGGAGGTGCTCTCTGTTCAGGTGCTGAAAGAGGGTTCAGACAGTCCTGTTCTGGAAAAGCCGGTAACTTTCCTTAACTCAACAGAGTTTTATGTCACCCGGAGCGGGCCTGCCACTGTGAGGCTTGTGAAAAAGGAGAGGTTCAAACTTCACCTTTCCACAGGCTTCAGTTATACACCCAAGGTTTCTCTTGTCTCAGAAAACGAGGGCAGGCACCATTTGAGCTGGAGTGATATTGACTGGACAGACATACGGAGACGGCTTGAGAACTCGGTTGGTATAAACTGGGATCAGGACATTGAAATCTGCCTTCATGTTATCAGGTGGCCACAGGAGGGCTCGGACCTTACTGAGGAGGAGTGGATTCCAACCGGGCTTTCTGACAATGTCCAGGTCCTTGGGGCATTAAAAAGGCTTTCTCTTGAGGTTGTGAGAAAGGGGCAGTGGCTTTCAGAGACAGACCATGAAAAGAGGGCCCGGGCACTTGCAGACTCAAGACTTGCATCTCTGTTCAGCCTTGATTTTTACGTGCCTGAAATTACCGGGGTGCTCTTTTCAGAGAAAGTTGATATTCCGGCAGATCAGCCGTATATGGAGCTTAAACGCGAGGTCTGGGAGGAAGATTCTGTTCAGCTTAGGGCATGGTGGCATCTGACACCGGCATCAGTTGATGAAATTGTTGAAAAATACCTTGAGCCAAAGGGCATTTCCAGGGAGGAGATGGAGTTTTTTATTTCCCTTCATGTGTACGGCGCTGACGGTATATCTGAAAAGCCGGTGCAGGGGCCTGTTCCAGTGGGCCTTGCCTCTGACTGGCTGTTTACCGGCATCAGGGACAATGCTGCATATCAGGCAGTTCTTGATGTACGCACCAGGTCAGACAGCGAAAAATCCCTGGGCCGTGTTATCTGCTCCAACATCTCCCCCATTCCTGCCAGGGAAGACCATGTTGTGCTGCTTCCAATAGACCATGAACGTGCCTTTGCCTACTGGCATCTTGACCAGGATCGCCTTGCAAAACGGATGCAGGAGCTTTCAAGGGGAGAGACAGTGGGTGTGCGCACCATCATTCGGGTCTTTAATCTCTGGGGTGGAGAGCTGTTTCATCACATGGACAAGGATGCAGAGATCCATCCCGGCTTTACAGACAATTACTACCTGACCCTTGAGCCGGACAAGGTGTATCAGGTCCAGCTTGCAGCAGTAAACGATGAGGGAAAGCTTGAGGAGCTTACCCCATTTTCAAACCCTATCCAGACTGCCAGGCTGTATCACGGCACCAACCCCATTCAGTACCGTGAGGTTCCCCCTCTTACAGGTCATCCTTCCCACAGGAGGCTTGAATCAGTTATGAACATCCCTGAAAATTCCAAAGGGCTGCTGGTCCTGCATCTCCACGCACACCTGCCCTACATCAGGCAGCGGGTTGAGTACGGGACATCCGGGGTGTGGGAGCCACGGGGATTTCCGCCTGAGTGGTTCCACGAGGCAGTGCTTGATACCTACGGGCCGCTTATCCTTGTGCTTGAAAAACTCAGGGCAGAGGGCGTGGATTTTCGCCTGTCTCTGGATATTTCCCCTACACTGTCCAACATGATGCGTTGCCCCCTGCTTCAGGAGGAGTTCCTTAAATATATCGAGGCCCATATCAGCCTTGCACGGGCAGAGGTTGACCGTACCCGCCGTGAGGCGCCACACTTTCATGATACCGCCTGGATGCATCTTAACCGTTTTGTTGATATCCGTGACTGTTTCCTGCGTTACAGGTGTGATCTTACCCAGGCTTTCCGCGCATTCCAGGATCAGGGCTATCTTGAGATATCCACATGCGGCGCAACCCACGGATTCCTGCCCCTTTATACCGCCTATCCCGAATCAGTAAGGGCACAGATTCAGACAGCGGTCAGGGACTACAGGCAGACCTTTGGAAGGGACCCCATTGGTATATGGCTGCCTGAGTGTGCGTATGTGCCTGGAATTGAGGAGTTTGTGCAGGAGGCGGGTCTGAGGTACTTCTTTACGGAGACCCACGCGGTTCTTAATGCTGATGCACCACCTGAATTTGGTACAAACGCGCCGGTATATCTCAAGGGCAGCGATGTTGCCGCATTTGCAAGGGATCAGGAGACCGGAAAGCAGGTGTGGAGCGGCGAGGAGGGTTATCCGGGCGATCCCGACTACCTTGACTTCCACATAAAGGGTGGACCGCTTAGGTATAACCGCATCACCAGCAGGGAAAGCGGCTGGGAAAAGGCACCCTACAACCGGGCATGGGCACTTGAGAAGGTTGCAATGCATGCGCAGCATTTCATGGAGGCAAGAAACTTCAAATTCAACCATATTAAAAACTGGTACTGGAAAAAGCCCCTGGCGGTTGCCATGTATGATGCAGAACTTTTTGGCCACCACTGGTATGAGGGTGTTGATTTCATATACTACCTGCTGAAAAAGTTATACTATAACCAGAACGAGACAGAGCTCATCACCCCCAGCGCCTACCTTGCCAGGTATCCAAAGAACCAGGAGGTGTTTATCACACCCTCATCATGGGGCGACAAAGGCTCCTTTGACAAATGGATGTACGGCTCTGTCTCATGGATGTACCGTCATTCCCACGCTGCAATCAGGGAACTGGTGGCAATGTCAACCGACCTGCGTGACAGGAGGTCTGACAGTGAACTTCACAGGAGAATTGTTGCCCAGGCTTGCAGGGAGGTGCTTCAGTCCATGAACAGCGATGTGCCCTTTGTCATATCAAATGGCCACTTTGTTGACAGGATGAAAGAGCTCTTTCTGAAAGACGTTGAAAACTTCTGGATACTGGCCGGGCTGTACTGGCATGGCGGTGAAAATGAGCAGACGCTTTGCAGGCTTGAACGCCTTGAGATGGAAAATCCCATATTCCCTGATGTTGACCCTTATGTTTTCGCACTGAAATGATGGGCTGTCCTGTTAAGCTGGCCACTTTCTCATGGTTGCGGACAATCATTGCCTGTGTATCTAAACTTTCATGACATGGGGTTTGTCACCCCCTGACATGAAAGTTAGCTCAAAGCTCAAAGTCGGAAGCTGAAAGCAAACATGACTCCTTCACCGCCCGCTTCGCTCAAGGACGCCAAGAACGCAAAGAACAACGCCAAGGAAATTATTTCTTCCCTGTCGGTCACCCCGACAGGGAAAAATTAAAAAACCTTTGCGTCCTTAGCGTCCTTTGCGGTTCAGCTTTGAGCTATTTTCACGGCAAGCAGCACGCTTCCCATAATGACCATTTACTTTATATTTATTTGACATCTACTGAATTGAGTTGTTAGATTGTATCTATGTTTTGTGAACAGGACCATAAACAGATATGCCTCAAGTACCTGAATATATAAAAACACTGGTGCCCTACCCGCCTGGCAAGCCTATTGAGGAGCTTGAGAGGGAGTACGGCGTTAAAAATCCCATAAAACTTGCCTCTAATGAAAATGCACTTGGTCCCTCGCCAAAGGCTGTGGAGGCAGTCAGGGCAATTCTTCCAATCCTGCATCGGTATCCGGATGGAAGCGGATATTACCTGAAGCAGAAACTCTCTGAAAAACTGGGAGTAACTCCGCAGCACCTGGTGCTTGGAAATGGCTCAAACGACCTAATTGATTTCCTTATACGCACCTATGTAAGGCCAGGGGTGCAGGTGATAAGCAGTGAACCAAGCTTTCTGGTTTACAGGAAGATGGTGCAGGTGGCAGGTGGCGAAAATGTGGTTGTACCGCTTCGTGACATGCGGCACGATCTTGATGCCATTACACATGCGGTCACCTCCAAAACTGCCATTATCTTCATGGATAATCCCAACAATCCCACGGCTACTGTGATTAACCGCGCTGATTTTGACAGTTTTTTAAAGCGGCTGCCTGAAGATGTACTGGTTGTTCTGGATGGTGCATACGAAGAGTTTGTGCGGGATACGGAGTGTCCGTTAGGGTATGAGTATGCGTTGAAGGACTCAAGAGTTGTTGGTCTGAGGACATTTTCAAAGGCGTATGGACTTGCAGGCCTGCGGGTGGGTTATGGAGTCATGGACCCTGAGGTGGCATCCATGCTTGACCGTGTAAGGCAGCCCTTTAATGTAAATGCGGCAGCCCTGGCTGCTGCAGAGGCAGCGCTTGATGACCAGGAACATCTTGAGAAAACCCTGCAGCTTACATGGGACGGACTTGATTTTCTCTCGCAGGAGCTTGAAAAACTGGGCTGCGCCACAATGCCTGGCCATACCAACTTCATGCTTGTTGATACCGGGCGTGATGCCCGTGAGGTTTATGAGGCAATGTTAAGGAAGGGCGTAATTGTAAGGGCAATGGCTTCATATGGTTTTCCACACCATATCAGGATTACCATTGGACTGCCGGAGGAAAATGAACGTTTTCTCAATGCCTTTTCTGAGGTTATGAAATAAAAACTAAATTGTAACTTTTTACCGGGAGGTAAAATTTATCATGGCAAGACCACCCAAATGTCGTATAGTTGATCAGGAGCCTTCTGTAACATACTTTAAGCCCCGGGGAATTCCCCTGCGCAAACTTGAGGAGATAACTCTGACTGTTGAGGGGCTTGAAGCAATTAGGTTGTCAGACGTAAATGGGCTGGACCAGGATGCTGCTGCAAAGAGAATGGGCATATCCCGCCAGACCTTTGGCCGCATCCTGTCCAAGGCAAGAAATACCGTTGCCCGTTCAATAGTAGAGGGCCTGGGCCTCAAGATAGAAGGTGGGCATTACAAGCTTGCAGATGAAATTAATGAGGCGGATGGGAAATGAAGCTGAATACAGTAAAAATTTTTGCATTGCTCATCTCCATCGCATGTCTGCTGGTTTTTACGAAAGGAACAGCAATGTCAGATAACAAGAATCCTAAGGTACTTCTCAAGACCAGCATGGGTGATATTGTAATTGAGCTTTACAGCGACAAGGCACCCATAACTGTAAAGAATTTTCTCAGATATGTGAAGGAGGGCAAGTATGACGGCACCATTTTTCACAGGGTCATAGACGGATTCATGATTCAGGGCGGCGGCATGACCCCTGACATGAAGGAGCGGGACACCCACGCCCCTATCAAAAACGAGGCAGCAAACGGGCTTCCCAACGACAAGGGCACCATTGCAATGGCACGCACCCAGGTAGTGGATAGCGCCACGTCCCAGTTTTTTATAAATCTAAAGGACAATGACTTTCTGAACCACCACGATGACTCTCCCCGCGGTTATGGATATGCAGTATTTGGCAAGGTGGTCAAGGGCATGGATGTTGTTGAAAAGATAGGCCATGTAAAGACCGGAGCACGGGGTTTCCACAGGGATGTCCCGGTTGAGCCTATCATCATTGAAAAGGCTACCCTGTTGACGGAAAAAGAATAAGGGGTTATTTTAATCGCCTTGCTCAATTCAGGTAAAACCTGGATTGAGCGATTGTCGGATTTGCAGCAGATCCGCGAAAGAGGAATTCCCATAATAGTCGGCTATATGGGAATTCCTCTGACAAAGGAGATGCAGTGAATCCGGCAATCCCGAAGGGTTTCAAAAGTAGACGAGTATGATAAATGTAACTCCTGTGAATATCGTATAAAATCATTTTTTCAAACTTTTGAAACGCTCAATTCAGGTAAGATTTGAATCGTTAGGGGAGTCCGGGGAGCCGGGCTGAGATACCGTCTATGATCTCCATGTCACCGACGGTGACCCTTACTGACCTGAACTGGATAATGCCAGCGCAGGGAAACGATGTTTGCATATTGAAAATTGCAGATACCGCCCCTAAGCAGGGCGGTTTTTTTGTTTGATGCGGAGGAAATGCAGTGGAAATGACATTGCTACAGGAACTTAGGGCAGGCAAAACCCCTGAAAAACTGGTAAGTCTTGCTGAAAGTGAAAATATTGATATTGAGGAACTGAAGAAGAACATCCTCTCTGGTGAGGCCGTGGCGCTTGGTTACAGAACAGGCCGTGGCCCAATGATAGTAGGTAAGGGGGTTACCACCAAGGTCAATGCCAATATCGGCGCAAGCACCCTCTGTTCCTCCATTGATGAGGAGCGTGACAAGCTCATGGCAGCCCTCGGCGCCAGGGCTGATGCTGTTATGGACCTCTCCCTTGCTGACAATATTGTTGAAATCAGGGAGATGATCCTCGAAAAATCCACTGTTCCCGTGGGCACTGTGCCTATCTACGAGGCTGCGACCCTTGCGAGGATAAGAAGGGGCGCTGTAATCAAGCTGGATGATGAAGAGTTTTTTGATGTGCTTGAAAGGCAGATGGCCGAAGGGGTTGATTTTGTTACTGTTCATGCCGGTGTTGTAAAGAAGCTTGTTGACCGGTTTGATGAAGATGCGCGGCTTGAGGGAATAGTCTCCCGTGGCGGAGCAATAACTGCCGCCTATATCAAAAAAACCGGCAGGGAAAATCCCCTTTATGAATATTATGACAGGCTCCTTGACCTTGCAGAAAAGTATGACTGCGTTTTAAGCCTTGGAGACGGAATGCGTCCAGGGGCAATCAAGGACGCATCGGATTTCTTTGAAGTTGGAGAACAGGAAATACTTGGAGAGCTTCAGGAGCGTGCATTCAAGCGGGGTGTAATGGCAATGATTGAAGGCCCGGGGCACGTGCCCCTGCACCTGGTGGAAAAATCCGTTAAGCGCATTAAAAAACTTACAAATAACGCCCCGCTCTACCTGCTTGGCCCAATAGTTACTGATGTTGCACCTGGATATGACCACATAACCAGTGCAATTGGCGCAGCCCATGCCGGTATGGCAGGCGCAGACTTCATCTGCTATGTAACTCCGTCCGAGCATCTGGGTCTTCCAAAGGCAGAGGATGTGCACCAGGGGGTAATTGCAGCGCGCATAGCAGCCCATGCCGCAGATATTGCAAAGGGGCTTCCTGGCGCCGAAGAGTGGGACAGACAGATTTCAGTTGCGCGAAAGGCCCTTGACTGGGACAGGCAGATAGAGCTTTCCATTGATCCTGAACGCTCTGCCAGGGTTCGGCAGGAACGCTCCGGAGGCGGTGCATGCACCATGTGTGCAGAGTACTGCGTATTCCTGGTGCTTAAAGACTGATTGAATCACGTCTTGGAACTGTTCAGTATTAATGTAATTTAATGAAGGTCGGTAATTGGTCTTCTTTTTCCGTTCCGGTGAATAACTTCTTGTTTTCTAAGGCTCGCTCTGCCAAAATCGCGAAACTCGCTGGTCCCTGGCTCAGACAGACGCGATTTTTATGGCTGCACTTCGCCAAGAAAAACTACGAAATTATTCAGAGTCACTCCAAAACAAAACCAATTACCACGCTGGGTACATACCACGTCTTATGGTAAAGAAGGTGGCAATAATTCCTGCCCGTTACGGCTCCTCCCGGCTTCCGGGAAAGCCTCTGCTGGACATTAACGGACTGCCCATGATCTGTCATGTTTACGTGCGGGCTGTATCCTTGTCTTTTTTGGATAGTGTTGCCGTTGCAACAGATGATGAGCGTATTGCAGAGTGCATCAGGGGCGTGGGAGGGAAGGTTTTCCTGACTGACCCTGAACATGAATCCGGCACTGACCGCATAGCCCAGGTAGCCAGAGAGATGGGACTCTCACCTGATACCATTGTTGTAAACATACAGGGAGACCAGCCTCTCATTTCTGCGGAGCCGGTGCTTAGAATGGTTGAGCTTATTGAGCAGGGCGGTAATCTCGACATGGCTACTGCCGCATGCCCCATGCACCCCGACGAGGTTGATGATCCAAACCGAGTCAAGGTGGTGCTTGATTCGTCTTCCAGGGCACTATACTTCTCCCGTTCCAGAATACCCTTTGACAGGGACGGCTCTGCCCCTGCCGGTCAGGGCTATCTGCGGCATATAGGGATTTACGCCTATTCAAACAGGTTTCTTCAAAAGTTCGTGGATCTTCCTCCCTCATGGCTTGAAAACATGGAAAAACTGGAACAGTTGCGTGCCCTTGAAAATGGTTTCAACATAGGCGTGGCTGTTGTGGACCAGGCACCGCTTGACGTGGATACCGAGGATGATCTGGAAAAGGTGCGCGTTCTGTTGGCTCAGGGGAGTTGACTCCAGGGCTGTGATCTTTAGATGAAAAGGAGCGCCCTTTTTGCATCATTGATTGTTTCTGGTGTGTTGATTCTGCTTGGTTACGGGGTCCTCGTTGAACCTTACAGTATTACTGTAAAGCACGTGGTAATTAACGATTCTTCCCTTGCCAGGGCCTGGGGCAATATAAAGATTGCCCAGCTTTCAGATCTTCATATTACTGATTCAGACAGAAGGCAAGACAGGGTACGGGCACTTCTGGCAGGTCTCAGACCGGATATTATCATTATAACCGGGGATATTGCCCAGTGGAACACGGATCCTTCAGGTGCAATATCATTCATAGAGAGCCTTGATGCCCCGCTTGGGGTTTTCAGCGTTATGGGGGATGCGGATTTTTCAAGCCGCAGGAAGCATTGTCTGTTCTGCCATCCTGGTGGAAATGTCCATGTTCTGCGCACACATCCGGTTCTGTTGAGGGATGAGACCAGGCGGATAAGGCTTGGCCGGGGGAAAGAGATGATTGTTGCCGGGGTTGCGCCCCAGGGTGACTGGGCAGGGGAGCATGATTTCCCGCAAAGGCTCCTTGAGACTCCGGGAGAGCCGGTTCTGGTTCTCTCTCACTTTTCTGGCCGTTTTAATGAGATACAGCCTGCCCGTCCGGTGTTCTGGCTCTCTGGTGATACCCACGGAGGCCAGATATTGATGCCGGATTTGTTCTGGAAATTTGTCCACAAGAAACCTGATCCCAGACACATGGCCGGCCTGTTCCATGAAGGGGTCCATAAGTGGCTCTACGTGAACCAGGGTATTGGTACAACCGAACATGTGCCAGTTAGAATCGGCGTTCCTCCTGAAATTACAATCTTTACCTTCGGTTCAGACAGCTCAGAGACGTGAATTGTTTTTTTGTTAAAATCAGAACCTTTCTCCTGACAAGTTCCTTGATAGCAGCTTTTGGCATCATATTATTGCCTCCCGGTTGTTCTTCGCAGGATAGAGATGCAAAGGTCCTTTTTGACTTTGAGCATGACTCTGATCTTGATAGGCTTAGCTGGAAGTGCGGTTCCCTTTATTCCAGGAGCAGGGAGTATCAGTCATCAGGTGAGTTTGCCCTTAAGGTGGAGATGTACCCTTCAGCCCAATGGCCAGGTTTCGGATTTGGTGTAAGGGACGGATGGGAAGGGTACAGGCAGCTTTCCCTGGCGGTGTTCAATCCCTCCGACTCTGAGATAACCATGACCTGCCGTATTGATGATTCAAGGCATAATCCTCCTTATGAAGACCGGGTAAATCACAAAGTTACCCTGGAACCCGGTACAAACTTCCTGCGTTTTGACCTGGAACAGCTTAGAACCAGTGGCACAAAACGTGCCTTGCGCCTTGAAGATATCTGCTGTTTCCTGATGTTTGTGCACAGTCCGCCGGAGAGACTTGCCATATTTGTGGATGATATTATTCTGGAGTAGTTCTTGTGCCTGGATTCCGCAATCATGTTATTTTTCATTATGCCCTGACAGCACTGTCTTTATGGCATCTGAAAGGCTCTTCATGGTAAAGGGTTTGTGAATCAGATTCACTCCCTCTTTGATAATGCCCTTGTCTACGATTGTATCTGCCGTATAACCGGACATATACAGTACCTTGAGGTCAGAGCGAATCTTACGCAGCCGTTGGGCAAGTTCCGGGCCGTTCATGCCAGGCATTATTACATCAGTAAGCAGAAGGTCCACCTCTTCCCTGATATCGTGGAACATATCCAGGGCCTTTGCCGGGAGGTCAGCCTCAACAACCCTGTATCCAATATTGGTTAACATCGTATTGGTAAGGCTCCGTACCCCCGGATCGTCTTCCACTAGCAGTATTGTACCGCTTCCCACCTCTGGCTGTTCCGTCCATTCCTCCTCCCGGGCCTCGTTGGTGTTCTCGTTTTCGGCTGCGGGAAGTATAATCTTGAACGTGGTGCCGTGCCCAAGCTCACTGTAAACTATTATTGCACCGTTGTTCTGTTTGACAATGCCGTACACAGTGGCAAGCCCCAGTCCTGTCCCCTTGCTCTGGCCTTTTGTGGTGAAGAAGGGTTCAAAGATTCGTTCTTTTACTTGGTCTGACATGCCCTCCCCGGTATCAGAAACCTCGATTTTCACATATTTCCCAGGTGGCAGGCCGTAAAGTGAATGTGATGTTATTTCGTCAACATTAAAATTTGAGGCCTCAATGGTGAGTTTCCCTCCTGAAGGCATTGCATCATGTGCATTCACGGCCAGATTCATTATTATCTGTTCAAGCTGTGATCTATCAGCAAAGATAGGGAGGAGCCCCGGCTCAATTTTTGTTTTTATTTCAATATGTTCCCCAAGAATTCGGTCCAGCATTTTTTCAATGTCACGCAGCAGACTGTTAAAATCAACCGCTTCCTGTTTGATTACCTGTTTTCTGCTGAAAGCCAGTAACTGCTGGGTGAGTTCGGCTGCCCGTCTGCCTGCCTTGAGTATGCCCATAAGCTTGTCATGGAGCGGGTGTCCCGGTTTGGCTTCAAGGAGCCCAAGCTCAGCGTATCCGTTTATGACGTTAAGTATGTTGTTAAAGTCGTGGGCTACTCCACCAGCCAGCCTCCCGATGGATTCAAGTTTCGAGGCCTGCCTGAGCTGGGCTTCAATGGCGGCCTTCTCCTGTTCTATCTGCTGGATTTCTGAAAGGTCCCGGAGTATTCCTAACATACCCACAGGTTTACCCTGAAAGTCATGGATTATACTGGCAGAAAGGAGACATGTTATTTTTGTGCCGTCTCTTTTCTGGCAGGTAACATTGCCGGTCCATCGTCCGAACTTTTTTATCTGGTCCAGCATACTGTCTGCTGACTCCCTGCTATCGCTGGCAAAAAAGATTTTTACGCTTTGTCCCACAAGTTCTGAAAGTTCAAAGCCAAAGAGTCTGCAGCAGGCCCTGTTGGGGTGGATTATCACTCCTTCAAGGCCGGTGAATACGAAGGCGTCAATAGAGTTCTGTACAGCATGGGCAACCATCTCGTATTCTGCTGCCTTAAGGGCCAGCTCTTTGGTGCGCTCCTTTACACGCTGCTGCAGCTTTTCTTTTTCCGCAGCAAGTTTTTCGTTCAGTGTGACTATGTTTTGAAGCAAATTTTCAAAACTGAAGTTAAGTACAATGAATGAGAGGAGAAGTACCGTTACGGCAATGAACAATGCCCATTTGATAGTCTGGCTTTCAGCTTTGCGCATGGCTGTAAAGTCAAGGGCAGTAACTACATGGCTGATATTTCTTCCCTTGAAATCCTTTATGGCAAGGACATTCTTTATAACATAGTGTCTCCCCTTCCAGTTGATCTGTTTTGTATCCGCTGGGCCGCATATCTCGTCGCCCACCTGCTTGAAAAGCTCAGTATTTGAGGCCTGGATGGCACAGGAATCGTGCCTGATGGCGGGCATTAACGGCCTTGTTATGAACTTGAAATAATCATTACCAATAACCAGTCCGGCCTCTGCTCCAAGTTCCGTTTTAAGGGCATCCAGGATCTCCCTTGCGTCAATACCAAACTGCACTACGCCTAGATATTGATCCTGGTAAAATACCGGCTGTACTATGCGAAGCTGCAATCCCACATATCCAACGGCGTATCCTGAGAGTGGCTTGTGAGTCCGGTTGACCTCGGCAATATCCTTTCTCATTTTTCCTACATTGTCGCCATATAAGTGGGGTTTATGCACCCGGAGGAATACTGTGTTATCTGGCAGCACCCAGGCAAGTGAGGCAAAATAGGGACATTCCCTCTGAAAGACTTTCAGAAAGGGTTCACTGTATTGCAGGAGTTTTTCCCTGTCCCTGTCCCTGAAAGCCAGTACGAGAATTTTTCGTGACTGAGAGAGATTGTAATTTACGAAATTTTCAATGCGGTCCCTGAATCGCTTGATTTCATTTTTGTCAATGAAGTCGGCAAGGTTTTCAGCTGAACGGGCTTGGATGTCCAGGTAGTTTTTTAAAGCCTTGTTGGAGTAATTAAAGAAAAAGAAGAGGTAGCCTGCACATATACTGCAAATAAGCAGCATGACCCCTATTATTGCCTTCCATTTCAACTGCATGTCAAGCTGTTATCCTTGATCAAAACAAAAATCATCTATTTCCCAGAATATTCTGCTTCCTGATGGAAGGGCTTTTCGGCCAGTAAGTATCTTCCATACCTCAGCGCACTGAAGAGCTGCCACTGCTCCTGCGGAAAAACCAGGAACAGCTGGGGGACGCTGCCTCGCTGCCGGGTTTGGGTAGAGACGTTCCATAACGGTTTTGGCGCCGGGCATCTCCACGGCTATCTCACCAGCAAGGCCGCTTACTGCTCCGTGAATAAGTGGGACTCCTGCCCTGCGGCTCATATCAGCAAGGGTCAGCCTGGACGGAATATTATCAAGACAGTCGATTACAGTACTGGCTCTATTAATAGCGTTTCGGGTATTTTCCACCGTGTCATTAATTGCCGTGACCGATACAGCAGGGTTTATTTCGCCAATTTTTCTGGCTGCCACCTCTGCCTTGAACATTCCAATGGTTTTTACAGTGCAGAATAGCTGCCTGTTCAAGTTCGACTCCTCAAACCGGTCAGGATCAACCAGAATGAGCCTGCCTGTACCAAGCCTTGCAAGGAGCATGGCCACAATGCCCCCAAGACCTCCACACCCTGCAACAACCACCGTTGATTCCAGCAGTTTTATCTGCTCAGTGGGGCTTAAAAGTGGGCTGTTCCGCAAGTAGCGAAGGGGCCATATCTCAATTGAAAGCGCCCTTTTCTCCACTTCCGCCAGGGGCAGTCCGTATTCAGCAGCCAGTTTTCCGGCATGCTTTAAGGAAATGGTCCCTTCTGTTGCAATACGTTGGATGGCTGAGACAACACTCATGCTTTATGTCTTTAGCCACCGCCGACCATGGGAAAAATTGCAACAACATCATCCTCATGGACTTCCTGGGTCAGGTTGCAGTGGCGGGAGTTGAGCATTGTAACACCCACCTCGTCCAGGTCTATTCCAAGGGCAGTGGCAATGTCCCGGACAGCAGTGCCCGGTTCAAGCTTAAGCTCCCGCTCCCTGAATCTTCCATCCCGCAGATGGGCAAACAGTTTAACCTTTACCGTCATGGCGGCTTAATCAGAAGTCCCAGAATTGGTCTATCTCCTCACCGGTAAAGTCCCACTTGACGTTGTGGGGCGGTACAGCCTCCTGTGAGAAGAATTCAGGCAGCCGGTCGTGGGCTGAGGTAAAGCCCGCCCTGATATTAAAGTCCCTTTCGGTTTTCAGGATTCTCTTGCCAAGTGAAGTTACGTCATCTGCTGTAAGGCTTGTGCCAAACCTTGCATTTATCAGGTCAATAAGGGCAGGAAGGCATGTTTCATCATCAAGCAGGGCAAATGCCGTGAATATGCACATCCCTGTTGAGTCAACCGCAGCCGTTGCAATCTGCAAGTTCCTGGAAAGCTCCACCTGTCCCTCCTTGGACAGCGGGTCAACGTGGCCGCCACAGTTCAGCAGGTTTGTGGCAATGGTGTAGCCGATTGTGTGGTCTGCCCCCATTGTGGAGGTGGCATAGGTTATGCCAATGCCCTTTACAGCCCTTGGGTCATAGGCAGGAATGGCCTGGTTCTTCACAACAGGGACCCGGCTGACACCAAATGCCCTGCCGGTGGCCCCTGCGCCATTTCCTATAATCCTTCCAAGGGGCGTACCCTTGGCAATTTCCTCTTTGAGGATACGGAGGGCTTCCTTTCCATCACCAAATTCAAGCACGCCTGCCTCCATTGCAACACCCATTGCAACTGAGGTCTCAATGGTATCAATACCAATGTCATCCATGACGTGGTCTGCCTGGGCGATGATGTCAAGGTCATCAACGCAGCAGTCCGCACCCATTGCCCAGATGGATTCATACTCAAAGCCGGAGGTCAGGTATTTTCCATCCTTGTCGTTATAGACCTGGGAGCACTGGAGTACGCATCCCTTGTGGCAGAAGTGTCTTGTCTTGCCGCCGCGTTTCTTTATCAGGGCATTCATGGTTTCACCGGAGATGCTGTCATGCCCTTCAAACTGTCCGGAGGTGAAATTCCTGGTGGGCAGCGCCCCAGCCTCATTTACAATATTTACCAGAATATCTGTGCCATACTCTCCAAGGCCCTCGGTGATGGGATGATTGAGAAGAGCCTTTGCAAATGCACGGGATGCCTCCTGGAACTTTTCAGGGTTTGCCAGGGGGATTTTGCTGTCAACAGGGTCTATGGCTATGAATTTTATGCGCTTGGAACCCATTACTGCCCCCAATCCACCGCGGCCGTGTGAGCGGAGTTTGCCTTCAGGGTCCTTTACCGATATGTTGGCTGAAGACATGCACATCTCACCGCAGGGGCCAATGGTTATTACGCCGTGGGTGCTTCCCAGCCTCTTGTGCACCGCATCAACAACCTCAAAGTTGCCCTTTCCAACCAGCTCAGTCTCCTGGTTGATGGTTATTCCATCAGGGGTGAAGTGAAGGTAGTACCACTTGTCATCTGCAGGCTTTCCTTCAATGATAATTGCCTTGCAGCCAAGACGGGCAAGCATCTGTGCAGCAGTACCACCTGCATTTGATTCTTTTATGGTGCCTGTAAGCGGGCTTTTTGCACCGCAGGAAAGGCGTCCGGAATTTGCAGCAGG
>WGBG01000178.1 GCA_015494395.1 Deltaproteobacteria bacterium
CCGGGGATCTCGTAGATGAGCTTTTCCATGGGGTTCACAACCCGCTTCTCCACCTCGGCAGGGGAAGCGCCTGGCATGCTCACCATGACGTCAATCATGGGGACTACTATCTGCGGCTCTTCTTCACTGGGTGTAAAGAAGATGGCAAAGACCCCCAGAAGCAGACTGAAGAGTATTATCAGTGGCGTAAGTTTGGAATCAACAAATGCAGCTGTGACTGCACGAAGAAATCCTGCCTTGTGATATTCCTGCCGCTCCATCTCCCTTGACTCACTACTCAACGTAAGAACCCTGTTTTACCTGGCTGAGATTGGAACTGACCACCCGCTCACCTGCCACAATGCCGGTGAAGACCTCCTGCATACAGCTTTCATCATGGGAAGATGAAGGGGACGACACAGAATCAGGCGGGCACAAACCCAAACCATCTTCTGACTTCTGCCACTTCATGCCGGCCTTGATAACCCGCCAGTGCAGACGCTTTTCATCATCAACAACAAACACCCCTTCAATTCCTCCCCGGTCCAGAATGGCGCTGCATGGCACAAGAACGGCCTTTTTCTTCCCTATGGGTATAAAGATGCGGCCATAAAGCCCTGCATTTAACCCGCTGGCAGAGATATCGCACAGAATGGAAAATGTGTGGGAACGGGGATTGGCCGCACGGGACACCCTGGTTATTGGAGCAGTTATGGTGCGGCCTGCTGCAGGAACCAGAATTGTCACCTTATTTGCTGGATTCAAGGCAGAAACCAGGGATTCATCAACATCAGCCGCAAACCACAACCCGTCTCCTGAACTTTCAAACTGGATCAGCGGAACCCCAGGCATCACAAAGGCACCCTTGTCAACCATACGTTTTGTAATCCAGCCGTCAGAAGGCGCCTCTATCACAACATAGTCAAGCTGATTTTCTGCAGCCTTGAGCTCTGAGCCTACCTGCCTTATACGGGCATTAATTGCTGCCATCTGGCTTGTCACCGCAGCCTTCCGGGAGGTTATGCGGTCAAGTTCATCCTGGGTGGCAGAGCCTTGGGAATGAAGTTTTTTAATGCGGTTGTAAGTAGCTTTAACATATTCAAACTGCGCCTGAACACCTGCACGCTCCTTTGAAAGTGCTGCTGAGGCCTGCTGCAATGCGCCAATCCTTGCCCTGACCTCTGCATCATCGAGCCTTGCAAGGAGCTCACCCTTTTTGACAAAATCACCAATATCATGGGGAAGGACCTTGACGTAACCTGGCATCTTTGCGGCCAGCATAATAGAGACCTTTGACTTTACAGTACCAGGAAAAAAGCGAAGCTCAGGGATCTCATGTTCCTGAACCACAACTGTTCCGGCACTGACACTCCTCTTAAGGCCAACTTCAGTCCCATCTTCTTCATGGCTGCAGGCCTGAACAAGCAGGCATGCACAAAAAAGCGCCACAAACAAGTGGGCCATTTTGCCGCAAACTATGTAAGGAACAAATCTTTTCACGCCTAGATACCTATTTTTGTTCATCTTCACCACTTAAAATATTGCTCCCCAGCACGCCTGCACTTAGCTCAAGACGAGCCCTTGAAAGCAGTGCATCATACCTTGCCCTTGCCTGCTTAAGCATCTGCTCCTTAAGCACAGTGTCCGCTGCCAGCAGTTCAACCATAAGGGCCATTCCGCTGTCATAGCGGTTCTTGAGTATCTGCATACCCTCTTCTGCCTGTGCCACTGCAGCCCTTGCCACTTCAAGCTGCTTGAGTGCAGTCTGGTAGCTGTAGAATGCCTGCCTGACCTCAAACTCTATGCGGGCCTTGCTGTTTTCAAGCTCCTCTTGAGCCGATTTCCTAGCTGCGGAGGCTTCGGCAAGCCCGGCCCGGTCACCCAGGCCATTAAAGATGTTGAATGTGGCAGTGGTCATGAAAGTCCAGGAATCTCCGCCAAACCTCCCGGGATTATCAGTATCCTGCTGATACATGCCAATAAAGTTGACTGCAGGTAAAAACTTTAACTCTGCCCCCTGTTTACGGTAGTCTGCAACCTCCACCTGTTTCCTTACAAGGTTAAGCTCAGGCCTTCGGGACGCCGCGGTTTCAATCCACCATTCAAGCTCCCTGTCACTGACAGCACTCTCAAGCTCTACAGGGTCAAGATCCCAGCAGTTGGCCTGTGATACGCCCATGGCCCTGTCAAGGGCAGCCTGTGCAATCTTGTGTTGATTGATTGTATCAAGGCGCTGACGCTCCATATCTGTGCGCTGGACCGTTGCACTAAGCACATCAGACTTCAGCACCAGCCCGGCGTGGTAGCGTTTCCGGGCAAGTTTTTCGTGTTCCCTTGCGGTCTTAAGGGCTGCATCCATTACATCAATTGCCTCACGGGCAAGGAGGACCTGAAAATATGCCTGTTCAACACCGAACAACACCTTTTGTGTGGCAGACTGCTCCTGCATGGATGCTATGCCCTCCATGGCAGCAGCGACCTTGTAGCCTACATATTCCCTTCCCCTGTTGAAAATTGGCTGAACAAGACGAAACCGTGTCTGCCAGTTAGTGCGGTATTCCGGGTCGTTAAGACTGTCCAGCTGGAAATCCTCCATTGTGAAGGCAGACTGGTTAAGCTTGGAGCCAAAGGCAAAGACAGGATTGTTGCTCCGGGCAAGGGAGAAGTCCAGGTCAAGTTTTGGGAGAAATGCGCTTATTGCAGATTTCACTCCTGCAGTAGCCCGCTCCTTTTCAGACTCCACCTGCTTGATCACAGGATTTGAATCAAGGGCTGTCTGCAGGGCGTCACTTAATGTAAGGGGTGATGCCTGGGGAGATGCAATATCTTTATTGATAGATTCTGACGCAGGAGACGGGGGCTGATTGGAAGATGCTGCCATCACCAGGGACGGAATCAGCAAGAGGCAAAAGAGCGCAAACCTGCCCATGCCCCTGCCCGCTGACAACAAAGGCATAAAGATGTGTTTCAGCCAGAACAGGCCATTTTTCCCACACAAAACAGAGTTACTCAACATTTCCCATCCGAATCCGATGAAATCTTTGCCTTAATCTTCAGGCACTACAGACTTTAAAATGGGAAATATAATCGGTTATGGAATAAAGGTAAATAAAAAGTCTATGTGGAGTGTAACAGTCTGAGGAGCAGGGTGCGCACTGCGCATCCTGCATGGGAAGACTGACTTTTGTGACAGGGGTAACAAACCCTGGGAGATGAAAATTACGGTGAAAATAGCTCAAAGCTGAAAGCTCAAGGCTCAAAGTAAAAGAAACCATGTTTGCTTTCAGCTTCCGACTTTGAGCTTTGAGCTAACTTTCATGGCAGGGGGGAACAAACTCAATCTCATGAAAGTTTAAGGGGTAAAACCGTTTTCTGCGCCACCTGCATCTTTTCCAAGCACATTGCCCAGCACCTCGCCAAGCTCAAAGATGGAAAAAGGCTTATAAAGCAGGGTAAGATCGCTTGGAACAACCCCCTTATCCATCAACTTGTCAGATGCATACCCTGACATGAAAATAACCCTGATATCAGGAAACAGCTCCTGAATGCTTTCAGAAAGCTCCTTGCCGTTCATGCCACCCAATATTACATCGGTTAGAAGGAGATCGGGCTGTACCTGCTTGTTTTCCTTAAAAAAGGAGAGCGCATCCTCCCCGGAGAAGAACGGGTACACCTTATAACCGAGCTTTTGAAGAAATGCTGTTACCGTCTCATTGACATTCTTTTCATCCTCCACCATGAGAACGGTGGCATGCCCCTTCACCAACTTTGCAGGTTTATCGGTCTTTTTTCCACCTTCTTTGGAGCGTGCAGGCAGTGCAATGGTAACTGCAGTGCCCACATCAACTTCACTCTCGATGGTGACATGCCCCATGCTCTGTTTCACAGTACCGTAAACCATGGCAAGGCCAAGGCCAGTGCCTTTGCCCACCGGTTTGGTTGTAAAAAAGGGCTCAAATGCCTTTTCCTGGACTTCAACAGGCATGCCGTAGCCGGTATCACTCACGCGGATAAAGACACATCTTCCGCTTGCCTCTGCCTTGCTTACCTGACAGGGGCACTTTTCCAGAAATACCTCGACGGTAATTGTACCGCCTTCTGGCATGGCATCCCGGGCATTAAGGGCAAGGTTAAGCATGATCTGCTGGAGCTGATTGGGATCCATACTGGCAATACACGGTTCATCTGTGAGTTTCAGCTGTACATCAATATTCTCTTCAAGAAGCTTGCCGAACAGCTCAACGCTTTCCTTGACCACCTGCCTTATTTCAACCTTTTTGAACTGCAGGGTCTGCCGTCTGCTGTAGGCAAGAAGCCTGTTGGCTGTATCAGCCGACCGTTTCACTGCCTTTTCAATATTTTTCAAGTGGTTATATGAAGGATCTTCCGGATTGGCTGAAAGCAGGAGCATCTGGCAGTATCCCTGAATTGCCGTAAGCTGATTGTTGAACTCATGGGCAACCCCGCCTGCCAGACGGCCTATGGCATCCATCTTCTGCGCCTCTCTGAACTGATCCTCAAGCCTGCGCTGCTCCGTGCGGTCAACACCTGTTGCAATGACCCTCAAAGGATAATCCGGGATGTTGATGGCAGTAAATGACCATTCAACCAGCCTCTCCTCTCCCTGGACAGTGGAACAGACCGCCTCCACAGGGGAGTCCTGCATGGAGTTGACAGCAAGCTCAAAGGCCTTGAGGAATTTTCCCCGGCTACTCTGGGGTATGAGGCACTCACAAACCTGTCTTCCGGCAAGCTCTGATTCCCTGAAGCCTGTTATAACCTCTGTGGTGTGATTTGCCTGAAGGATATTGCCCCGCGAATCAAGGATCAGCACCATTGTTGCGGCAGCATCAATTACCGCCTTGTTAAAATCCCTCTCCTGACGCAGGGTCTTTTCGAACTTCATACGGTCGCTTATATCCTGAAAGATGGAGAAACCACCTATGACCATGCCGGTATCATCAAAAAGGGGAAAACCATCCACCTCCATGCTTACAGTTTTTCCTGAGATAACCGACGTATATATGCCCTCATAGTGCACCTCCTCGCCCCGAAGTATCCGCCTGGAATACTCACGCATAAATGGCATTGAGGGAGCAAGTACACTGAGCCCCAGCAGTTTTTCCCTTGGAATCGCAAGAAACCTGCAGAGCCAGTCGTTACAGTCCAGAACCACACCGTGCCTGTCCATGCAGGCAATACCAAGAGGCGCCTTGTCAAAAAAGAGACGGTAACGCTCACGGGCTTCAACCAAGTCAAGTTCCATCTCCTTTTCACGGGTAATATCCCTTAAAACAAACAGGGCGCCATTATCACCGGAAACTGACCGTATATTCTTTTCACGCCTCTGAAGAATCCAGCGGTATCCCCCTTCAATGTGACTTAAACGGTAAACAATCTCATTGCTACCTGTATCCCCTGCCATTTCATCCAGGGCATTCATAAATCTGTCCTTGTCTTCAGGATGTACAAGGTGCGTGAGCAGCAGGGGGTCTGCAAGAAATGCTGAGGGGGCATAACCCGTCCATGCATGGATCATCGGGGAGATATATTCCAGTTGCATCGGAGAAACAGATGAGGCCAGTATTGTAACAAGGGGCAAACATGCCAGTATTGATTCCCGTGTGCCGGACTGAATAATACATATTACATCACGGCTTTCATCTACTCTCTGAAACCTGAAAACATATTCAAAACAGTTAACTTGTGCAGGGTTCAGGGTAAATTCCAGCGGAGATGAGAATTTTTCAGGATTTATGAGCAAATCCGAAAGTACGCCAGGAAGAGGTCCTGGAAAAAGTGCCTTCAGAGGCATATCCGGTTTGAACTCATTTCCGGCATCCCTGAAAAACCTTTCAAAAAGGGGATTGGATGCCTTGATTAAACCGTTACGAATAAGGGCTGCAGGAAAGGGCAGGCAATTAAGTGGTACTACCGGATAATTTTCTTTCATGTCATTTACTTGCATGTGGACATATTACATACATTATGACCTGACTGCCACCCTGATTGAATATTTCAAGACACGTAACTCAAAATTCCTCCATCATGCCTCAAGCCGTGTACTTATGGCATCATGAAGCGCCTTGAATTTCACATTATCCGGTCTCAGGCGGGTGATAACACCAATGTCAGTAATTGCCTTGTCAAGAAGCCCTGCATGAAACGCCGCCGCACCCCTGGCAGCCCTGAAGGAAATATTTGAATTTTCGAGCTTTACTGCACGATCCAGGTTTTCAATGGCTGTATCCACCTCATGCATCTTCCACAGTGAAACTCCCCTCATGGCCCATGCTGCACTGTCTTCAGGGTTATTGTCAAGCACTTGGTCCAGATAACTGACTGCTTCATCCATGCTGCCTAGCCTGTAATGCACCACTGCCCTGTTCCAAGCAAGCATTGCTTCCGTCCAGGGGCATGAGCCATTAAGAGATCCCAGAAGCTCCCCTGCCAACCTGTAATCGCCCTGCCTGAAGGCAGCATGCACCCCGATGATACGGCCCCTTACATCAAGCTCCCCGGATTCTTTAAGCTTCCTGATTATGGCCACACACCTGTCAAATCGCTCCAGCTTTAACTGGGCAAGGGCAAGGTTCAGGAGCAGGAGCGGATGGTCTTCATATATCTCAAGGCCTTTTTCAAGTATTTTCGCTGCCTCAACATGCTCGTTGGTTGCAATCAGGGCGGCACCGGCACTAACTGCTGCAGGCAGGGATTCCGGTATCAGCCTGTAAGCCCTGCTGAAGGCCTTGAAGGCACTGTTATGCTGATTTGCAGCAAGCAGGCTGTAGCCGCATTGGAGCCATTTATGCCCCACTTCTCTTGACTCGGCCTTCAGCTGATCCTGGCTGTCAATGGCAAGCAGTGCATCCTCAGCATCGGAAATGGCGATTATTCTTGATAAAACCGCAGATGTTGGCTCTTCCTTCACCTCCTCATCAAGCATCTCATCAAAGGGCATGAAACGGGGAAGCAGAAACTGCTCATCATACCTTATATCCGGTTCAATATACTGTTGTGGCTCCAGAGCCTCATTGTCAGCCTGGTGGTCTGTATCATCCTGTGCCCGGTCAGCAGGGATATCAGAAAAGAAGTCTGCAATAAGCGCGGCAAGCTCACGATCCTCCCTGTCGCCTGTAGCAAGCCGTTCAGAAACAGAGTCGGAACTTGACTCCACCACATCCGTTGCCTGTCTTCCAAGGGCAATGCTTCCACTCAAAAACTTTTCGGCAATCTCGCATATTGCAAGGGATGATGGGGCCTCAGGGTCTTCAACCAGTATATGCTTCATTCTGAGCAGACATGCCTTGGCTGCGTCATCAGCAGGCACTGCATCAAGCACTGCCACATCAATGGAGAGAAACTGGCGGCAGATGGCTTTAAGTTTTTCAGACAGGCTTTCAACAGGCCCCCTGGCCATGTTTATAACAAGGGCTGGTGTAAAGCCCTTGCATATCTCGTGCATTGCCCTGGCTGCCTCTGGGTCTGCCTCCCTGATCTGCGAGATCAACTCTGACACAGAACCTGAAGAACCCTGCTGATCCTCAGGTTTTTTGAAGTTTTTGATGATGGAAACCAGTTCCTTTTGCTTGTTGAAACGCTTCACAAACATCCTGAACAGGACGTTTTTAATAAACTCGTAGGCGTTCAGGACGGCGGTAGGCTCTGCATTTGTGACAATTACGCCTGACTGGGTCATGGAAAAAAAATCTATTACGTTGTAGCTGGTCCCTGCGCCCAGATCCAGAATAATGTAGTCATTCTCAAGACGGCTGATCGCCCGTATGATTTTAAGTTTCTGGAAATAATTAAGGTTTGCAATGCCTGGGATGAAACCGTAACCTGATATGAGCTTTAGCCTTTTAACAGGGGTATCTGTGGTGTAATCCATAAGATTACGGGAGTGGGGCCTGTAAATATAATCTCCAATACCGGTTTCCGGATATTTTATGCCAAGCAGGGTATGTAGATTGGCTCCTCCCAGATCAAGGTCAACAATTACAGTATCATACCCCCTGTTTGCCAACGACGTGGCAATTCCTGCGGCAATAAAACTCTTTCCCACGCCGCCTTTGCCGCCGCCTACAGCTATTATTTCCGGGCCCTGTTTCATACTCATCTCCACTGTTTTTGCACCTAGATTGCATTTTTCCGGCGCCCTGGTCATGGATATGCCGGTTTCACAATATTCACTTCGGCAATGTTAAAGATTTTTCTTAAACCTGGATTGAGATTAAAATTTCAGGACAGGGGGAGGAAATTTTGAACCACATGGCTTTATAATGCGGGATAGTGATCAAATTTTCTGCAAAACAATTATAGATGGGGAAATCTTTGCGGTATTCACATTCAGAAGATGCATGACTCTGCACCGTTTTTCATCAATTGAACGGACAAACTCCAGCAATAATTCCATTTCATGTCTGCCTGCCTCATGCCCCGGATACATCACAACAGTAATAATTCCCTGGGGTTTCAGTAAGCTTATGGCACGCTCCAGGGCTTTAATTACAGTGTAAGGTTGGGTAGTAATGTCATGCAAGGCCCCTGGCAGATAACCCAGGTTGAACATGCAGGCGGCAATCCCTGGCTGAACATGATCTGCAATACGGCTATGGCAACCATGTATCAACCTGTAGCGTGAAGGTGGAATACATGCGTTTTCCAGACGTTTCCTTGTATTCTCTATTGCTGATGCCTGGATATCAAAGGCATGGACAAAGCCGTCAGGTGCGGTCTTCTCCAAAAGAAAGAGCGTATCATGGCCATTACCTGCGGTGCAGTCAACGGCACGGTCTCCGGGCATGAGACATGATGAGACAAAGAACTTGGTGGTATTTGTTATGCTTGTGAAATTTTCAGGCAATACCGATTTAACGAAGGTTGGTCAATACATAAAAGCCCCCGGGCGGTTACACCCGGGAGCCAACAATCCATTACCTGGATTGAGCGATTGTCGGATTTGCTGCAGATCCGCGAAAGAGGAATTCCCATAATAGTCGGCTATATGAGGATTCCTCTGACAAAGGAGATGCAGTAAATACGGCAATCCCGAAGGGTTTCAAAAGTTGGAGAGTATGATACATGTAACTCCCTTTTATATCGTATAAAATCATTTCTTCAAACTTTTGAAACGCTCAATCCAGGCATTAAGTTCATTATTTTATGAACAGGATATCTATTCAGTATGGTGAATGGTCTTGTTTTGGAGTGACTATGAAGAATTTCGTAGTTTTTCTTGGCGAAGCGCAGCCAAAAAATCGCGTCTGTCTGAGCGAGGCACGAGTGAGTTTCGCGATTTTGGCGTAGCGAGCCTTAGAAAAACAAGAAATTCTTCACCGGAACGGAAAAACAAGACCATTTACCAACCTTATTCAGGCTAATGCGCTGAATAGTTACTGAACAGGGAGGGATTCCTGTGAATTACAATTTCCATAACTGGAACTCTAACGCTTCATGTCACGGGTGCGAACCCAAAGCACGGCTCCCTTTTCAACATCCTTCTTTTTCCCGTCATGCGTCATGGCGCCTGGATCTGTCATAAGTGCAGCAAAACCCCACCAGCCTTCCATGGGCAGAGATACGGTAAATACGCCCTGAGAATCAGCAACTACAACCTGAGTGATATAGGCATCTGCAGGTGCCTTGACACTGCGGCCATCAACCGGTGCATTATAGTACTCGTACTCCACCTCGGCACCAGGAACCGGTTTTCCATGAAATAGGACCTGCCCTCTGAACACATTGTTGGTCCAGAGCCCATAGGGACGGGAAAGAGGAATAATTTCTGCCTCAAGGCCAACCGGCTCCTGCCACCCTTCCTCGAGGCCAAACGCATTTACTATTACCTTTGTAAAATGCTGGATATAGCAGTCTTCTGCAGGCTCCCAGTACGGCTGCGGCACAAAATAGAATGCGTGGTCCCCGGGCCTTTTAAGGGTTACAGAAGCCTTCCATGCCTTGTGACCATGCATATCATTGGGCTTGAGGGCAGAGGATAGATCCGTATTCTTTCCGCCAAGAACCATACCAAATTTCTGGGGCCTTACCAGATCCATCATTTTCTGCTCAAAGGGATGGGTAAACATAAGGGTAAGGTTAATGGTACGGGATTCGGTGCTGTCCACTATATCGTCTGAAGGCAGGATAACACCGAAATGTGCTGATGCCACAGATGCAAAACAAAGAAAAAATATGGCTGCTGAAAAAACGTGCCATGACCTTTTCAAAAAAATGGAACCATTGTTTCTTCTACATTCTTTATTACTCACAACTACCTCCTCTATTGATTTTATCCGAAAATGTCGAGACATTTTCATTGCTCGTTGTGTCCGCCCCGGAAATGGCGGTTACCGTGAAAATAGCTCAAAGCTGAAAGCTCAAGGCTCAAAGGAAAAGAAGCCATGTCTGCTTTCAGCTTCCGACCTTGAGCTTTGAGCCAACTTTCATGTCAGGGGGTGCCCCCCATGTCATGAAAGTTTAATACCTAAATTGAGCGTTTCAAAATCTGGGAAATTGTTTTTTCAGCAAAATTAAAAGGAGTTATATAATTATAACTTTCCAGTTTTGAAACCCTTCGGGATTGCCGTATTTACTGCATCTCCTTTGTCAGTGGAATTCCCATATAGCCGACTATTATGGGAATTCCCCTTTCGCGGATATGCAGCAAATCCGACAATCGCTCAATTTAGGTAATATGTGTGTGATCACGGGATAAAATTTAACTCAACCGTCCTCGGTAGTCAATATAAAAAAAACGTGCTACCGAACCACCAAAAAATATCAGGCTATCTCTTGACAACAACCTGATATATGGTAAAGAGTGCCCGTGCTCAAGGGGCCGTTAGCTCAATTGGCAGAGCAATTGACTCTTAATCAATAGGTTCGGGGTTCGATTCCCTGACGGCCCACCAG
>WGBG01000179.1 GCA_015494395.1 Deltaproteobacteria bacterium
ATGTCGATTATAGCTTTCCAGATTTTGAAACCCTTCTGGATTGCCGTATTTACTGCATCTCCTTTGTCAGAGGAATCCCCATATAGCCGACTATTATGGGAATTCCTCTTTCGCGGATCTGCAGCAAATCCGACAATCGCTCAATCTAGGTGATAAATATAAAGCGGCCAATTGGCCGCTTTTTTTGTTTGCATCTTGTTTTGGAATTCTTTTTCGTAAATGGTCTTGTTTCTCCGTCTGGCGGAAGGTCCGTCACTCCAAAACAAGAACTTTTCATGGCGCAGTATAGATTCCTTGTTTTTCCCTCTTGAATTTACGAATGACTTTCCTGAAAGTGGCATCGTACTCAGGTGCTGCCTTATCCCAGGAAAATTTGCTGATATGCGCCTGGAGCTTTTCTATTACCTCCTGACGGTAACGTCTTCTGTCCCTGTCATTCCAGAGTAGCATTTCCTCTCTGAGCCTTTTATAAAACTCCTCATCATCCTTATACAGGATATCCTTGTGGAACAGGGGATTTATGATCTCAGGATAGGCAACTCTGTCGGGCATTATCGGAAAGCAGCCGCAGTAAACTGCTTCACATACGCTTACTCCAAAAAAATCATGCCTTGATGTAACAGGCAGGAGAGTGCCATAGTTAAGCCAGCGGGCATACTCCCTGCGGTCCTTTACAAACCCTGAATGGAGTATTTTTCCGCCGAGTTTCTCTTCAGCCTTTATAAACTCCCTTGGCCTCTGCCTGAAATTTTCTCCAAGAAGAATGAGCCTGAATGCAAATCCTTCTTCATCAAGCCTGAAAAGGGCATTAAAGAAGGCTTCAGGGTTTTTATCGTGTTCCCACCTGTGGTTCCATATTATTATCGGGATATGGGCAGGGCTGTGAATGCAATCTGCTGATCCTTGCGTGCTGGGTTGGAAATGAAAATTGGAAAAGTCTATTCCAAGGTGCAGGCATGAACACTTCTGTTTCAAGGTTTCAATACTGTCCGGCTGGTTAAAATCCGGAAAGTGTCTCAGCATCTTTTTGGCTCCTTGCAGAAAGGTCAGCATGTTGTATCTGGAGTTGAAAAATACATGGTCAGCAGCGAGGGCTGAGACAAAGTTGATAAAACAGTAGTGCATGTCCCTGCCCTTAAGTATGTCCCGGTCTGTTTCCTGCCAGGGATATGCAAACTGATTTTCATGAAAGTACATTACTGCAGGGATATCCCGTGTAATATTCCTGGTCAGGGCGAGAAATGAAGACAGGTCCAGCATGCTGCTTGCAATGATGAGGTCAGGCATGGTGTTCCGGGCACGGAATTGTTCAGCTAAAGTTATGGCGCCTCCATGCATTCTCCATTTCCAGAATCGCCCAGGCATATGGATTATATCAACTTTGCAGGCGGAATGGGCACGGTAACCCTCTGCCCACGATCTGTGGGAGCCGGTGAAGTATGGCTCAAGTATGGTGAGATTCATGGTTTTTAATAAAAGACAGCAGCAAGACGGCGTGTTTGAAGATGCGTCATACCACGATTTGGAACCGGTAGAGGTCCCCATTGACGGAATACTTGATCTTCACACCTTTAACCCAGGGGAGGTCTCATCCCTTGTTCGTGAATATCTTGTTGAGTGCCGCAGGGCAGGTATCACAGAGGTAAAGATAATTCATGGAAAGGGCAAGGGGGTTCTCAGAAGGTCTGTCCATGCAGTGCTTGAACGTATTGAATTTGTCCATTGGTGGAGGCTTGCTTCACCGGAAAATGGTCATTGGGGAGCAACCATAGTGCATCTTGATAATTAGGCCCCATCTGCGGCTACTCAAGATTGTCATTTGAGCACGCAATCGTATAAACTGCAGAAGCCCGTGTTTGCTCCTGTGGTGTGCCTGCTCTGAAATAACCGTTACTGCCCTGTCTTGGCCCTGTGAATTATTTCAAGTATTGTTGTAACCCGTGACTTGTGGCCCTGGAATGCCTCTTTTAACTGGTCTTCGGAGTAATTTTCTGCAAGAAATTCCATTATTGGAAACTCATCAAACCAGCAGTCAACAATCTTTCTGCACGGCAGCTCATCGTTATAGGCTGTGCGGCAATATCTGAAGGGCAGCCTGTGCCCAAGCATGCGGCAATAGCCTTCTTGTTTATCATACTGGTCTTTCATATTTTTCCCTTAGTTCATGAAAATAGGTTACGATTAAGGATGTTAGCCTTAATGCACCAGTAAGCCCTGTTCCTATGGGGATTATCTTTGGTGATCAATCATAATACCAAGTTTTGATCTATGCCATGCTCTGATATAAAAACAGTCTGCAGGAACGTGAATATTTTATGATATTTCCTGTATTTTGTTGCTTTTTCGCGTTAATATAGGGGTCAGCATCAAGTTTGGTTTTTTGAATAACATGCCAGGAGAATACAAAAAATGCAGAAAAAGGTCTTGATGATAATTCGTGATGGTTGGGGTTGGCGCGATGAATGTACAGACAATGCAATATGCCAGGCACCGACCCCTAACTCGGACAGATATATGAAGGAGTATCCAAATACGCTGCTGGCTGCATCAGGG
>WGBG01000180.1 GCA_015494395.1 Deltaproteobacteria bacterium
CCTGGATAAGGTTCTCTATTTCGTAATATTTGCGTCCCTCTGACAACCTTGAAATGGACATGTCTATGCCGCTGTACTGGATGTTGTTAATTTGCCGCACTGCCAGCATGGCGCTGAATGCCCCTGAAGCACATCCCACGTCCAGTATCTGCAGAGGCCTTTCGTACCGTCTGGACATATCTTCAACAATGTCCAGGACAGGGCCGAAGTGCAGGGAGTTACTGAAGGCCCGAACGCGTTCTTCAGAGTAGATAAAATTCATGACGTTTAATCAAGTGCACCTGGTGCAAAACGTATACTTGCCAATCGCTGAAATTGTTTTTCCTGGTTTCCTGGTGGAGATGTTCTGATAAAGATTTTTAGGGAGTCCTCTGCGATGACCGCTGCATTTGGATAGGAATCCCACGGGTCATGCTGAGGCAGTATTGAACCCAAGGGTATGTAGAACTGTTTTTTAATCATATTATGATCTATTTTTAATAAATGAATGCCCGAGTTGTCTGTGATGGTGACGAATCCCCTGGATGAATGTACTAAGCCTGTATCTTCCAGAAGGTCATAGACACAGAAGAAATGGCCCTGGGGATGAAGCTGAAGAAGCTCGCTACTGTCCATTACGGTACCGGTATTAAGGAGAAAGGTGTCCCCCCCTATCGTTTGGACTGGGCCTCTTATATACTTAAACTGTGGCTGGGTGATGCTTTGAGACACTTCAAATGAATCGGTATAGAGGGTAATACTCTGGCTGTTGCTGCAGCTGAGAAAACCGTTTCTGAAGGGGGCAAAAAATATGGTCGAAGCGTGGGGTTTAGTGATTCCCGTATTTGACGTGATGGTTTTTCCCTTCACGGTATCGATAATCGTAACTGTTTCGCCAGTCCTTGAAAAAATAAATATATTGTTGCCCAACATGAACTTGCAGAAGGTGTCCCGCTTTGCACCTGGTATATTTAGTGGATGTGAAACGCCGTTTTCTATTTTGACAAGCGCTCCCGACGGTAATGAGGATGCAATCAATCCCAGGTAATCGGTATAGAGCGGCCATGAGTAGATCCCCTCAGGCATTATTTTGCAGATCTCAGCGTCATAACTCAAACCGTGGATTTCCTTTCTTCGGACAAGGGGGGCAGTATACTTTTTTGATTCCATCATGGCCCTGGTGGCAGGTGCATCAAGGCTGCAGCGGCGAAAGAGGCGTTCAGAAAGGCTGTAGAAGCTGAAGAGGTCTGCCCATAGTCTTAGAAAGCCTGCATTTTTTTTTGAAACAAGTTTCAGGCCCAGATGGAAAGATTTTAACGCGCCAGAAGTGGGTTCATTGGGCAATGACCTAAAACTGTATGAGATATTTTTTGACAGTATCGTATTTGCGCACGCACTCTGCCAATCTCCTTGTAACTGTGTAATCAGCCCGTGGATTTGGGTAAACGCGTTTAACAGGGTCTCTGCCGCCATCGCGGGGCCCTGTTCATGAAAAGCCGCAATCCGCCCTTTAATGTTTATGAGCCTCTGCATGCCTTTTCTGTGGTCATGGCCCTTGTTATGGCCCTGGCCCTGAGAATATCAAGAGGGCTGTGTATCCTTAGCAAGGGGCGAGAAGTCCTGATACCAATGACCCGTCCAGCGGCCATGGCCCTTTCAAGGTCACAGAGATCCGCAGCCTTGCCAACTACGAACTCTTCGGAAAAACTAAAGGTCTCGGGACAGGACTGTCTCCCGGATATAACTTGCCGGGTTTGCAGATTTATTCCATCCTGCCATAAAACCCCTCCAGGATCAAACCTGACTGTATTCTGGACAGGGCCCCGGCTCACTGTCCTTGTTAGTGTATAAAGGAAACCGGAAAAATGGTTTGGTATCTCTACACGGTAATGCGGCTGTTTACCGCTGGTGCGTATAATAAGCTGCTCATGGGGCAAGGGGCCGAGATGGTCAAATGGCATAAGAGTAAGCTTCCCTTCCAGGGAAGAGGCGGGAAAACGAAATATCATCGCATCATTCTGGATATCGAATTTCATCAAATCATGGTTTTGAAAATGGTTGGATAGGTGAATGGCCCTTGAAGTCTCACGGCAGGGGATGCCTAAGCGGGCCTTAAAATCAGATTCCCTTATGAAAACGTATTCATCCTTTTTGAGGTCCCGTGGGAAGTTCTCAAGTGGGATAAATGACACTTCCTGGTGACCTGGACTCCTCAGAAAGATTTTTGCATCCCTTGTCTGTGCATGAACAGACCACGGAAATGGAAATTTTTTAGATATCAGCCATGATGCGGGCCATTGGTCACCACTTCTTCCAGAGATTAAATGCACAGATCCCGCCTGCAACATGTCAAAATGCCTTTCGATTTGACAGGGAGATGGTTCTGAAGGCCTTATGGATATGTGCGTAACGCCCGTTGCAACATGTTTCTTTATCGCACTTAATAAGTCAGAAGGCACAACAAACGGGCAATGCAAGTTTATAACTGCAATGGATGTGTTTCCCGCAAGCCCCATGCACGAGACGACTGTATTGATTTGATCATTATCCAGCCTGTTTCCCTGTGGAGGTGTGGTCCTGAACCTCATATTACCGAAATGTGTCTTTAAGGCAGGCTGATCAGTTAGGATATAGACCTGATGCCTCTTTGCCAATTCAGATAATTTTTCAGCATTCCCCTGTAAAAAGGGTTGTGCCTTGCTGGACTTCCAGTCAATTTCATCGGCGGATGTAAATAGGGCAGCTACAACTATCATTTGCCATTCATTTCATCTCTTTGACCCTTTGTGGCATAGAGACCGTTTTCAATTATTTCTTCAGCAAGGAAAAAGTCCTCAAGGGTGTCTATATCCACTGCCTCTACCGGGTCTGTAATCGTATGGACGTACTTGTTATAAAGGCACTGATGGTTTTTGTGGAACACTCCATAGAGATATCCCGAGCCCTTAAAATAGACGTTATTTTTGGGCGGTGTCCCATGATCAAGGAGTTGGCATAAGACGCCTCCTTCAGACCGGTGCAAAAAGCAAAATGGAGGATTGGAAACCTTAATATATGTCGTAACCTCTTTGTATCCTGAGAGCAGTATATCAATCAGGCCCTCAACCGTATCTACGCTGCGGAAGGGATGCGTGGGGTACATGATTATCCTTGCATCACAGACATAGCCTTCTTTGTAAAGCTCTGAGATTACGTGTGATATTGCATGACTAACTATAGCATTGTCACCGGATAGTTCCGCTGGCCTCAAAAAGGGGACTTCTGCCCCGCACTCCTTTGCGATTTGGGCTATCTGCTCATCATCCGTGGAGACAATTACTCTGGAGATATTCTTCGCAGCCAGGGCCACAGAGATGGTATAGTCTATCAGCGGCCTGCCGCAAAGTGGCCTTATATTTTTCCCGGGAAGGCCCTTGGAGCCGCCCCGTGCGGGAATAATTGCCAGTACCTCCCGGGCCCTTTGACTATTGCCCCGCATTTTGATCCACCGTAGCAGGGCAGGGCAGGCGGTTGGCCATTAAGCACTCTATTGCCTCCCCCAGTTGCCTTGCCATGTTTTTGATGTCGAATCTTTTGACGCGCCTGATCCCGTTTGCGGAAAAATTCCTGTAGGTTTCAGGTTTACATATACGCTCAAGCATGGTTGGAAGGCCCGAAATATCTTCTTGCTCAAACAGGAGTCCGGCCCTGCCGTAGTCAAGGAGTTCAGGGATATCTCCTACTGCCGGGGCAATTACAGGGACACCGCAGCCCATGGCCTCCATAATGGAGACAGGCCATCCCTCCAGGGAGGATGCATTGAGTAAAATATCAACCTTGGTAAAAAAGCTCACAGGATCACTGACATAACCACATATCTCTACATCATGGCCCTGGGCGGCATCCATGACCTTTCTTCCGTACTCCTCGTCCTGGAGATCGCCACCTAAGATGAGTTTAAAACAAGGGCCCTTGAGTTCACTCTTCAGGAGCGTGATCACCTTCAGCTGATTTTTGCGTGGGACTATGTTGGCAAGCATACCTATTTTTATGGGTGGCTGCGGCGGGCTGCGTACTTCCATAGGCATGGCAGATAGCTCTATACCGTTAAAGAGCATGGCCTCTCCCTTTCCCGTTAATCCCATATCATGAAATCCCTGGCGCAATGATGGACCGGCAAAGAACACCTGATGGGCCAGACGGAAAACCCTTGTATCATATTCCGGGTCCAGATACTGGTTATTGCCCTGATACCAGCGAAGATAGTCCTTGATGAACAGTATGGGCCCAGGGTAACTACCCAGAATGTCTTGGAGCTCGTCAAAGTACCAGTTAGTTCTCATGACTATGCAATCGAAGTCTACCCTTGCAAGGAGTTTCTGCACCTCCTCCGGCCCGCCTGCGGTATAGGGTATGCCCAGCCCCTCAAGTTCCCCTTCAATGGGCCCGCTACAGGGCGCCCAACAGGCCTGATGGAAATTCGGATCAAGGCACCTGACATGCTCCATGTGCTGCCGTTCTGCGCCTCCCACCTGAAACGCATTGAACAGGTGCAGAATTTCCCCTTTTTTCATGTCAGTTACCCAGGGGGTGCGCTTTTTCTTGTTGTCCCCTGTTTTCCGGCCACTCTTCCCTTGGAAGCCATCTTGGGAAATTGCCCTGGTCAAGTACCACCCTGCCCATTTTGATATGTTTGAGTATGAAGTAACGAAGTCCCCACTTTTCCTCAAACAGTTGGACTGAACCCGGCCAGTCAGTTAATTGGCCCTTGGCCTTTAGGTATCTGGTTGAATGTGCCGTCTTGTCATGCATGAGATAACAGCCCGGATGAAATTTGTAGCGCCACCCCCTGTCTCTCCCCTGGAGACAGAGGTCAAAGTCGCCAAATACGTTTTTAAGCCTGGGGTCGTAGGTGCACTGCTCAAGAAAATTGCGCCTGAAAAGTGAGCATCCCCCAGGGATGAAATCAGAGTAGAAAGGCATCCTTTCCCAGTGCAATTCGTATGGTTCATTATGACAGAGGTGTCTGGGCTCAAAGAGATTGTCTTCAAAAAGTTTCATCCTTATCCCGAGACACTGTAACCGTCTTGAGGGGTAATAAAGGAGCGCCGGTGAGATGCCTGCCGTCCGCTGGTTGTCTTCAAGTTCTGAAACCAGCATGGGGAAAGGATCATTCTCCACGAAGCAGTCATTGTCCATGAAGAAGATATATTCCCCCGTGGCATGGTCCAGAACCCTGGCCCTTATCCAGGGGCATGGGTGTTGCCGGTCCAGCCTAATTATTTTTAATGCCGGCCACTGTGCCTGTAACTCTTCGAATTTGCGCCACTGCTCCCCCGTGGCAGAGCAGTTTTCAACAAGTATGACCTCATACCTGCTCCTGATATGCTCCTTTATGGAGGCAAGGCACTTAATCGTGTGCCTGAATTTATAAAAGGATATGACGTAGATAGAGATCATAAAAAAAGGCCGAATATCTATTCCAAAACAAGGACACCACGAACCTGATCCAGCCAATATGCTTCACCGTTGCCACGTCATTTAGCTGTGGAGAATCTTGTAGCTGTATGGCCGGATTATGGCCCTCTTGTTGCCGGATTCATATTCCACCAAGTGGTGTGACTGGCGCCACCAGGAGCAATCCTTACAGATCTCTCTCGCCATACCGTGAGCCAGATATCTGGTCATATATTCGTTAAGTTTTTCCCATATGGCTTCCGGTCCGTCTGTTAAGAGATTTCCCAGCATGAATTCATCCGGTGCCCCGGCAGAACACGTCCAGCAGTCCCCGTTTGTAAGCACATGCACGCCATTAAAAAGGCTGGTGCAGGGCAGCCGGAAGGGTGAATTCCAAGAGGCCTGGTACATGGGCTGGCCCATGTGATAGCGTGAAGTTACCACGGTTTCATCTGCCCACCTGCCCCAGAATGCATGGAAAGACTCCTCCTCATGTTCATTTATTGGCTGACGGATGAAAGATAGCGTTAGCCTGAAGGATGCCCCGTCCTCCTGCAGCTTGCGTAGTCTGGTCACTGTCTTAAGCAGCATATTCCAGTCACCGTTTGGCTTGATTGCCCTGTATGTTTCAGCAGTTACTGCATCGGCGCTTATTGTAATGTTATTTATTTTTGCGGCCCGCAATGGGGCAAGATGATGGTTTCTGATGCTGTTACCGTTTGTGGTAAAGTTCAGGCTGATTCCGTTGTAGCTGCACCATCTGAGGATTTCTGTGACAGACGGGCAGGTAAAAGGCTCGCCAGGGCCAAACAGGCTCACTGACCTTACTGGCTGCACCTTTTGAATAAGGGTTACATAGGCGGCAAAATTTTCAGGTGTTATGTACGAATACCCTGCCCGGCGTTTCATGTATGCCTGATAATAGGACTTGTGCCGTGGTGGTATATCTGAGCCGTTGAACGGACACATACGGCATCCCATTGAGCATTTTTCCGCAAGGGTTACGTGTATGCCCTTGGTGCGGCCAAAGACAGTGGCTTTAATCTTTTCATTGGAGGAAATCAGTCTGCGCGAGGGGACGAACATATTCAGGCGCAAGCGTGGCAGGGTTGAAAGCTTCGGTAATGGCTGGCCGGCCTTAAGTGTCCTTCTGTCAAAAATAGTGAAGTCATGGCCTGGAAGCCATTCTTGGTCAGGTCTGGTGATATCAGCACCGGTGGCCTTGTGCGACTCAATGGCCTGGTTGAGAATTTCAGGTCCAGGGAAAGTGGCCCGCACAGGTACTGCCAGTACCGTTTCCCCAAGGGCCTCATGCGGCAATGTGTCCCAGGGCCTAAGTTCTAGCCATCTGGAGATGCCGTGTCCTGGAGGGTAATGCCTGACCGTGCTGTTATTGGCAGGGCCGATCAGTATGGTGTCAGGATCATTCAACATTCAGTTTTTTTGAAAAGGCATTGGTGGCAGGCCTTACACTTTGAAACAGCACAGTTCGTTGCCCATGTCCAGGAAGGTTCGGCACCACTGATCAAATGAAAGCAGGGACCAGATAAGCAGGCGGCGGTTTACCTTGCCAGCAAGGTGTTCCCTTACCAATTCCTGTACAGCTGGCCGGTCAAGAAATTCAAAGATTGGGCTTGTGCCCGATAGGAGCCTGTCACTCACCATGCCAATGGCATCTGTCCTGAACCAGCTTGCATCAGGGCCGCTGAATCCCTGTTTGATGGCAGTGGCAGTCTCTTGGCCCACATATTTCTTCATCACCTTGCGTAAAATGAGCTTGCCGTCGCGGTTTTTTTGAAAATAGCGTTTGACCTTTGGCCCCGGCTCGTTTTCGTTAAGGGCCATTACGTTTCCCAGATTTCCAAGCTTGCACCTTATTGGAATCTGCATGGCAAGGTCCACAAGATCGTTGTCCAGAAATGGGACCCTGGTTTCGAGCCCGTGGGCCATGGAAAGTTTGTCCTCAACAAGCAACAGGCCATGAAGAAAGGTCTTAGCCTCAAAATAGAGGGAGAGGTTTATGTAATCTTCCGGCCGTTCAATCTCAGTCGGATAGTTGCTAAATACATTGAAAAATATATCCCTTGTCCAGACGTGTTTTACCTGGCTCCATACCGGCGCAAAAACCTTTTTGATAATACGGTTTGGGATAAGCCGTTGCCAGAATAGGTAGTAGTTGTCCACATACTGTTTGAAGGATGTTGAGTGGACAGTGCGGTAATAGCGCCAGGGGTATCCTGCAAAGAGTTCGTCACCTCCGGTGCCGGCAAGCACTACCTTAACGAAATTCGCCGCAAGTTTTGACGCGTAATAGTTTGGATAACTCTGGCCAACCCTTGGCTCATCCAGCGCATACACAAGATCGGGAAGGCAGCGCTCCATATCCCCTGCCATTAAGACAATCTCGTGGTGATCTGTCCCGTACCTTGCCGATAGCGTCCTTGCCTGTGCCCTTTCGTCAAATCCAAGTTCAGCCCCCTTGGCGGAACCGAGATCAAAACCGCAGGTAAAGGTTTTAAGCCTCTGGGACCTGCTGGCTGCAACAGCAGTTATGGCCCCTGAATCCATTCCAGAGCTGAGATAGGTGCCTATTTTTGCATCACCCATCATCTGGCGCATTACGGCCTGGCGGAAGAGGCGGCCTAATTCCTCCTCATACTCCCTCTGGTCTGTCAGGTCTTCCGGTTCTGAAAAATGAAAATCCCAGTATCTGATGGGCCGCGGGAGGCTGCTTTTTGGGTCAATGCGCATAAAGCAGCCTGCAGGGAAGGTGTGAATAGCCTTGAAGAGTGTTCGATCCGAGAAAAAATTCTGAAAAGTGAAATATTCAAGCAGGCCTTCCAGGTCAAGTTCTGCACCGAATCCAGGATGCGCCAGAATTGCCTTGATCTCAGAGCCGAATACAAAGATATTATTTCTTAGACTGTAGTAAAGCGGCTTTATCCCGTAACGGTCTCTTGCCAGTAAAAGGGAGTTTTTCTCCCTGTCCCATAGGGCGAATGCAAACATTCCGTTAAGAAGCGGTATTGCATCCTCTCCCCACTCAATGAGGGCATTTAACAAAACTTCGGTATCGCCTGAGGAATGGAATTCGTATCCTGCCCCTTGAAGCTCATTGCGAAGTTCAGGGTAATTATAGATTTCCCCGCTATATGTCAGGATGTATCGCCCTTCAGGCGAGGACATGGGCTGTGCAGAACGGCTGGTTGGATCAACGATGGCAAGCCTGGTGTGGCCTATCCCCACATTTTTGCAGGCCCAGTAACCCTGTGCGTCAGGTCCCCTGTGCGTCAGGGCGCACGTCATACGCTCTATCAGTATCTCAGGCACATTGTGGCCTTCCAGGTGGAGACAACCCACAATTCCACACATCTCCTGTTATGGCTCCTGCTTTGAGATTACAAAAGGGCCCAGTACCAGCATGTCCATTCCGGATGAATAAAAACAGCGGATGGCATCTTCCGGTGTGCAAACAAGAGGTTCTCCCCCTAAGTTAAATGAGGTGTTAAGGAGAATCCCCTGGCCGGTGAGTTTTTTGAATGCCCTAAGCATGCGGTGGAAGAGGGGATTGCCTATGCTGGTGACAATCTGTGGCCGGATGGTGCCGTCAACATGGACGACAGCCCCTATTCGTGCCCGTACTTGCTCTGGGGAATTAAATGCCAGGATCATATACGGCGCATTGTCTTTTTCCACAAGATAACGGTCACGGTCTGTGTCCAGGATGCTTGGGCAGAAGGGCCTGAAGGGTTCGCGGAATTTGACCCGGGTGTTAATGTACTTCTGGTTTTCAGCATGGCACGGGTTCATCAGGATGGAGCGGTTACCAAGCGCCCGGGGCCCGGTTTCCATTCTACCCTGAAACCAGCCCACACATAGATTTTCAGACAGTGCCCTTGCCACGGTTTCAATAAGGCTGTCCCCATGGTGTTCAGTAAATCTGATCTTACGTTGCCTCAGTGTGTACAGAATCTCTTGGTCTGTGAAATTTGGCCCCAGATAGGGTGAATCAAGACTCCTTGGCAGCTCTTCCGGGGCGTATTCAGAAAGTGCACAGAGGGCAGCACCTAAAGCCAGGCCGGAATCTCCTGGATTCGGGTATATAAACAGCTTGTTTAGTGGGACTGTGCCTGCCAGTTTCCTGTTAAGGATGATATTCAGAAACACACCCCCTGCCAGGCATAGCCTTTCAAGGCCGGTCCTTTGGAGCCAATGGGTGCACAGGGAGAGGTGATTTTCCTCGATCAGCTCCTGGGCCGATGCGGCAAGCTCTTCCCGGGTGAACCGGCTAATTAACCCCCTTATCTTGGCAGCGTCTGGCATATGCCACTGGATTGCACCCCTTTCCGTTACCTTGCATATGCTTCCGAAATGGTGAGGCTTTTTCAGTTCCCCGTCGTGATACCGGGGGCAGAAATCCCCAAGCGCATTATATGCATTGGCCGGATCGCCCTTGGCGGCAAGTGCCATGGTCTTTCCCTCTCCATCACCGTGTATCCAGCCAAGGGCCTCTGTTACGTTGGAGTAAAACCAGCCAAGTGATCCTTCCGAAGGGTATTTTTTTAATAGACTCATGCTGGTGCCTTGGCCTGTCCATAATGATATGGAGCAGTCATCGCCAAAACCGTCACTTACACATATCAGGGCAGGGTCTGAAAACGGCGAGAGATAATAGGCGCAGGCGGCGTGGCACATGTGATGATCATAATTCTTTAACTGTGTTGCCGGAGTCAGGGAGTAGCGCTTAAAATATGTGGGGAACCGTTCGAGGTCCTGGAGCCTAAATATATACTCTATGTCTTTGTGAAGGTTTTGCCCGGTTATGGCTATGATATCCAGCTCATCTGCCCTGATATTCCCCATGGCCAGACAGGCAGCCACGGCGTTTCGAGGCGGGTCGGCAGAATGCTTGACCCTTGAAAACCGCTCTTCCATGATATCGGCCACAATTTTACCGTTCATAATGAGGGCCGCATTGGCGTCATGGCCCAAGTGGATGCCAAGGACATTCATCAGGCCACCATCCTCTGCATGGAAAGGAGGCGTGAGGCTGCCTCATTGATATCCCGGCGGTACTTCCTGTCCAGTTCAGGGTTTATCATGTCAATGGAACAACTTGTCCACTCAACGGCCTTTTCAAGCAAGGCCCGGTAATGCCCATGGCCGTCTCCCAACTCTTCAGCTGCCCTTAGTGCATGACATCCAAGGGAGGTGCCTCCGGATTTGACCTTAAGAAGTATCTCAGAACACTCCTCCCAGAGCCCCCATCTGTCGCCGAACCAGTTTACGCTCTCAGACAGCCATTCCAGGCTGTCTGTGTGGAAATGGTCAGAGAGGAGGTCAATTAAAAACAACAGGTCGTCAAATCGGCGTGCGCGTAAAAGAGGATAGAAACCTGCGATAATGTCGTGACGAAAAAGGCTTTTGGGATATTCAACAAGGTCTATCTTTTTTTGCCAACGCGTTGTGGGTATATCACTCAGCTTTAATATGTGGGGATTGGCCCGTCCTGTGTGGAAGGCCGTAATGCGGGATTTTTTTTCTATAAAATCCCTTTTTTCCCGTATGACAGGCTCAAGGTATGGACTTTTCTGCTTTTCATCCCTGGCCCGCTCATAAAGCCTCAGGGCTTCTCTGTAATCCCCGCAGATATCCGCCAGCAATCCGTAATGAAAATCCGAGTAATGGGTTAGGGGGTTGACCCGCCGGATACGGTCATAGTCGCAAATTACCTGGTGGATAGTGGCACGGAAGTTTGCATCCTTTTTAATGAAGGCCCGGTTGAACTCCCGCCACGCCTTTTTTTTGAAAGGGTCAAGATTGAGGCCATCTGTGAGCTTTTTTGAAAGGTGTTTCAGATTGCGGGTTTTGACCACCAGGCCATTTTGTCCGTCCCTGATCCAGAACTCCACCTCAGGGGATTCATTGATAAGCACCAGTGCGCCTGCTGCCATTGCCTCAAGCACCGAGGCGGGGTTATGATCATTTGAATGCAGGGAGACCACTATGTCCGCAGCATGGTAGTAGTGAGACAGCAAGGCCTGGTTATGTATGGTTTCAATGAAACGGACCCTGTGGCGTATGGCACTGCGCTTCACTATCCGTTCAAGGTAGCGTGTTTCAGGTGGGATCGCATGGCCTGTTACTATGCAGGTGACATCGAATTTTTCATTTACAAGGGTAAGGGCCTGGAGCAGGAGGTCCACGTTTGCCTGGAGGCTTGGAGTCCTTGGGCTGAATATTAATTTGCTGTCAGGTCCGATTCCGTGGCGCTCTCGAAGCTTTCTTATTTCTTCTCTGTTTCGGGCCTTTGAAAATCTTTCTAAATCAACGCCCCATGAGTGCCATAGTGCCCTGGATTTTGGAAATCCCTGCTTGATCCATCTCTCCATGACCACTTTGGAGGAGAATGAGACAAATTCAGAGAGCCTTCCCCTGAGCAGTTCGTCCAGTATGATTTTGTGGTAGAGGGGGGATATGGTGTCTCTGGAGTAAACGAAATCCCATATTGATGTAACACGTGGCACGCCCCTTACAAAAAGGCCCAGGGCCGCAGGGAAATGTGTTGAGTGTATATGCAGAACTTCTATGTTGTGAACCCTGAGCCGCTCTTCCAGCCAGTTAACCAGTTGCCGGGGAAAGCGTACAAATCCCCCTGGCAGGACCTCCACCCTGAATGGAAGGCTCTCCTTCATCAGACGGGATGGAATATGATCGGTAAAGACCACGGTTGGCACGCCCTGCCGGGCAAGCTCTCTTGCCCTTCGTTCAAGATGTGAGGATGCCAGCCAGCCAATGTGGGCGACCCTTGGCAGGTCTGGTGCCCTTAACATGTCACGGCCTCTTTAAGGGCGTTCACCACGCTTTCCTGCTCTTTCCTGGTCATGCCGTTGTAGAGTGGCAGGGCAAGGGAATGCTGGTAGGCGTAGAGGCTGCCGGAGAGGGTGCCCTTCCAGTTGCAGCGCGCTTCTCTCTTAAAGGCTGGCTGGGTGTGCAGGCTGTAGCTTCCTATCTGGGCCTCTATGCCCTGGCGGCGCAAAATCTGCATGACGCGCTCCCTTTGCTCCACGAATACCACGAATGTCTGGTATGAATGGAAGGCGTTATCTGTCTCGCGTGGAAGGCTGACACCGGAAATTGGTGCTATCATGGCCTTATAACGTTTTGCAAGTGCTGCCCTCTCCTTGAGAAGTTTCTCTATGTCTGTCATCTGGGCAAGCCCGATTGCAGCCTGGACATTTGAAAGTTTGTAATTGCCCCCGATAGAGTTAAAGAGCCGGCGGTGATCAGCACAATCTGGTTCCATGCCAAAGTGCCTGTAAGAGTCCATCCACTTGGCCAGAACCCTGTCGTTTGTGGTGATCAAGCCCCCTTCCCCTGTGGTGATGAGCTTTCTGGGGTGCAGGCTGAAGACCGTAATGTCCGCAAGGGTCCCCACATGCCTTCCGCCATACATTGCTCCAAGGGAGCAGGCGGCATCTTCAATTATGTAAAATCCGTACCTTTCCTTAAGCCTTAATAAAAACTCAAAGTCCAGGGGATTGCCAAAGAGGGAAACGGGAAGAACCGCCCTGGTATTATCGGTAATTGCCGCCTCAAGGTCTTTGTGGTCAATAAGCATTGTGTGAGGGTTCACATCAACCAGGGTAACGCTTGCGCCGGTTATAAGTGCGGCATTGGCAGTGGCAGGATAGGTGAAATCAGGGACAATCACCTGATCACCAGGTCCAACACCTATGGCCCTCAGGGCTATCTCAATGCCGGCTGTGCAGTTGCAAACGGCCAGGACGTATTTGGCCCTCAAGAATTCACTTATGGATTCTTCAAATTTCCGGGTTGTACGCCCTTCAGTCAGAAAGCCGCTGTCAAGCACCTTCTGTATCTCCTTGCTTATGGTGCCTGGCAGGTAGGGTTTCATAAGGGGGATCTTCATCCTGTCTCAACTAGCTCCCCTATTATGGAGTGCCTTTCCGAGTACTGGGGCCAGTGGTCACATGTCCTGCATATGTCGTCGTGTGTAAATTCCAGTCTCTCCTGCCTGTGGCGGATATCGTTGTACCAACTGCCTTTCCAGACCCCAATTATACCGTTGGTGCCTATATTCGGACTGCCTTTTCTGTTCCAGTCATGGTTGCATATTGCCACGTTGCCGTGCCAGTAAACGGCCAGCTCCCGGAAGGGTTTAAGGCAGGGTCTGCGTGGCATGGAAGGCCGGTGATGAAGCCTTCCGAACTTCCCGTCTGAAGAGTGTTGTGGATAAATCCTTACCCTGTCCGCCCTGCCTTTCCAGAAGGACAGGAAACGGGCCTTCTTTCCCGGATTCATGCCTGTATCTACTGCAGATATCTGTACGGTTGGTAACTTGCTGTGACGCCTCTGCCTTTCTGAGAGCAGCATGTCAACGGCGTTCAGGAGCGTTTCAAGGCTTCCACCCCTTCGGATTGTCCGATATTCTTCGGCGTTGATGGAATCCACGCTGAAAGATATAAAATCTAGGCCTATATTGATCATGGTTTCCGCAATGTTTTTTTTAAGCAGTAATCCGTTGGTGGCAAGCTGAATGGTCATGCCCTTATCCTTGGCATAGGTCAATAGTTCAGTGCAACGGGGATGCATCAAGGGTTCACCGCGGAAAAATGGGACAAGGGTCTTGGTTCCTACGGCAGCAAGTTCGTCAACAAGCCGCCTGAATAGTCGTGGATCCATGTCTCCCAATGCATCATCCATAAAATGGCGGGGACAGATCGGGCATGAAAGGTTGCACCTGTTTGTAATTTCAAGTGTAACCCTCTGAGGGAATTCGGATACGGAGCAGAGTTTCACAGTTTGTCTATGCCGGATGGTGTCAGAGCGTAACTGCTGCCGCATGCCTGGCATGCCAGGAAGTTGTCAAGAGAATGTCCGCACTCGCATATCCATCCGGCCTGTCTTGCTGGATTACCATAGACAACGGCATGGTCCGGCACGTCTCTGGTTACCACTGCCCCGGCCCCTACAAACGCAAAGCGGCCAATGGTGTTCCCACACACGATGGTGCTGTTTGCGCCAAGAGTGGCCCCGGTCCTTACTGTAGTCTTTCGTATCTCGTTCATGCGGCCGATGAATGCCCGCGGGTTATGCACATTGGTAAATACTACGCCAGGCCCGCAAAACACATGGTCTTCCAGGGTAACTCCCTGATAAACTGACACATTGTTCTGAATCTTACAGCCATTGCCCACATTGACTTTTGGGCCAATGGCCACATTTTGACCAATTACACACCGGGCCCCTATCTTGGTATCTGGGAGGATATGGCTGAAATGCCATATCTTGGTTTCTGGCCCTATTTCTACATCTCCGTCAATGACCGCAGTGGGATGGACAAAGTATTTTTCTTTGCCTCTCTGGCCTTCTGGAGTGAATCGTACAGGGACTCCACCCTGGTCTAATGACCTTTGGCAGGCCTGCAGGACTTGCAGCACCCGCAGGCCTTCGTGTCCGTTGCTTACTGGTTCACATCTTTCTTTTATGCACTCAAGAAAATGTTCACACTCCATGCGCAGGGGTTCATAGGGTTTCAGCCTCACCGGTTCCGCCTCTTTTTTTGCCAGCACTGGATTTTCTCCTGCCCATCCGATTTCATGGGAGTACAGGCATAGTTTGGTCTCCCAGGGCATGGAATCATCGAATACAGCCATTTTCTTGTCACCAATTACCACCAGTTTCTGTTCCTTGAATGGATGGAGCCAGGAGACAAAGATATGGGCCTTGAGGCCTGAGGGGAAATTGAGATGACTTGTGGTGACATCGGCTATCTTTTTGTGTAGGTAGTTTCCACCCACTGCAGATACCGACTCAGGGAATTCCTGTGCCATTGCCAGGATCATTGAGATGTCATGGGGGGCAAATGACCAGAGTATATTCTCTTCCCGCCTTATTTTACCCAGATTGAGTCTGTTGGAGTAAATATAGTTGATACGTCCAAGGTCGCCTTGTCTGATCAGGGTGCTCAGGGTTTTAAATGCCGGGTGGTAGTGCATTATATGTCCTATCATCAGGACCAGTTCGTTCTTACTGGCAAGCTCTATCAGCTCGTGTCCTTCCTCCTCGCACAGGACAAAGGGTTTTTCAATGAATACGTGTTTTCCAGTCAGCAAGGCCTCTCTGGCGATTGCAAAGTGCGTCTCAGCCGGGGTTGCAATGACTATTCCGTCTATTTCCGGGTCCTGATAGGCCTGGTGGGGTGAGGTGCACCATCTTATGCCTGGGTACCTCTGGGCAATGGCAGCAGAACGTTTGGGGTCTCGCTCACACACGAGCTTCAATGCTCCAAGCTTGTGAAAATTACGAACCAGGTTTTTCCCCCAGCATCCAGTTCCAATTATGGCTATGCCAGGCATGTTCTCTTTGATGTCCATGCGTGATTGATAAGATTTTGATAAAAGGCGCAGCTTTTCATCCGAAAGTCTTATTAATTTGAAACGACTTGTCTTCTGCTTTTCTGAAGGCTTCAGTACTGGCGAATCAGGTGATTAACGATTTTTGATGTGTTCCATGATTGTTCCATGAAGCTTCTGGAGGCCTTGCCTGTAACCGTACGAAAGATTTTCTCTTGGCATAGTTTTTTTAATATCCGCTCCAGTGAATCCGCATCCCTCGCGATTAGCCATGGAAGCTTGTCATAACCAGTAAATTCTTTGATACAACTTATGTTCCAAGCATCAAGCCCTGCGATTACTGGCTTTCCCTGCGATAGCGCCTCAAGTGAAGAGACACCAAAGTATCCCTGCATGTGATCGAATAACACGTCACATTGCTGTTTTCTGCGCAGACACTCCCTGTGTGGGGTGTTTTCAATAATGTCCAGTTTTATTTTCTGAGGCAGTTTTTCCTGAAGGATTTTGGAGACCTGAATGATTTCCTCTGTGTTTTTTAAATCCTTTCTTGTTGGGGAGTGAGCTATTATAATGTGCTCATTATTATTGTTGCTACAGGGAACAGGCAGGTATAATGGGTCATCAACAGGTACGATGTTAGGTTGCCAAACTGCTTCAGGGATCATATGCAGTAAATCCGGGGTGCTTACAAGTACTTTGCGTCGGAGTCTTTTATACTTTTCCCTGTAATACTCCGGACTTGCTCGGAAATGCGGATGGCCGTGATGATGGTGGATAAGCATTTTGCCCTTGACAAATTCTTTAATTTTTACCGGGCCCAACTCCATGTTTTCGTCAGCAAGGAGATGAAAGTGTATGATGTCGGCCTGTGAGAGTAGATCCCTGATTTCGTCAAAACCATCCTCGCCAATATCTGGCAGGTGAATATCTTTTTTGTAATCAAAATTGTACCTGGTCTCCGTTGTAATCAGCCTGCACGAATGCTCCGTGTACCTGTTGATGGCATTGGTAAAGGCGATTGCCATGCCGGCAGGATCGTTTTGCGTGATCATCAGGATATTCATGGCTTAATTCAGTCCATGTATTTTTCAAGAAAGGCCAGGGCCTGCAGAAATCCCTGCCCCTGGTTCAGGTGTCCCCTCCAGATTTCCGGAACCCATGTACCCTTAAATCCCTTGAAGAGCGGCAGGATATTGTCAAGGTCAATGTCCCCTTCGCAAAACTGGACGCCTTCGCCATCAAGACCATAGCCATCTGCCAGGTGCAGGTGACTGGTGAATGGCAGAAGCGTTTTTATTTCATCTGCAAGCTCTTTTTCCTTGGCATTGCAGTACAGGGCGGAGTGGGAGAGGTCATAGCAGATATTCATGGTGTGTTCCCTGCAGAAATCGGCAATTTCTGCCGCGTCCATGAAGTAGTTTCCCTTCCACTGTCCACCAAAGTACCAGGGGTAGGGGGGCAGGTTTTCAAGGAGGAGTTCTATGTCAAAGTCTGATGTCAGCATTCTGATGTCGGTTATTGACCTTGAAAGGTTTGCAGCAAGTCGGCTGGAGTCAAGTTTTTGGTTTATGCTCATGGCTCCGGGATGTACTATCACCTTTGGCCTGCCCTTGAAAAAGTGAGATATTTCATGGGCAAGCCTTATTGACCTGACAGCAAGCTCCACCGATGCCTGCCGTGTCTCCTCATGGTATGAACAGAGGTCCAGCAGTCTTTCACCCATGTATTCAGGGGCATGCACAACGAGCCCCATGTTCAGTGGTTCTTTTATGGAAAAGGGGAGCTGAAAGTCTTTTTCCGCCAGGTGAAATTCTATGATTTTGGGATTGTAATGCAGCATTGATTCATAGTCACTGAATCTTGCAATGAGTCCCCATTGGCTCTGAAACTTGAATGTCCGTTTTTTCAGGCTGGCTAAACCGATGTCTTCTTCTGTGAAGAAATCTCCGGCATTTATATTTCTCAATGCCTTTCTGCCTGCCAGCTTGTCCAGATACAGGGGAGTAAGTCCTCTACCTGGACCACGTACAGTTATTTTATCCCTGCTTATTATCTCTCCCTTTTTTATGTTACAGGCTGCCACAAGGCTTTTTGCGAAAAGCTCTCTATTAAGTACCTCACCCCTGAGCATAAACCGTTTATTTTTCCCAATAGCCTGGTCTGCTATGCGTATGTCTCTCACAAGCCTTTTGAACTCGTATGGTTCAAGGCTTACCTTGTGATCCGGGCCCTCAAAGTTTTTGTCAAGGGTAAGGTGTTTTTCAATTATGCAGGCCCCCATTGAAGCAGCAACAAGTGAGACGGTAATTCCAAGCTCATGTCCGGAATATCCCACTGGCACATTGTATCTTTTTAGCTGGTTAATCATCCGCAGGTTTACTTCTCTAGGCCACACCGGATAAACACTCCGGCAGTGAAGGAGGGCAAAGTCTGAACCCAGATCTGAAAGGAGGGAAGCCGTGTATTCAATCTCATCCCATGTTGACATACCAGTTGACACAATCATGGGCTTGTCAAAAGACGCCACAAGTTTTATCAAGGGGATGTTTGTTAAATCGGCTGACGCTATCTTGAATGCATCTATGTCCAGTTTTTTAAGGAATTCAGCACTATCCATGTCAAAGGGGGTGCATATAAAATCCATTCCAAGATTCCGGGTGAACTCTCTTAAGTCCGTCATATCCTGCCTGGAAAGCTCTACCTTTTTTAAAAGGGGGATCATGTACTGAAAATTTTGCTCGTAATGCTCGGGATGGTCGAGAACGTCCGGCGGGTAGAGGGCTGGAAGATGGCGTTTCTGGAATTTGACAGCATTTACCCCGCAATTCGCCGCAGATTCAATAAGTTTCATGGCAGTATCTTTGCTGCCGTTATGGTTGATTCCTATTTCAGCAACGATATAGGTTGGGTGATCAAAGCCAATAGGAGTAGAGTTTATATAGATGGATAGTGACAATTTAGATGGTGGAGAGCTTGATAATATTGATCTGCTGTTCTGACAGGTGCTTGATAGACTCGAAGATTTCGTCCTGTCTGGCAAATGAGGCAATGATGATGAAGTCAGGCCTGATATCCGAAATACTTTCTGGAGGTGTTATTCTTATACCTTCAAAAATTTTTCCCCATTTGGCAGGATCATTGTCAACGATGCCTGCAATAGTCGCATCGGGAAAGTTGTGTATGGCCTGGATAACCATTGCGGCAGTCTCGGAACCTCCAAATAGAACAACTTTGTAAGATCCTTCAGGTCTGAATACCTTTGCAAATTTTTCTATCAGTTCCTGCCTGGCCTGTGCATAGAGTTGAACGATTTCAGCGGAACAGAGCATCAGGAGTCTGAAGAGTTTGTCCTGTCCCTTTGGTGTCAGGCTGTACTTTTTGTCTCTCCTGTTACGATTTTCGATATTTATGAGTTTTGCCTCTTCAAGTTCATGAACATACCGGTTAACCATTCCGCTGCTGAGGTTGGATTGCATTGCCATGGCCTGCTGGCTTATCATGGGAGCATGATAAATTGTTAGCAGAATGGACAACTTTCTGAATTCCCTGGTGGGAAGGAAAAAAGATGATTTTTCCAGGTTTATCATGCCGCCATTAGTACAGGTGAACTGTCCTCAGGTTTTACATATTTCATTGGAACTTCCACCCTGACTCCCTGTCCAATGCACTCCACAGCAAGTTGCAGGTAGAACCTGTTTTTTTGTTTAATGACGGAACCGGAGAGCCCGGCCAGGGGGCCGTGGGTTATGGTAACTTTCTGGCCAGCAGTGAGAAAATCACATAATTCAACCTGCTTCTCTCTGTCAAGCATCTTTTTTATCATCTGAAGTTCTGTAGTCAGCCTTGCCTGGCCTGGTACTTCAATGACCTGGGCTACACGCCTGGTTCTTAAAACTGCAAGGCGGGATGCGATGTTGCCACGGAAAAAGATATATCCGCTGAACAGAGGAACAACTGAGACACGCATTCTTTTTTTGCTTTTTTGCAGTCTGTGTATCAGAGGTAGGTAATATGGGATATTTTGATTAACAAGAGTCCAGGCAAGTGCTTTTTCTTGGCGGCTCCTGGTTTTTGCGACCCACCAAACATTTTCTTCATCGGACAGATTGTTGAGCAACAGTTGGAACAGGGCCTCGGGAAAGCAGGAGGGTGGATTTGCCGATGGATTAAGTGTCATATTTTAAGCACACTCCGTCCCTTTCGGGGACATATGTCTCCCTAACTATCATAAATGAACGCAACGGTGCAATTAACTACAGGGGATTGTACTTATCCAACTTGAGCAGCCAATGGGTACAATTTAACCCATTGAGTTTACCGTATTACTGCACCACCTTTGCTATCAGAATCGCCACATTCCAGACTGCAGTAGTATATATCCTTAGTACGCTGGTTTGCAGTAAATCTTATTATCACTCAAGTCAGATATTATTCATTCAGTAAATGAACGATTTTTATTGTATGTGAGGTGAGTACTGTAGGTCAAGGGGTTTTTTCGATGCTCGAAATAATTTTTTATCTTATCACATTGTAAATCTCTACGCATACAAGGCTTGAAATGCCATACTCAGGAAGCAGCGATTTCTTGAAGCTGCTGTCTTAACTCAATGGCCTTATTCTTCTCAGGAAACGGGACAGGTTGTTCAAGCGCCTTTTTGATTGCCTCAAGCGCAGCACTGTTCCTCCCGCTTTCCTTAAGCAGCACTGCCTGGTGATACAGCAGGGTAGGGTTGTCAGGGGATGCGGCAAGGGCCTGGTTGATGAGTTCAATAGCCTTTTCAGAATTGCCTGACCTGTATTCTATCCAAGCCAATGTGTCCAGAAATGTTGGTGGCGGGTTGTTAAGTCCTTTAAGTGCCTTATTTATGAGAGTGCGTGCCTCTTCAATCCTGGCTGGTGCAGAGTCTGCAATGAGAAATGCCAGATTGTTTAAAAGAATTGCTGAGTCTGGATGTTTTTTAATGAGATTTTCGTAAATTTCAATGGCCTTTTCTGGCTTGCCCGTCTGTTCATATAGGGAAGCCAGGAGGATTTTGGGGCCTGGCGCATCAGGGTATAGTTTGGCCGCCTCCTTAAATGTCTTTTCCGCCTCTGCAGGATCGCCTGCCTGAAGTTTCAGACTAGCAAGATTTCTGTAAGGTATGAGCCATTCAGGTTGCAGTTCCATGGCCTTTCTGAAATTTTTTTCCGCACCCTTAATGTCTCCTGCCTTCCACAGCAACATACCATTAAGATTATATAGTGCTGCTGAATTTGGAATGTGTCCCATGGCTTCAGACACCACGCCTGATGCAGATGCAAGATCTTTTTGAGCAAGTTTCAGTTTTGTCAGGGCAATCCAGAGATTTTTATTCTCAGGGTGTTTCTTAATGGTTCTTCGAAGCTGGTCTTCAGCAAGTTTGAACTCGCCATTCATGGCGTGTGCCTGGGCAAGAAGCATCTGGAATGTGATATTATCAGGTTCTTCTTCAACAAGTCTTCGCAGTATGCTTACTGCCTGCTCACCATCTTTCTCCAAAAGCGCTATTTTTGCCTGAATGCTTAAAGCGGTAAGATCATTTGGATTTTCCTTAAACACCTCTTCTGTGATTTTAAGGGCCTTGTCCATCTTTCCGAGGCTAAGGTTGATACTTGCCTCTTCATCTAGCAAAGCTATGCGTTGGGGCTTTTCCAGTGAATCAGAGTAACCTGTTTCTAGAAGTTTTAGTGCTTCATCTCCCCGTCTGGTGCCGGCAAGAAGTTTTGCAAGGGCAACACGGAGTTTTATATCATCCTTTTTAAGGGTGAGCCTTTCTCTCAAGAATTTTTCAGCCTTCTCAATCTTCTTATTGTCGGCAAGGAACTGTGCATATCGTAGAAGGATATCTGTGTTCTCAGGAGCTGCTTTAATTGCCTTTTCCCACTGTTTTTCTGCATTTTCCAGGTCTCCCTTTTTTGCATAGAGCTGCGCAAGGGTGAGATATGAGGCAACAGGTGTGTTAGCGCCGGGTGCAGACTGGTAGTAGAGCTCTGCATAATGAATTGCCTTGTCCCAATCGCCGGTAGCCGCATAGATTCCAATAAATGTTTGATATAAAGCGGATTTTTCCCGTACCTTTTTAATACCTGTTTCAAGTAGATGGAGTGCTTCCTGGTATTTTTTTTCTGATGCAAGGAGCCTTGCAGCCAGTGCGTAACCTTCAGGTTTGTCCGGATGGGAGGAGCGTACTTTTTCAAATTCCCTGTACGCCTCCTCTTTTTTGTTTTTCTGCATGGCGAGGGAGATGGCAAGTATAACCCTGGCATCAAAGTTGTCAGGCTCTTTCTCGAGGATCTCCCGGGCTATTTCTTCAGCCTTTTTACCTGCCCTGCCCATGATAAGTATTTTCCCAATCGCAATCTTTATCTCTATGTTATCCGGGGCAAGTTCAGATGCCTTTACAAATGCTGCGTAAGCGTCTCTGACATTCTTCAGTTCAAGCTCTACATTGCCAAGACGCTTCAGGCATTCAACACATTTTGGATCTACCTGCACAGCATTTTTGTACTCAAGCCTTGCCTTAATAAGGTCGCCGCTCTGTTCAAATTTCTGTCCATTTTCTAGAAAATTATTGCGTTTCTCTTCCGGGGAAGAACAAGAAGTGAGGCCTATAACAGCAACTATGGAAAAAATATATAAAATTTTGGAAAACTTAGTCATGGTCTCTCCTCGTACTGAATATTTTTGAAAGAAGGGTCTTTCGTTGTTGGGATGATGGCTCTTCCGCAGGGGGATCAAATTCACCTATGCTGTAAGGCTCAGGCTGAGATTCTTGCGCGATCTGCTGCTGTTCCACTTTACTCAGTAGCATTTTAAGCTTTTTTTGAAGATTTTTTCGGTCTGCCGCAAGGGAAATTACCTTTTTCTGTTCCCGGTCAAGCAGTTCTTTAAGTATCTTCTTGCTGGCAAGTTCTCTTATTTCCTCATGACTCTTGTCAATAAGCCTTTCGTTTACCAGCCTGCTTAATACCTGAACAGTTTTTTCAAGTTCTGAAACACGGTTTTGAAGATCAGACAGCTGATCTGCCGAAAATCCCTGCATGGCAGGTCCTGCTTGATTTGCAGGTGCCTTTGGCGGTGGCACATCTCCAATATTCTCCCTGTTCGTGGCCGGTTGTTTTGCAAGAGACTGGGATGATGCGATCTGCCAGAAGTTACCAGCTCCGTCACCTTTTATAGTATCTGTCACAATACTCCTGGTTACTGGTTTAACCTGGTCGGCAAACGCATTTACCAGACACGCGTCACAAAGCAGGTTGATAAGACGCGGGAAACCAAGGGTCTGTGTGTATATCTCTTCCAGGGCATCCTCGGAAAAACAGGACCCTACGTCATCACAGCCTGAGACCTTTAGGCGGTGGGCAATGTATTCCTCTGTTTCCTTTTCGGTAAGGGGATTGATATGGTAGTGTACGGAGATTCGCTGTGCTAGCTGTCTTAAGGAGTGGTGAGTTAGTTTGTATTTTAGTTCCGGCTGTCCAACCAGAAAGATATGAACAAGATAGTCCTTGGTGGTCTGGAAATTTGAGAGCAGTCGTATCTCCTCAAGAGTTTCCATGGAAAGGTTCTGTGCCTCATCAACTATTAGTACCGCCTTTTTCCCCTTGGTATAGATGTCGATGAGGAATGACTTGAGCTTATCAAGTTTCTGAGTATGGGTTTCGTTCTCGTTCCACGGAAGTTCATAATCATCAAGGATTAGGTTAAGAAATTCTTCTGCTCCAACTGTAGTATTGAATATTGATGCGACAACAGTATCCTCTGCCATGCGTCTGAGCATGGTCTTTACAAGAGTGGTTTTGCCTGTACCTATTTCACCGGTAATAACGATAAAACCTGCCTGGTGGCTAAGGCCATATTCCAGGTGGACAAGGGCAAGTTTGTGCTGCTGGCTTAAAAAGAGAAATTCCGGATCAGGAGGGAGTTTGAACGGGCACTCCTTGAGTTTGAAAAAAGATTCATACATGGATTAATTATTGTTGGCTATATGAGGATTTTGATGGCAAGGGAGGTACAGTAAGGCGGCAGTACCGTGAATTTTCAAAATTTGAGAATTCTAATTGCTGTAACTCCCTTTAATTTTAGCAAGAAAACCATGTTTTGAAACGCTGCTACAGGATAAAGAAACCTAGATTGAGCGATTGTCGGATATGCAGTAAATACGGCAATCCCGAAGGGTTTCAAAACTGGAAAGCTATAATTGACATAACTCCCTTTAATTTCATTGAAAAAACATTTTTTCAGATTTTGAAACGCTCAATCTAGGAGAAAGTTTTTTGATACGAATGCGTTTCAGGTCAATAACCCCTGTAATCATAAGAAGGGCAGTATCGTGCCGGTACGCGGTTCAGTGCAATACCAAGAAGGTTTGTATGGCTTATCTCCTCCATTGCCTTGTCCAGTTCTTCCTCCTTGCTCTTGCAGCTTCTTACCACCATAAGGGCAGTATCTGCATAACGGGCAAGATAAAGACCGTCTGAAAAGAGATTAAGCGGCGGGCTGTCAAATATAACCAGCCGTTCAGGATAGCGGTTTTTTATGTCAGTGACAAAATCATGCATTGCCGGACTACCAAGGAGGTCCGCCGGGTAGTCTGAAGGGGTTCCGGCAGTAAGAATGGTGAGCCTTGGTATTCCGGGGTTTATAAGCAGCTCGTTTAGAGGTGTGCCCTTTGTGAGATGTTCAAACAATCCTGCCTCTGCCTCAATTCCCATATATTTATGAATGGCAGGCTTGCGCATGTCTGCGTCAACCAGAAGGACTGTCCTGGATGTCTCCCTGGCAATACTTATGGCGAGGTTTATCGCAGTTATGGTCTTTCCCTCCTTGGGGCCAGGGCTGCATACCATAATGGATCTGGCATCATTTTCCTTCATGGCCGTCTCAATTTTCACCCTGAGCAGGTTGTACTGCTCTATAATTATTTCCGGACAATCTGTAGTGAGTATCCCGTGCTTTTCAAGCACCGCCTTGTCAGCCGGGGTTACCCTGGTCTGGGTGTACACAGGCTCTATGTGTCCCGGTCTTGCAGCACATGCTGTTTTGACCTTGGGTGTATCTTCAGCCTGTGTTTTCTGAGGCGCAGGTGTAACTGGTGTGGTTTCTTTAGTAGTTTCTGAAGCAGGGGAGTCCTCGCCGCGCGCCTGCTGTGCCATCTCCAGTGCCTTTTCTAGCTTGCTCATTTTATTTTTTCCCTTTTACTTCGTCTGCATTCAATATGGAAACCAGAGGTGACCGGCCAGTTATGCGTTTAATGTCTGCCGGTGTGCGAATGGTGGTGTCTGCCATTTCAACAATGGAGGCGATACCAATTCCTATGCCAATACCAAGCACCAAACCAATCAGAATAATCGCAATGCGGTTGGGTTTGACCGGTTTTTCAGGAAGCTGAGGAGGATCAATTACAGTGAATTTTTCACTTGCCTGGCGTTGTTCAAGTGTCTGCCCCTGCTTGGCCTCCATGAGTTTTGCAGTTATCTGCTTGTATTCTGCCTGCGCAGTCTCATAATCCCTGTTAAGTTCCCGGTATTCCCGCTCCACCTCAGGCATCTTTTCAAGCCGCTTTATGTATTCTTCCCATTTTTGGGTAAGGTCCTTCTTCCTTGCCTCAAGTCCTGCCAGTTCGATCTTGGCTGCCTTGATCTGTGTCTGAAGGTTGATGTAAGCCGGATTGTCCGGTTTGCCCACATAGGTTGAGCTTGAGGATGCCGAAGCAGGAAGAGATGCAATTTTTTTCTTAAGCTCGCTAATCTCCTGCTTGAGTTTTACAATGTCCGGATGTTTGTCTTTCAGGTCCGCGGATTTTTTCTTGAGGTCTTCCTCTTTGAGTTTCAGAAGGTCAATAAGCTCCTGCCTGTTCTGGGTATTTCCGACTTCCTTCTCAAGATTTGCAATTTCCTGCCTCAATTTGATCAGGTCAGGATGCCTGGGAGACAGGTTCGCCTCCATGCTTATCTCCTGGCTCCTCAGCATCTTTAGCTTTTGTACCGGATCGGTAATAATCTGGCCGGTAGGACCCTGTACTGTGATGTCAGGAGACACTGTGGCAAGCTGTCCCTGAAGATAGACAAGGCGGTTCTTTGCCTGTCTGATCTGTGAGTCAATATCGTCAATCTGCTGCCGTAGCTGCCGTTCTGTCTGGAGGTTCAGCCCCATGAGTTCAGGCAGCTCAGTAATATGCTTTTGCTTGAATGCAGCAATTTTTGTCTCAAGCTCCTGTGTGCGTTTGCGGTAAACCTTTGCCTGGTCTTCAAGGAAGCTGGTGGCTGTCTGGGCAAGCTCTTCCCTCATCTTGAGGTTGTGTTCAAGGAAGAGAGAGGTAAGTCTGTTTGTTACCTGCATGACCTTCCTCGGGTCTGTGCCCTCAAAGGAGACTGTAAAGGCAACATTAACCGTAACTGCCCGACCACTTCTTCTGTCTGGTACTTCCGCACTGATCATCTCAACAGAGATGTCATCGCGCATCTTGTCAATAATTTCCTCTGTGGTGAGTTTTTCGCGTTCTTCCGGGTAGAGGTTAAAATCCTTGATAATTTTGAGAAGTACCTGTCTGCTAAGAATCTGTGCGCTGATTGCCTTGATGCGTTCTTCTGCAAAACCGGTAACAGTAGTACGAACCAGGTCTTGGGGAACCTGCTGTGATTCAATGAGTATGGTGGATGATGAGCGGTAAACCGGCGGAAGGAGATAGGCTATGGCAACGGCTATGCCAACGCAGATGAAAAGCGGAAGCAGAATGTGCCATTTTCGCCTGTAAAGAAACTGTTTATAATCATCAAGAGTGGAAAAAGCTTCCTGGTTTTGTTCCTGTTTCATGATATGGATCCCTTGAACTATAAATGCTTATTTAAAAGTTTAGGTGAAGATTGAAGTCCTTGATGTCTATCCTGAACATGATCCTGTTACGGTCCCTGTTGTTGTTATCATGTTCATTGTCATCAATATATTGATAGCTGTACTGGATGCCAACATCAATGTACCGGGTCAGTTGATATGTAAGGGTTGGAAAAACCGAGTACGTGTAGTAATCCTGGTCGTAGGTGAGGTTCTGGGACTTTATGTGGGATATAGCACCCCTGATTCTGCTTCTTAGCCTTTCTGTAAGGCGCCAGTTAAAAACAGTTGTCAGGTAGGAGCTTACCACAGGCTCTCCATAACTGCTGGGGGTGACTCTACGTTTGAAGTCTGCGTCTATATCTCCTCTGTCAAACAGCCATTTCAGTTCAGCCTCGGCCACCCATCCCCAGTAGTGGTCATTTTGAGTTTCCGTGCGTGTATGAAAAAGGTAGTCTGTTCCTGTCCAGATAATTTCATCCACCACAACAATATCTGTTTTTGCATCTGTGTAGTTGACCCCCCCAAGGGCCTTGACATACAGGCGTTCTGTGAAATTCCGTTCAAGGCCGAACATCAGGTCTGCACTGCGGTAGTCCCCTGTGTCAAAATTCATCTTGCCGATGTCAGGGCGTATAAAGAGCCTGGTCTTCTGGTCTGAAAACAGGTATGAGTAGTTTATGTAAAAATAGAGGGTGTCATAATCCACGCTGCCGTGATGGTATTTGCCCCAGTCATAGTCAACCTTGTACCATGGTAATGAGGCAGAAACAGTACTTCTTTCCGTTAACTTCCACTCCACCTCCGGCGAGGCAGCATATACCAGCCGGTCCTGACGCCGTACAAGCTGTCCGGTTTCTGTGAGGGTCTGATCAAGGGTTGTGTCATCAGCAAATCTGCCAGTAAAAGAAAATGCCAGCCTTTCTGTCTGCTGTCTTCTGGCTGAAAGGTTAACATCCACGTCAAAGGTGTCCAAATCGTTTTCTGTGTTGTAATGTTGTCCTTGCCCATTGGTTTTGAGGTCAACCGTGTTTCTGGCATCCTGGTACTTTATATCAATGCCTGGGAGAATTTCATAAATCCAGTCGTCTATGGGCTTGCGTTTGGTGAAGATGATGTTGTCATCATAGGTCAGGCGGGTGCCAAGGGATGGCCTTATGGTGGTAAGCCCGGCCAGTGATATCCGAGATTGGCCTGAAACAATCATAAAGGCAATGAAAAAAATTATTAATGTCTGGCTGGCCAAGTATTCTTTGGTGTAGGAATGGCGCATGATTATATCATCGTGGTAAAAGTTTAGTAAAATCTAAATTGAGCGATTGTGAAACATACTCTAATTACGGCACCAGAACAACGTCTCCACTTTGTAGTTCGATATTCTGTTCCAGATTTTTTCCACTTGCTATGTCATTGTAATCAAAATCTATTTTTGTTTCACCAGATGCAGTGTGACGAATTATTACAATGTCACTGAGGTCAGCAAATGGATTGGTGCCACCTGCCATACTCAGTGCCTGAAGTACGGTAACCCTTGGAAGCACTACGAACATCCCTGGTTTGTTGACCTTGCCTATTACATATATCTTGTATGACTCAATTTTGACAGGGGTAACGGTAACAATTGGATTTGACATGTAGTCAGACAGGCGTTTAGTGATTTCCTGTCTTATTTGGGAAACTGACTGGCCAGCTGCCTGTATTTCACCTATTAGAGGGAAACTTATGAAACCATCAGGCTGAACAATTATCTGTCTTGTGAGATCCTGATCCTTCCAAACAGAAATTTCAATTACATCCCCCGGTCCTAGCTGAAAATCTTCTGTTTTAGAAGCAACTGCAGATGACGATGTTGATAAGACCATGACAGTTGTAAGAAGAAGGATAAGTTTCCCAAGCAAGTACGATTGGCTGTTAGTGTTCATTTTATTTAACCCTCCAAGAAGTTAATATTAATGTATAATTATCTTATTATAAATCATAATCTTTTTAAAATGAACTTAAAAATCATTCTTATAATTAAAATTCAAAGTAAATCGTATCTATTCAGCGTGATAAATGGTCTTGTTTTGGAGTGACTATGAAGAATCTCGTAGTTTTTATTAGCGAAGCGTAGTCATAAAATCGCGTCTATACTGAGAGTGGAACCAGTGAGTTCCTCGATTTTGGCTTAAGCGAGCCCTGGAAAATAAGAAATTATTCACTTGAGTGGAAAAACAAGACCTCTTACCAACTTTCGTTATTTATATGCTGAACAATTACAGTAAATCATGGTTAGCTTAACTGTGACATGATCAAGCGATCATTCATGTTCCCTTTAGATACGAGGTTTGGGGACAGTTCTATTTTTTATACTATCGGAAAATATACTGATGACTGAAATAAAAATAGCACGAACTAAAATTGATGAGGAAATGGAAGGTAGGGGTGAAGTAAGGTTAGTCTAGATAAAAAAAGGGGGATATAAAATCCCCCTTTTAGTGTCATGTTATGATGTTATGCTTTGCTTTTTTTAAATAATGCCAATCCTGCCAGACCAACGCCAAGCAGATAAATCGCTCCCGGAATTGGAACAGGCTGAGCGTCAACCTGAATCAGAAGGGCATCGAAACCGTACCAGGTTATGGCATGCTGTCCATATGCAGAGTCTAGTCCCAACGCATCGGCTACTGCTGTATTAAAACCTGGCAGCCAGCAACCACTTACTTTCATCGCAACCTGGAAGCGGTTGGACCCCTCAAGGATAACCCTTGGAGTATTGGGCATCCCTGCACGTCTTATGCCAAAGTCGTCTCCTACAGGTATTAACTCTATGCTATCCCATACTATGCCAAAGCCTGGATTGCCTTGAAGGATGAAATGGGGGTCGCTGTCCAGCAGGCTGGCCTGATCATCAAAGATTGCAATTTTGCCGTATATTTCATAGCCAGAATAGTTGATGTCAATGTTACCAGACTCTGTAGGCTCCCAAATGGTCCCTGGGCCCAATCCACCGCATGACGCAGATGCGCTGACAATCATTCCTGGAATGAGGAACAGCAGAGCTGACAGTACGGCTATACCTTTAATTTTCATTTTTGTAATTCCTTAGTAAATCCATCTGATTCTTACTTGGTGGCTCTCTTCCGCGTTATGCCAAACAGCCCCAGAAGACCTGTTCCAAGCAGCCATACTGCGCCTGGGATAGGAACGGCATTGCATGAATTTTTCAGGTGCCCTTCCGCGGCCAGATCACGGCCATGCAGCTCGAACACTTCGCTATTCTTTTCTCCCTGTACCATAAAACTGTCATATGAGTCATACCATTTAACTTCTGCAGGACCATCAAACTGAAACGACGCTAGGGTTGTATCATCAGTAATGATGGCTGATCCCCATAATGCAGCCCCAGTGAATGCAACGAAAGGAGTACCTTCAGGTGTAACATCTTCATACATTGGCATTGGGAAAAGAGGGTCAGGAGGAGTTTCAGTCACATTGACTATATTCGCTCCTTCGTATGTAAACGCCAGCGTGTATGCGCCCAGATTCAGTGATTCTCCTGGATCTACACCCATAACAAAATCTACTGAATACTCATCAGCGCCGGGCATTATGTCAAACCATGAGCTTGCCAGTGCGCTGTTTACAATCATAAAAAGTAATGCTGTTAGAAGTAATGTTCCACTAAAAAATTTGTTAAATAAGCTTTTCATGTTAAGTCTCCTTGTTGGATGATATTTTTAGTTACAGCTTTGCAACCATTCGGTTTTAAGAATCAGGAAGTCACTCAGGTTGACTGTACCGTCACCATTTATGTCTCCTTCTTCATAAGTAACGCCTGATTGTAGCCAGTGAGTTTTGATTATCAGGAAGTCACTGAGGTTGACAGTACCGTCACCATTGATATCAGCTTGCAGACTGCAAATCACTGCATAGCTTACACCGGAAAAAGTAACTGTAGAGTCCAGATCCTCTCCGGTTGTAGAGGCGAAGTTGACATAGTTTGGGTATGTCGTACGATCCTTGCCCAAAGATAAAGTTATGCCGAACAGGCTCTCTGGATCACTAACAGGCATGGTATTTGTAGCCCTTGTAAAAGTGATTGTGCCAAGGAGAACCTTGTCGCCACTGACACCGGCTGTAGGATCACTGGTGTCAAGCTTTCCCCCGAGGATTACAACAGAATCGGTACTGATTTCAGGGTCTTTGTATGGATAATTGGTGCTGGAATCACCGAAATACCATACACTCTCATTTTTATCTGCAGATACTATAGATAACTCATCCGGGTTGAATGTTACCTTGATACATTGACTTACCACTGGCGTATCAAGTTGTGCGTAAATGTTCAGTATAAGTTGATCAGCATCATACGTACCTTCTGCAGAAACCAAGGTGGCGGCCGATGCAGTAGTTACGGTCCACGCCATCATTAAAGCGGGAATGATTATCGCTTTAAAAAATGACATTATGATTTTTTTTGTAACTTTTAATCCATTCACATTCATATGCCTCCTTATATTAAATTTGATAATTCCCTTTGTCCGTTACTCATGTACCTGAGTATAAACTGGAAACCTCCTTTCCTTAATCTTTAAATATTACATTTTTTATCATATACAGCAAATAGTGTGCCGATGAAATATCATAAAAAAACCTTAGTGAGACGTTTATAATATTGTTTTTTTGAAATATCTTTAGTTTTTATGAAAAAAAATACCCAGTATTTTTTTTCCATTTGCCATATCTTGGCCAGCGTCAATGCTACTTCTTTCTGTTTAGTTGTTGTTATTCCATGCAATAGGTCATTGTTTATTGAAGAGTACCCAAATTAATTTCCAAATCGGCTGGCTAATAACTGAATATCCTGGTCATTAATTACCCAGTTATGGTCCAAATCGCAAGACGGATCATACCCATGGGCAGGCTGGGCATAAAACACCATGTTGGCCAGGTCGCTGCCATCAAAGTCCTGATCGTAGTCATGATCACCATTTGTCTCAATGGTCCGAACAGCCCTGACAATCAGGTACGTCGTATCGAGTTTGTCAAAACTGCAAATTTGTCCCTTGTAAAGGTCAAGATAGAATGCTGTGGAATAATCAATATTGTTATTTGTGTCTAATGAATATATCGTTGAAGATGTCCAAAACAATATAAAGTTGAAGGGGTCGGCCGGGTCATACCAGTAGGGTATGGAAAATAGATCAGGGATTGCTGGATTAGTGGTGCTGTAATCAGCCAATGACTGCATCTCATTACGATTTGGTAGCCGCCAGTCAGTGTAGCCAGCTAAGTTTGAAGTCTCACAATACTCTAATGCTTGTTCCCAGGAATATGTTCCCCACTCCTCGGGTATGTCTTCACACTCACCTGTACTATTATTGTAGGTTTGGCCCATGTAGCACTTCTGCCACATCAGACTGGTTGAAACATCGGTAATTGTACCATCTCCATTATCAATAAACCTGCTCTGGGGTACAGGTTGTCCGCCGCGAACCGCCCTTACCCAGTGCCTGTCGGTCTTGAAATAGTTGTCATCAACACACCTGTTGCTGAAACATACATACCATGCCCAGGTAGGCTGATCTGCCGCAGTAGTGGCAGACCAATAGTTGTCTGATATAGTATTGGGAAAGAAATCTGCGTCCACCGCAGGGGCCTCATCTGATGCGCCAAGGTTTACAAGTGTGGAGAGTTCTTTGACTGTCGGCATGCGCCAGTCTGAAAAACCGCCGAAATTATCTTGGTTTAGCTTTGCAATAAAGGCTTCAGTGTCATCTTCTGCTGCAGGATCGGCACACGCCCCTTGATCTCCGCCATTGGTATCTGGATTTGTATCACACCAGGTAAAGTTGTTGTCCTTGTCATGAATGGAACCGTCATCAGTTTTGACTTCCCATATGAGTCCGGTGACATTGTCCCGGGTCATTACCCAGCCATCTGCCAAAGTTGCATCGTCGGGAAGTTCAACTCCATTATAACCAAGTTTTGTGTAGGAACGTAAACCATTATACTGGGCATCCTGTCCATGAAAGGCCTCCCCAGATGCAGGACACTCAATTTCACTTGAGTTGTTGTAACACTTGTTTTGGCCTGTATCTGGCCAGTAATTGAAGGCTGCCCCCGCGTTGTTTCCGGCAAATGCTGATGCAAAAAGGCCGGTCATGCAAATTGTACATAATAAGGTACATAATCGTAAGATTAGCGATATGGTTATATGTCTCATCTTCAATCCTCCCTGAGCGCTTTTTAGCCGGATGGTTGGGCAATAACAGAAAAATAATACAACGGCAATACATCAAGCAATTAGTGTGCCGGATGCTAAAATGATAAAAATCACATTAAAAAAAGAAATTGAAGGGTGAGTTCCGTTAAAAAATGTTGAAGTGAAAAAAAAGTCTCATTGTTTGTGCAATTAATTTCCTATAGGATAATATGGCATACGGGGCATATTGCACAGTGTCATATTACGCATAGTTTTGCATATTTCAAGTGGAGGGTTTTAATCCCACCAACTTCAAACAGCACTTTAACCTTTTCTGTTGAGATTTTTTGTATAATTTTGCCACGTCCAAAGGTTGAATGTCTTACCCGGGTGCCAGGTGCAAGTGGTATATCCCCCTGTTGGTCCGGTTCAAGCCCGCCACTGCCCTGAGAGGAATTTTTAGAGGTGACTGCAGGAGTTTTAGTACATGCTTCAAAACCCTGTTCCGCGTGAGTATTCAAGGGATGGGATGCAGGGTCAATTTGATGCAGGAGGCTGGACGGGATTTCCTTCAGAAACCGGCATGGTTCAGCAGGCGCAAGGCCAGCACCTGCCATGTTGATAAACATGGGATAGCAGAGGCACAGATAGTCCTTGGCCCGGGTAGCTGCTACATAGAACAGCCTGCGTTCTTCTTCCAGTTCATCTATGCTGTTTTGTGATGCTGGGGATGGAAATCTGCCCTCTGCCATGGAAAGTATATAAACCGCCTTCCACTCAAGGCCCTTTGCCGAGTGAATGGTGGATAATACCACACGTTTCCTGTTCGAAGAGTCATCCGGGCCTTTTTCCGGGGGATCAAGAGCCAGCTCATCAAGCAACTCCTGAATGGTGCCATACTTGGATGACATTGCAATAAGCTGGCTTATGTCTTGCTGCCTTTTGGGAAAGTCGTCAATATAGTTTGCCTGAAGAAATGGCCTGTACCATTTTTCAGCCATGTCCAGGATTTTGCGGAATTTTCCATGGCTGGCAAGATCGTTAATTTCAAGGAGCAGTTTTCCAAGTTCTTGTAACTTTTCAGCCCACCGGGCCCGGCTTGGATACTTTGCCAGCAGTCTGTGGGGATCACTGCTTTTTACAACTTCCGCAAAGATTTTTCCTGCTGTCTTTATGCCAAGGTGGGGAATAAGGAGCAGAGCCCGTTCAAGGCTCAACCTGTCAAGGGGATTCTGGGAAATGCGCAGTACGGAAATGAAATCCTTTATGTGGGCTGATTCTATCAGTCTCATTCCGCCCCGTTTTTCAAAGGGTATTCCTCGGGCGTTAAGTTCTGTTTCAAGCGCAAAGGAGTGAAACCCTGCCCTGAACAGCGCTGCAATCTCGTGTGGCTCTGTGCCATTATCAATCAGGGAGGCAATGTGGTCTGCCACAAATGCCGCCTGTTCATTCTCGTCCCTTGCCTGGTACAGTGCAGGAGGAACGCCACCTTTCCTGTGGGCAGTGAGGCGCTTGGAGAATTTCTGGCTGGCATTTGCTATTATGGCGTTGGTGCAGTCAAGGTTGGGTTGGGTTGAACGGTAGTTTTTTTCAAGTTTTATTATGGTGGTGCCCGGGAACAGGTGAGGAAAATCAAGTATATTGTTGATTGTGGCTCCCCTGAATGAATATATTGACTGTGCATCATCCCCAACCACCATGACATTTTCATGTCCGGTGGCCATAAGCCTGACTATTTCAGCCTGGGCAGGATTGGTGTCCTGGTACTCGTCCACCATGATGAACTGGTATCGTGCTCCCATTTCCTGCCGTACCCTGGGGTTGTCAAGCAGAATGTCACGCCACCTCAACAGCAGATCGTCATAGTCCATTAGACCATGCTTTTTTTTGTAGCGGGTGTACGCATGGTGCAGCATGGTAATGGACTTCATGTCCCTGGACAGGTGCTGGTAATAGCGTTGTATTATATCCTCAATGGGCTTTGATGCATTTTCAGCCTTGCTGATAATGGCTGCAAGTGTAGCCTTTCTCGGGAACCGCTTGCCTGGACCTGTAAATTTCATCTCCCTTGCAAGCAGGTGTAGCAGATCCCTGGTATCCCCTGCATCCATGATTGTAAAGTTTGGAGAATACCCTGCCAGGTGGGCATGGGTTCTGAGCATGCGGTGGGCAAAGGAATGAAATGTCCCGCCGGCTACCTGGCTGCATGCATGGCCGGTGATCTCTGCTGCACGCTGCAGCATGCCAGAGGCAGCCTTGCGGGTGAAGGTTAACAGAAGGATGGATTCAGGAGGGATACCCTCCATGATAAGTCTGGCAACACGATAGACTAGGGTGCGGGTCTTGCCACTTCCTGCACCTGCAATTACCAGCAAAGGGCCTTCAAGGTGTGTAACAGCCCGGTACTGTTCAGGGTTTAGATGTGACTTGAAATCTTGCTCGGAAATGAGGGGCATGGGCCTGGCAGATAACCTTCCTGTTGGCGTTGCGGATATTGAATCGCTCTGTTTTGTCAAGTGCATTATTTTGATGAAGTTGCTGCACTTTGACACACCAGCCCTTTTGTTTCAAGAAGGAATATCAGTCATACCCCGTAGTATTCCCTGTACCACTCTACAAAACGTGGAATACCCTCTTCAAGGGTGGTGGATGGGTGGAAGCCCGTATCTCTTACAAGATCGTCTATATCAGCGTAGGTTGCAGGAACATCCCCTGGCTGCATGGGAAGCAGGTGCTTTTCCGCCTTTTTCCCAATGCACTCTTCCAGGACCTCAATGTACCTCATCAGTTCAACAGGCTTGTTGTTTCCAATGTTGTAAATCTTCCATGGGGCATAACTGGAAGAAGGGTCAGGATTGTCACCATCCCATGCAGGATCAGGCTTTGCCGGCATATCAAGCACCCTGATCACTCCCTCAACTATATCATCAATGTATGTGAAATCCCGTTTCATCCTACCATAGTTGAATACATCAATGGGCCTTCCTTCAAATATCGCTTTGGTGAACAGAAAAAGCGCCATATCCGGCCTGCCCCATGGTCCATAAACAGTAAAAAAACGCAGTCCTGTGCATGGAAGACCAAACAGGTGGCTGTAGGTGTGTGCCATAAGTTCATTTGCCTTTTTGCTTGCGGCATAAAGGGAGACAGGGTGGTCAACATTGTGATGGACGCTGAATGGCATTTTTGTATTAGAGCCATAGACAGAGCTTGATGATGCAAAGACCAGGTGCTTCACGCCGCCATGCCTGCAACCCTCAAGGATGTTCACAAATCCCAGCAGGTTGGTGTCAGCATAGGAGTGAGGATTAATCAGGGAATACCGCACTCCTGCCTGGGCTGCCAGGTTTACAACTCCGTCAAAATTTTCAGATGCAAAGAGTTCTTTCATTGCACCACGGTCAGCCATGTCCTTTCTTATCATCTGAAAGCCGGACTCTTTTTCCAGAATGGCGGCCCTTGCCTCCTTCAGGGAAGGGTCATAGTAGTCGTTAAAAATATCAAGGCCAATGACCTCCCTGCCCTGGGAAAGAAGTTTTGAGCAGAGATGAAAGCCTATGAAACCCGCGGCGCCTGTTATGAGAATTTTTTTAATTTCAGTGTTCATAATATCTTGCCTCAATCGGTTATTCCACTGTTACACTCTTTGCCAGATTCCGTGGCTGATCAACGTCACACCCCCTGGCAAACGCAATCTCATAGGCAATAAGCTGAAGCGGGATGGTGAAGATAAAGGGTTTGATTGCAGGATCTTTTGTGGCAGGCACCCTGATTACATGCTGGGCAACCCTTGAGATATCATTATCACCATCCTCTGCCACGGCAATTATGATGCCCCGGCGTGAACGTACCTCTTCCACGTTGCTGACCATTTTTTCATATACATGGTCCCTTGGAACAAGGGCAACAACGGGCATGTTTCGGTCAATAAGGGCAATTGGGCCGTGCTTCATTTCACCAGCCGCATAACCCTCTGCATGAATATAGGAGATCTCCTTGAGTTTTAATGCCCCTTCAAGGGCTATGGGAAAATGCAGGTGCCTGCCAAGGTATAGAAAATCCCTGTACTGGTAAAACTCATCAGACAGCTCTGTGCATGCCTGGTGCATCTCCTCAAGCCGTTTTTCAATTATCCTGGGCACTTCAGAAAGGGCACGGATCTTCTCTGCCCGGGCTGCTGGATCCATGGTGTTTCTTGTCTGGGCAAGGAAAAGTGCCAGGATGTAAAGGGCCGTAAGCTGGCTGGTAAATGCCTTTGTTGAAGCCACGCCAATTTCCGGACCTGCATGGGTGTAGATGGTTCCGTCAGACTCTCTTGTTATGGTGCTCCCCACCACATTACATATGGCAATCACAGGGGATCCATGTTTTCTTGCAATACGAAGTCCTGCAAGGGTATCGGCTGTCTCTCCTGACTGGGATATCGGGACCACAAGCACTGTTTCATTTACAAGCAGACGGCGGTAGCGAAACTCTGATGCCAGCTCAACCTCCACAGGTATTCCTGCCCACTCCTCAATCCAGTACTTTGCCACAAGCCCGGCATGCCAGGAGGTTCCGCAGGCAAGCAGCACTATCCTGCTGATTTTTGCAAGTTCTTCATTGGACAGTTTTATTTCAGGCAGATCAACATGGCCTGTTTCGGGAATTATCCTGCCCCTGAAGGTGTTAAGCACAGACTGGGGCTGTTCGTAAATTTCCTTCAGCATGAAATGCCTGTACCCTGCCTTTTCTGCAGCGGTTGCATCCCATGATATGGTCTTTGCCTCGCGCTCCACAGACTCTCCTGTGTCAATGCGGGAAATTTCAATGCTGTCTTTGGTAAGAACTGCCAGATCCCCATCTTCAAGGAATATGATTTCCCTGGTGTATGGAAGCAGTGCGGGAATATCAGAGGCCATGAAATTTTCGCCTTTTCCTGCACCCAGCACAAGCGGGCTTTCCTTTCTGGCAGCCACAAGTTTGTCAGGGGCACCCTTCCACAGGACACCCATTGCAAAGGCACCCTCAACTTCAGCAAGGCACCTCCTCACTGCCTCAACTATGTCATTTTCAAGGTATTTTTCAATAAGGTGAGCCAGGACCTCTGTATCTGTCTCTGAAACAAAGGTATGGCCTTCTTCGCGAAGTTGGTTCCTCAGGGTGAAGTAGTTTTCAATGATTCCGTTGTGTACGACCACCAGTTTGCCCTTGCAGTCGGTATGAGGATGTGCATTTTCTTCTGTTGGTGCACCGTGGGTTGCCCATCTGGTGTGACCAATGCCTATTGGGCAGTCACTTATCTTGCCGCCCTGAACCATGTCACGAAGCCCCACCAGTTTGCCCTGGCATCGCATGCGCTGGACCTCTCCATCTTTAAGCCACGCAACACCGGCTGAATCATATCCGCGGTATTCAAGCCTTGCCAGGCCGTCTAGCAGCACCGGAAGTGCCGGTTTGGAACCCACATAACCAACTATGCCGCACATGATGTTTTACCCCTTTTGCAGTTGTGTCAGATACTCTTCCCATTCCATGGGAAGCAGATTTTTCTTCTTGTTGTTGCACTCCTTGCAGGCAGGGACCAGGTTTCCCCTGGTGCTCTTGCCGCCACGTGAAAGAGGAACCAGATGATCCATAGTTAGCATATCGCTACCCACCTGGCTATTGCAGTAATGGCAGACCCCTTTGGCGCATTTTTTTCTCCACCATGAGGTTTTCCTGAGCTGCCGCGCCCGCTGTTTTTCTCTTCTTATCTCTTCATCGTCAACAAAGGAGAAATTAAAAAATGTTTTTTGTGCCGTGGTCATTTCCTCCCTGGCTGGTGTTTTTTATGGTTCCTCCCCGTCCAGACGAAACCTGTAGCCTACTCCTGAATGGGTGATGATCAGACGGGGGCTTGATGGGTTGTCTTCTATCTTCTGGCGAAGCCTTCTTATGTGTACGTCAATTGCCCGGCTCCACGGGTAAACCTCCTTGTCTTTCCAGAGTCTGTTACACAACTCTTCACGTTTAACTACCTTGTTACAGTTTTCTACAAGGGTCAGCAGCAGCTCGAACTCCTTACGGGTGAGATTCACATGCTCTCCCCTGGCAGTCACTGTCCTCTGTTCAGGATAGATGGTTATGTCACCTGCCTTTATCACCTGTTCTGTACGGGTTGTCTTGTCCCTGCGCCTGATACACGCCTTTATGCGTGCTGCAAGTTCCAGGAATTCAAAGGGCTTGGTCATGTAGTCGTCAGCCCCCAGGTCAAGCCCCCGTATCTTGTCAGCAAGGCTCTCCCGTGCACTGAGGATTATAATCGGGATGTCAGACAGCTTCCTCAAATGCTGGCATATTATCAGGCCATCAATGTCTGGCAGGGTGAGATCAAGAATGACAAGGTCCGGCTTAAAACTATCAAAAGCCTCCATAGCCTCCTTGCCGGTTGACACACCCTTTGCCTCATAACCGTCCAGTGCAAGCTGATCCACAAGGACCTTTTGAATGTCCTGATCGTCCTCAACCACAAGTATTTTCATTCCTTCCCTAGGTTCTCCCTCAATCATTGAGATTGTCCCCCTGTTTGAAAACTGGTACAGTGAAATAAAAAATCGCCCCTTTGTCACCAACGATTTTAAGGCCTGCTTCGCCTCTGTGAAGTTCAACTATTCCCTTGACTATTGAGAGGCCAAGCCCTAGTCCTTCCGGCCCCTTATACCGTCTGGACTGATAAAATTTGTCAAAAATCGCCTCCCGCTCTGCCTCTGGAACTCCTTGTCCCTGGTCTGTTACGGATATGAGCCAGAAGGATGCATCTTCTGGTGTGGAAGAATTGTCACCATGAATGTCTGTACAGGGCTCAAGCCGCACATTTATTGAAGAGTGCTCAGGAGAAAATTTTATTGCATTTGAAAGCAGGTTTGACATTACCTGTTCCATTCTTGCAGGGTCAATCATAGCCGGACAGTGATACTCAGGAACCTGGTAGTTTATTTCTATTTTTTTCTCCCAGGCCAGGGGCATGGCCATGAGGATGGTGTTTTCAATAAGTTCAGCTAGATCTATGGGCCTTAAGTCAAATTCCATTGAACCGCTGTCAAGCCTTGTACAGTCAAGCACGTCCTGAACCATACCTGCAAGTTTGGTGCAGTTTCGTTCAAGTATTTCTAGGTAAGGGTTGTCTTTGCAGAATTCAGTGTTTTTAAGGAGACTCAGGGCCCCTTTCATGGCTGTTATGGGGGTCTTGAGGTCATGGGTTATGTTGGTAAAAAAATCAGCCTTGTACTGCTCGGTTCGTTTAAGCTCATCGTACGCCTGTTTCATGCTTGAAACAGCCTTTTCCACTTCTTCCTGTAAAACTGCCTGCTGTCTTGCAAGTTCCCGCACCATGGAGTTAAAGTTTTTTCCCACGGCCTTCCATTCTACTGAGCCCTGAAGATCAAGCCGCACATCAAGGTCCCCCTGCTGAACTCTGCTGGCTGCGGCATCAAGCTTCCCAAGTGGTTTGAGCACGAACCGGTTTAAGAGTATCCAGAGGATAACCATAAGTAGCCCGAATGCGCCTGTCAGGTAGAGGGCGGCATAGAGGCTTTTTTGTTTAAGGGTACTGAAAAAACGCTCTGCGTCATGAAGGCTTACAGTTATGCAGCCTATGATTCCTGTTTTTTTCTTTTCAGCGTGGCAGGATGTGCAACCTGCATCAAATACAAGCGGGCCGGCATATCTGAATACAGGCCTGCCATCTGCTTCGGTAACATCCCAGAGTTCCCGGACACCCTTGTTTTTCATAAGGCTGATGGCCTTTTGTTCAAATGGATCAGGTGCATGATCCGGGTCAACATTGCCATCCAGTGCCAGTTTTATGGAAAATGGTGCGTGTTTTTTCTGGCCCAGGTCTGCAAGTGCCTTGGTAAAGCCTGAGGGGGTCTTGCGCTGGAATTGATTGTCCTTACGAACATACACCCCCTTCCACTGGGAGATTAACTGCCGGGTCAGCACGATGTAGTGATAAATCCCCCTGGCCTCAAGCTTCATCTGTTCCATCACCGCCCTCTTTTCATGATGGTTTTGCCATGCCATGAATATTCCTGCAAAGATCAGGTTTAGTAAGAGCAGGATTAAGAAAAGTTGTCTGTTAAGGCTTGAGGGCATAGTATATGAATGAGAAAGTTTATTGTGATAGGCATGTATTATGAATGTAACATATATGAAACCTTGGCGCTAATGTTACAGTGGAAATAGCTCAAAGCTGAAAGCTCAAGGCTCAAAGTAAAAGAAGCCTATTTGCTTCCAGCTTCCGCTTTGGGTTAACTTTCATGTATCTATTCAGCGTGATAATTGGTCTTGTTTTGGAGTGACTTTGAAGAATTTCGTAGTTTTTCTTGGAGAAGCGCAGCCAGAAAATCGCGTCTGTCTGAGCGAGGCACGAGCGAGTTTCGCGATTTTGGCGTAGCGAGCCTTAGAAAAACAAGGAATTGTTCTCCGGAACGGAAAAACAAGACCAATTATCAACCTTATAATATCAATACGCTGAACAGTTACACTTTCATATCATGGGATGACAAACCCCATGTCATGAAAATTTAGTATGAATTTGTGTAAGAAAACATTTTTAGAGTGTAAAAAACAACATGGCAGTGTTAAAGGCAGATGGCTTGGAAAAATCATACCGTGGCAGGCAGGTCGTAAAGGGGGTGAAGATTAAGATAAAAACCCGAGAGGTTGCAGGGCTCCTGGGCCCCAATGGAGCAGGCAAGACCACGGTATTTTATATGCTTGCCGGGATAATAAGGGCAGATGCAGGCAGTGTATCACTGAACGGAAAAGACATAACAGCCCTGCCTCTTTCAGCCCGGGTTAAACATGGCCTGACCTACCTTCCCCAGGAGAGGTCTGTTTTTCAGGGACTCAGTGTGAAGAAGAATCTGTCTGCAGTCCTTGAGATGCTTGATATAAGCAAGGCTGAGATAGAAAGGAGAACTGAAAAGTATCTTGCCGAGTTTGATTTGGAACACGTGGAATCCTCTCTAGCGAGAGAGCTTTCAGGAGGTGAGGCAAGGCGGCTTGAGATTGCACGTGCCATTGCAGTTGAGCCTGATTTTTTGCTCATGGATGAGCCCTTTGCTGGGGTGGATCCAATGGCAGTCAGTATGATTCAGGACATAATCAGGAGGCTTAAAGGCCTTGGTATGGGGATTTTAATATCTGATCACAACGTAAAGGAAACACTCAAGGTCTGTGATCACGCGTTTATTATGAATGAAGGAGAAGTGCTGGTTTCAGGGGCTCCGGATGAGCTAGCAAAGAGTCCCGAGGCAAGGGCAGTTTATCTGGGGGAACGGTTCAGGCTGTAAAAAACAGGTATCTATGCACCGGGGCGGAAAAACAAGACCATTTACCAACCTTATAACACCCATACGCTGAACGGCTGCAAAAATATACGTTATCGGGAAATCGGCTCAAGTACACCGTTATTCAGGATAAATGCCATGTCTGCTGCATCTATCATTCTGTCATGGTGTGATATGGCAAATATGGTGAGGTCTCCGGCAAGGTTTTTCAAGGTCTCACATATCTCCTTTTCACTTGCGGGATCAAGGGCGCTTGTAGCCTCATCCAGAATTAGTATTTGTGGCCTGTGAATAAGCGCCCTGGCAATGGTAATACGCTGCCTCTGGCCACCTGAAAGCCTGCTTCCCCTTTCTCCTGTAACCGTATGGATGCCATCAGGAAGCCTTGAGACAAATTCCCATGCTCCTGCTCTCTTTAATGCATATTCTACATCGGCTTCAGTAAAGCTCTTGTCTCCAAGTGTTATGTTTACCATTATGCTGTCATGGAGCAGCATGGTTTCCTGCGCCACATAGCCGATCATCTTACGCCATTTTTTGATATCAAATTCGCTAAGTGAGGTGTGGTCAATCAGTATGTCACCGCTTGATGGCACCATAAGCCCGCAGATCAGATCAGCCAGAGTCGTTTTGCCAACACCTGATGGCCCTGCCAGTGTGATAAACCTGCCCTTGGGAAATGTTACACTGATGTTATTAAGAATGGATTTGCTGTCGTATGAAAAGCTTACATTGTGCAGACGAATTGCCTGCGTAAAAAACGGAAGTTTGGTTCCTTTCCACTGCTCATACCATTTTTGAGCCTCCTGTATCCTGCTTTGCATGGACCAGTAGGCACTTTCGGCAATTACCATGGATTGATGTTGCCGCTGTGCCCTCTGAAGGGTCTTTAGAATCTTGTTAAGCATGTACACCATGACCAGGACGCTTGAAATAGAAAGATTGAAGGTTACCAGGGCAATGTACAGACCTGCTGAGAAAAATATGGTCATAAGTGGTTCCTGCATTGCCCTCAGTGCCTCCCGGCTGAATACCTGCATCCTTAACGCATGGTTTAAATTAAGTGTTTCCTGTTCAAGCATTGTCTGGGTGGTCTGTTCCCTTGCCATTGCCTTCAGGGGCTTTATGGACTGAAGGGTGTCAGTCATTAGTGAAATCAGAGATTTAAGCTTGTCTGTCTGGTTTTTTCCTGCCTGTTTGGCCTTTATGACAAGCTGTTTCAGCAGGTAAAGAATTAATGATCCTACTACCAGTGCAAGGAGTGTGATACGCCAGGTCACCATCATGGCAACTGATATATAGACAATGCAGTTTAAGAGCAGTGCAATTATCCTCATGCCAAAGAGGTAGGCGCTTGCAGAGCGTTGTGCCTCGGTTGCAAATGAGTTTGTGAATGCACCGGCAGACTGATGTACAAAATATTCCCATCGGCTTGCAAATATGGCGCGTATCAGGTCAAGCCTCAGGTCTGTTGCAACCCTTGCAACCATGTATCCAACCTGTCTGTTGGCAATCAGAACCAGGCTGACTTTGATAATAATGCTCATTACAAAAAGGATGAGCAGAAGGCCAACTGTTGGGTGAATATGAAGGAACGCGAAAAGATTGCTTACTGCAATTTCCAGTGAGGAAGGGGAGTGGTTGGAGCCTGGCTGCTGCATGGCTGATCCGGAACTGTCAAAGGAAAGCGTGAGTAGCGGAAGGAGCATTGACATCCCAAAACCCTCGGCAATGCCGGCAAAGAGCATGGCAAAGAGGGTTACTACGCTTTGGGACGGATAGCGTTTCAGAAATGTGAGGACGAGATTCATTGTCCGGATCTGGCAAGGGGCTGCAACAATTTATATAGCCAGCTTTAAGAGAGGGTAATGAATGGAAATAACCTTTATGCTGGCATTTAGAGCGGTGTTATTCAGAGGTAAGGGCTTCAAATGCATCACCAATGGTGGATACCTGCTCAGGTGTGTGAGATGCGCTCATACTGCAGCGCAAAAATGCACTTCCATCTGGTGTGGCAGGTGGCAGTACCATGTTTACATAAACACCTTTAGCAAGCAGTCCCTTCCACACTCTCAAGGCTTCATGCGGATCAGTGAATCTTACAGGAATAATGGGAGTGGGTTCAGGGCCAAGGTTCAGCTTGAGTGAGGACAGCCTGTCATAGAGTGCATTTGTGTTTTGCCATAGCCTTGTTCTAAGCTCAGGACGTGTGGCGATTATCTCAAGTGCCTTTCTTGCAGATGCTATGTTGGAAGGGGAGGGGGAGGCAGTAAAAATATATGGCCTGCTTGCGTAGCGCAGAATTTCAAGCTGCTGGTGGTTGCTTGAACAAAAGCCCCCGGTTGCACCAAGGCTCTTGCTGAACGTACCGGTGATAAAGTCAACCTTGTCTGAAACCCCTGCCTCTTCGGCAAGTCCCCTGCCATTTTCTCCCAATACTCCCAGTGAGTGTGCCTCATCTACCAGGAGATAAGCCCCGTATTTTTCTTTCAGTTCAACTATTTCTCTTATGCATGCCCGATCCCCCAGCATGCTGTAAAGCCCTTCTATGATAATCAGAATGTTTGTTTTGCGTTTCTGCAGACGGGAGAGCCTTTTTTCAAGGTCTTCCATATTGTTGTGCTTGAAACGGAACATCTCAGCCCCGCCCATGCGGCAGCCGTCATATATGCTGGCATGACAGTCAGCGTCAAGCAGAGCGATGTCGCCGGGGCCAGCCAGGGATGAGAGCACAGCCAGGTTTGCACCATATCCTGTGGTGAAAACGATCGTGTTTGAGCAGCCAAGAAAATTTGAAAGGGCCTCTTCAAGCTGGACATGACCTGAAAAAGTCCCGTTTGCCATGCGGGAACCAGTGGTTCCTGTACCGTTTTGTCTGGTTGCCTGGCACGCTGCCTCTATGCATTCAGGGTCCATTGAAAGGCCCAGGTAGTTGTTGGTTCCGGCCAGAATTACCTTTTTGCCATTTATAACAGCCTCGGTGCTGGACAGGATTTCATCCATTACCACCTGAAAGAAGGCGCCAAATTCCTGTTCAAGTTTCTGGCCTGCCTGGACAAGTTTGTCAAATTTGTCAAAGATGTTCATTGAGATGGATATGTCAGATAAGTTTTTTTATTTGCGTAGCAAGATCTTCCACTGTGCGAACTTCAGCAAGTACATTTATGGGGATGGAGATGTCAAAGGTATCCTCAATCTGGGCAAGGATCTCCATGGATTTCAAGGAATCAATTGAGAGATCTGTAGCCAAATCTGTTTCAGGGGTAATCTCCGTATCTTCAGGCACCATTGGTTTGAGTATTTGGATGATTTTTCCAAGAACTTCCCTTTCCTCTCCCATGAGACCAACACCTTTCTGTAGAATTTGAAACTCTGTTCATTCCAGGTTTATTTCACGCTGCTAAAAGTTCCCTCAGCCCCTTCTTCAAACTTATAACAGGAGACCAATGATAATCCTGGGAAATAGGGCCGTTCTCAGCGGTCCAGTCAGGATGTAAAAGCTCATTTGCCTTGCCTAGAGTCAGCATTGGAGCATTTCCTGTTATTCTTGAAACACAAATATTAACCAATCCAAGAAACTTTACAATAGTTGCAGGTATTTTAATCCTGTTTATTTTTTTGCCTGTGATTATTGAGACTGTATCAATAATATCATGCCATGTATATCCCCCCTCCATTCCATCGTGGATCTCATAAATCCCTGCATCCCTTGCAATCCCTGTTTTTATGACGGTTTTGATGGCATTTGCAAGGTCATGGACATTTATCAATGACAGTCTCTGGGTTGTGCTGCCAATTACCGGACAAATGCCCATGGCCATGACCTTGAAAAGCGGCAAAAGTTCCCTGTCACCAGGTCCGTACACAGCAGTTGGACGGAGTATAACCAGCTTTTCAGGGTAATATTTTTTAATTAAAGCAATTTCTCCAGCTCTTTTGCTTGCGGCATAATGAGACAGGTGAGGTTCCCGTGCTGCAAGTGATGAGATATGTATTAATATGGGAGGCTTTTGGCACCTGGAGCAGATTTCTGCAATGGTTGATGTGCCATGCACGTTGACTGCCTCAAAATCTTTTAAGGCACGCCCTCTAACTGTGCCGGCACAGTGGACAACAGCATCAGCACCGGCTACCAGTTTTTCAATGCTATCGATGTCATTGAGATCGCCAGTTATCCAGGTGAGATTTTTTCTTTGAGGAAGGACCCTGTTTTTTTTCTTTCTTGTCAGGGCATTGATGTGCCAGCCCGATTCCCAAAGCACTTTTAGCAAAGCAGAACCAATGAAGCCTGTTGCACCTGTGACAGCTACACGGGGAAAATGGTCATTCATTGGGGATGGGGCTTAATCTGGTACGGGCACAAAGGTATCAGGCAGCTGCTTTCTCACCGTTCATTGCAAGATAGACCTTGCGACTTCCGCTGCGGCTGGGTTTCCCTGACGTGGTTCGTACCAGTGTATTCTTGGGGACAATTTCAACAATGCATTCAATTCCTAACTCCTGGCGCACCAGACGTTTTAGCTCTTCTACCCGGCGCGCCTTTTCAGCAACATCGGTTATCTTGCTTTGTACCAGCAGGACCGCCTCCTCAAGGCCGTTACTGTCAGTGCATGAGAAGGCACAGGCGTCTCCAGCCCGTATTCCGTCAATGCTTTCAGCAAGGTATTCGATGTCCTGTGGCCATATATTCCTGCCGTTTATTATGATAAGGTCTTTTGAACGGCCTGTAATAACTATCTCTCCATCTGACCAGTAGGCCATGTCACCGGTATTAAGCCACCCGTTTTTTGAGAGCACTTCTGCTGTTGCCTCAGCATCTGCAAAATATCCGGTCATTATGCTTGGTCCCCTGAGAAAAAGGGTGCCGCATTTACCTTCTGAAAGAATTTTTCCTTCTGCGTCTCTGATTTCAACCTCAAAGGTTGGCAGGGGCCTTCCACATCTGACAAAGGTATTTGCCCTTACTGCCTCATGTTGTTCATCATTTTCGTTCAGGTAAACAACATCATTGGTCTCTGCAAGTCGTTCTGCATCTATTGTGTCCGTGGTTATTCCGGAATTTACAGGGGCAAAGGTAACGGCCAGGGAACATTCAGCCATGCCATAACACGGTATGAATGCCTTTGGACTGAAACCGGCAGGCTTCAGACATTTTGCAAATTTGTCCAGAGACTGTTTTCTTATCATCTCCGCTCCTATGCCGGCAATGCGCCAGGAACTCAGATCAAGACCTTCTATTTCATGGGGCTTGAGGCGCATGGCTGAAAGCTCGTATGAAAATGGCGGTCCAAATGATATGGATGCCCTGTTGTCTGATATTAGCTTAAGCCACAGGCGAGGACGCATTACAAAATCTATTGTGCTGAAAAAATCCACAGAGAGCTGGCTTGCCATGCTTGCCAGCAGGAGTCCAACAAGGCCCATATCGTGGTAAAAGGGAAGCCATGATACTGCTCTGTCACCCTCCCTGACCTTGATTCCTGGCCCGGCTATTGCAGACAAGTTGTTCATCACTGCTGCCTGTGTAATCATCACTCCCTTTGGGAAGCGTGTGCTGCCGGATGTAAACTGCAGATATGCCAGTTCGTGCGGTTCCAGCGGGTGAAGTTTTTGGGTTGAGGTCGGGAGAGCATGAAAATCTTCTGGCGGACCTGTCATCTTCATGCCCAGGCCATCGGATGCCTTTAGCAGAAAGTCAAGGAAGTCGGGTGTGGATACTGCAATATCAGCCCCGCAAATGGTAAGAAGTCTTCTTAATTGGCCAATGTATGCCTCTGATCCGTTCAGATGAGTTCCTAATGGAAGAGGTACTGGAATAAGTCCTGCATACTGGCAGGCAAAGAAAAAACGCACGAACTCAGGGTGGGTTGTAGCAACCAGTGCGACCCGGGAGTTTCTTTCAAGGTCAAGGGAGAGCAGACGGGATGCCAGCTCCATTGCCTCAGCTTTGAGCCTGCTGTAGGGCAGCACATCATACAGTTCACCCCTGCGTGAGTAAAAATTAAAGCCCGTTTCTCCTGTTGCTGCATAATCCAGTGCAAGGGCAAGGGTATCGAAAGTTCCGGTTTTAAGGGGGACTGTATTGAGTGTAGGGGTAGGATCCATTTATATTTAAAAAAAATGCCATTATTTAAGCAAAACGATTACAGACACATCGCTTAATTGGGCATATGCTTGGCTATTTGGTTATATTTGTAAAAAAAAGGAAAAACACAGGTAATATAGCGGCGGTAAACATAACATCACCTTTTCAATGAATCAACTGTGAAAAGGGTAAGGAGTGGAGAAATCGGGATGCTTTTATCAGGCAATACAGGTTATCGAAAAGTTTTTCTGGCAGTTTTTGTAGCCATATTCATACAGCTTTCTTCGTGCCCGTGCGTTGCTGACGACGGCCAAATGCGCTCGTGTCAGGAATTGCCCGTTTTGATTTTTGAGGCTACAAGGACAGGGGTGCATCTCTCTGTAACTGTTGAGCCTCTGGCACCCGGCAAATCACTTTTCAGTAACATGGCCGGTTTTTCAGATGTTTTGTTTGAGTCAGATTTAATTACTCCTCAAATCAGGAGATTGCCAGCGATATATATAAAACGGGTTCTGGAAGGGTTCCTTGTGCCTGATATGGTATCAGAACGTATTGTGTGGTTTGTGCCTGAGACTATGGAGGCTGTGTCGCGGCTCCGCTGGAAAAGTAACCGTCCTGAAGTATTGAAGGTGTACAGATGGGAAGAGGGAGGGGTAAGAAGATGGAAGATTAAGAAAGACCCCAAGACCGGGAATGTGGTAAGGGTTAAGGAAGAATTTTATGATTTTATCAAACAGAAAGAGACGTGCAGCAGGGTTTCTGACCCTGCCCTTCTTCCTTATATGGTATCCCTCTGTGGAGTAAGTGCGGGTAATAAATTTGAGCCTTCCATCTGTGTCTTTGGCAAGAAGGCCCTGCATCAGGTTAGTCTGAAGTGTGTTGAAAATAATAAAAAGCACTGTGTAATCAGTCTGTCTCAGAGAAAAACAGTTGGTTCATCTGAACACTTTTCCATGCTTGGACTTGAAGACGATATCTTGATACAGGTAGATGAAACCTCCAGGCTGCCGGTAATTATCAAGGGAAATAATGCCGTTGCCGGTGATGTTACGCTTAGGCTTACGCAGGTATCCTGGCAGAAGTAAGCTGTATCACGCGTAACTGTTCAGCGTACTTAAAAGGTTGGTAAATGCCCTTGTTTTCCGTTCCAGAGAACAATTTCTTGTTTTTCTAAGGCTTGCTTAAGCCAAAATCGCGAAACTCGCTCGTGCCTCCCTCAGACATACGCGATTTTATGGCTGCGCTTCGCCAAGAAAAACTACGAAATTGTTCAAAGTCACTCCAAAATAAGACCATTTACCACGCAGAATAGATACCATCATACTTAAGTTTTTTCAGAACAGCGCCTGGAAATTTCGTCCACCATCTCAAGGTCAGCAGGTGTATCCACGTCAACTGCAGCCTCTGGCCAGGGCATTATAACAACATCTGCCCTGCATCCAAGGCATGACGATATGCGCTTAAGCCCCTCTTTCAAGGTGAGTATTCCAAAAATATATTTAAATGCTGCAAGCCATCCAAAGGAGTTCACCACGTAAAGCGGTTTTTTGCGTTTTGCCTCAACACTTTGCCAGAATTGTGCAGCATTACCAGCTTTGGGCGTAAGGAATCCGAAGAGATTACAGGAGCAGAAACCGCCGTCCTTTAGTTTGTACACAGTGCGCCGGGTCCTTGGAAATGCCTGGTTGACTTTATCAGCTCTTGCAAGGGCTGCTGTTACATCACATCCTTTCGCAGCAGATGTGTTACAGAAGTAGTCAATCATTTCAGGGGTTATTAATGCGTGGTCTCCTGTTGTTACAAGTACAGGCCGGTTGGGATCGCTGTTTTCGGAAAGGTGTTTCATGGCCTGCCATGCACTGCTGCTGGGGGAGATTCCCGGTTCAATCCAGTCAATGTTTTCTTGTGCGCAGAGCTTTCCCAAAACATCTGATTTTTCAAATGTGGATCTTTTGGGGCCGCATATAATAATGTTTTCAACAGATTCTGCCTTATCAAGTGCGGCTGTGACCCTGCTTATCATAGGTACCCCGTTAACAGGTGCCAGGACTTTGCACTCCACTCCTGCTGTCCTTGCAACCGGGTTCTCTGCTTCTCTGTCTCCTGCCAGTATAATTGCTGAAAATTTCATGCTGTTAAGCCTGAATTTATGATATCCGTTTTCCGTAAATCCTGTACCGCTTGTACTCCCTTCCCCCCAGGGATTCTATTATCCTCCTCATGATTGTGTTATCTTCCAGTATCCATGACAGCTCAAGACTCTTTATGCCAAGCTCTCTTACCGCAATGCTTATATCACTAAAGAGGTTGTAGGCAAGGGCAGCACCGGTAAGGGTGTCTCTGTATTTCTTTATAACTCCCATGAGAAGAACGCGCCCTGTAGAAGGATGCCTCACCTTTAACCTCCAAAGCAGTTTAAGCCACCCGAAGGGCAGCAGCCTTCCATTGAGGTCACAGATGGCTTCATTGATGTTTGGAAGCACCACGATAAATGCAGCAGGTTCATCATCTATCTCTGCTATTCTTACAAGCCGGTTGTCAGCGATAAATTTCATGGTCTGGCCTATTTCCAGATACTCTTCCCTGGTAAACGGCACAAATCCCCAGTTTTCAGACCATGCATCATTGAAAATGCCAAAGATTATATCCATCTCACCGGCAAGTTGTGATCTGTCAATTCCTCTTGTCCGCATGCCTGTTGCGGTTTTTTCAAGAATACGTGTGATTGCCGGAGGCTGTTCCTGGTCAGTGTCCATTGTGTAGGCAAGAAGGTCCTTTTCTTTTTCATAGCCGCATGCTTCAACTGCCTGGGGGTACCACGGTTTTGTATGGGCCATCATCATGGATGGCGGTGTGTCAAAGCCTTCTACAAGCATACCGCACTCCTGATTTATGGAGAGATTAAACGGTCCCATGACCTTGGTCATTCCCATGTTTTTTAACCAGTCTTCCGCAGTTTTAAGAAGCATGCCCACTGTTTCATCGTTCTTTTCAGCCTCCAGCATGCCAAAAAAACCTGTGTTTTCACCATAACGGTGGATATAAAGCTCGTCAATTTGAGCACTTATGCGTCCAACAGGCCTTCCTTTCCTGTAGGCTACCCAGAATTTACATTTGGCATGTCTGAAATATGGATTTTCAGGAGATAGGTGTATTCTCCGCTCTAATTCAAGGGGAGGTATCCACGTGGGATCGTCCCTGTAAACAGAGTATTGGAGCCTGATAAAATCTGAAAGCAGCCTGGATTTACGTAGATTTGTAATGGGGTTTATTTGCAGGGTTGAGGAGGCTGACATGGTTGTTTTAAGGATTCCTGCTTGTTGCTCAATTCGGGAAAAGTTTAAACCTGGATTGAGCGATTGCCGGATTTGCTACAGATCCGCGAAAGGGGAATTCCCATAATAGTTGGCTATATGGGAATTCCCCTGACAAAGGAGATGCAGTAAATACGGCAATCCCGAAGGGTTTCAAAATTGGGAAGCTATTATTGACATAACTCTTTTTAATATCGGTGAAAAAACAATTTTCCATATTTTGAAACGCTCAATCTAGGTTAAAAATGCCTTAACTGTTAAGCGTACTAATAATAAAGGTTGGTAAATGGTCTTGTTTTTACGCTCCGGTTACCACGCTGAATAGATACAAAATACCAAATGTTACCGGTGGAGTGGACATGCGATAAAAAACAATATATAGATTGTGACCGGATTTGCATGGATAGTGAATGCCCTGGCATGGTGATGACAAGCATTAACGTCAACTGTGACCATGAAACCGGCTATGCTAATGTTTAGGTGAATACAACCATAAAACCGTAGTGGAGTAAACTTTTGAAGGCAATAATATTAAGCGCAGGGCAGGGGAAACGCCTTTTGCCCATGACTGCTGACATGCCCAAGTGTATGCTTGATGTTGGCAGTGGTACTATTCTTGAGTGGCAGATCAATACGCTTCTTGGTATGGGCGTTAATGAAATAGTAATCGTCACCGGTTACGGGGCATCCAAGGTGGACAGGCTGATATCAGAAACCTATGCTGATAATGGAGTAAGGACTCTTTATAATCCTCATTATGCCACTTCTGACAACCTTGTGAGCTGCTGGTGGGCAAGCAGTGAGATGGATAAGGATTTCTTGCTGCTTAATGGAGACACGCTGTTTGAGCCTGCTGTGGCCAGTACCCTTATGAACTGTCCGCCTTCTTCAATAACCATGGCAATAAATGTCAAGGATAACTATGACAGCGATGACATGAAGGTTGTGGTTGATAAGGGGCGGCTTTTACATGTTGGCAAGCAGCTGCCGGTTGAAAGTGTTGACGGGGAATCAATTGGTTTTATCCGTTTTCTGGGAGAGGGGCCAGATATTTTCAAAAAGGCACTTGCCGAAGCTGTTGAGAACCCTTCGAGTAAAGGAAGATGGTACCTGTCTGTAATTGACAAGATTGCAGGAGAAATGCCAATAAGTACATGTCCAATCACCGGTTATTCATGGTGTGAAGTGGATTATCCTGAGGACCTTGATAATGCACGCAGGATGATTGCATCGCTTTCTGTTGCCAAAAAAACTGAGGGCAAGGGCATTTGCCAACCTTATTAAGGTGAATGCGCTTAACAGTTACATAATTTCTTCTTTATCAATGTTAGTACTTTTCCACGGTAATATTACCCTATCCTGACTTTAGACTTCGCCGGCTCAGCCTGATATCCGCTAAGCAAAAGACCGGCATCAGTCCGGCATTTTTTCTGAGTATTAGCCTGGCTGCCCATTATAGCGTTATGATTCTTGAACGATATCTCATCAGGGAGATTGTCAGGCCTGCTGTTGCAACATGTGGTCTGCTGGTATTTATGTTCGGCTGTTACATGGCAACAAGATACTGGGCTGATGCGGCGCAGGGGGAGCTGCCAGGCTTTACGGTCATGGTCCTTATCCTGCTTCGCGTGGTAATTGCCCTGGAGGTCCTTATTCCCACCACGCTGTTCCTTTCAGTGGTAATAGCTCTTAACCGGCTCTACAGAAACTCAGAGATTACAGCCCTTGCCGCCTGTGGCATAGGTCCCGGGCGGATCTTTAAGTCAGTTGCAATTGCCTCAGCCCTGGCAGCAGCTTTGGTTGCCATTCTATCATTATATATAAGACCCTGGGCCTGGAACCAGTTTTTCACACTAAAGACAGAGGAGAGAGCAAGGTTTGATCTTACCCGCATGAAAGGCGGAATCTTTTATGAGATATGGCACGGCAATAGGGTTATGTTTGCCCAGAGTGTGGATCTGCATAACAAAACCGCCAGTAACGTATTTATCTATACGAATAAGGATGATGAAAGGGAACTGATCTCAGCCAGCAGTGCCAAACAGTATGCTGGCCCTGATGGAAGGCCGTACCTCATGCTGTTAAATGGCTGCCAATATGAGTATGCTTATGATGGCAGCCGCTCCATGATGATTGAGTTTGAACGTTCCAGGATGATTCTTGAACCGCCGGTCATAGAGAAGGAGGACAAGATAAAGGCAGTTCCCCTGCTGCACCTCTTGGGCGGCTCTTCACTTGAAGAAATTGCCGAACTGCAGTGGCGGTTTATAACCCCGCTGTCAACCCTGCTCCTTGCCCTCCTTGGTGTGCCGCTTGGGGTTTCAACCCCCAGGCAGACAAAGTCAGCGTCTGTTCCGGTGGCAATTACTGTTTTTGCTCTCTACTATCTTTTGGCAGCTCTTCTGAAAAAGTGGGTTGCACAGGGCCAAATACCTTCTGTCCCCGGAATTTGGTGGAGCCAGGTTTTTCTTGTGGTGCTGTTGGCGCTGTTTCTTAAAAAGACCGGGATGTTCGGTGCTCGTACATGAAAACCCTGGACCTTTACATAGCAGGATTCTTTTTTAAGGCATTTATTGCAGTGCTTGCTGTGCCAGGTGTGCTCTTCAGCTTTTTTGAGCTCATGGCCCAGCTTGAGAGTGTAGGGTGCGGCAGTTACACCAATTTCCATGCGTTACTCTACGTGCTTTATACACTGCCCGGTCGTCTTTCAGACCTTGTTCCAATGGTTGTGCTTCTTGCAGGCATAATTTCACTTGGTGCCCTGTCAGACAGGCATGAACTTGTGGCAATGCAGGCATCAGGAATGTCTGTTTTAAGAATCAGTATGCCGGTAATGAGTATGTGTCTTGTAATTATGCTCATCTCTTCGCTTGCAGGGGAAACAATGATTCCATACCTTGAGAAGAAGGCGCGTAATATGCGTTTCCAGAAGCTTTCAGGAAGGGCAGTGACACCTGTAAGTCATGGTTTCTGGGCAAGATTCAAGGGTTCTATTATCCACGTGGAAAATGTAGTAAATGATGGCACAGTAAGCGGTATAGAGATATTTGAGTTTACAAGGCCCGGGAAGTTAAGCAGGGTTATCAGGGCGCAGAGTGCTGAGATACTGAAGGACAGATGGGTCCTGCACAACGTCACAGGCACCAGCATGATGACCATGAAAAAACACCAGGTCCCGGAGATTACCCTGGGGGATTTTCTGAATCCTGAGCAGGTAAGTGCCCTGGAGTTGCCCCCCTCAAGTTTCACAATCCCTGAGCTTATGGGATATATTGACGCCCTTGAAAAGAGTGGACAGAATCCGGATCATTACTCAATGGCACTGTGGCGCAAACTTGCCAATCCCCTCACCACTGCAGCAATGGCCCTTCTGTCTTTATCATTTGTCTTTGGCTCTGTGCGTGAAATTGGAGCAGGGTTCAGGATTGTTGCCGGGGCATTTGCAGGGCTTGCGCTCCACTTTGGGCAGCAGCTTGTGATAAACATAGGGACATATCTTGCACTTCCGCCATTTCTGTCAGTGATGATCCCGGTTGTAATTGTCTGGGGGCTGGCAGGGATTACCTGGAGGAATTTAAGGGTTGGATAAAAAATGCCCAGACAGGGTGTCGGGCCTGCTGTCCGGGCGAAATCGACTAATCTGAAATTGGCACCTGGCCGCTTTATCCTATGGCAGAGATCTTGAACCTCCGCAGTGTCTTTTCCATCTCTCTTGCCTTTTTCTCAAGAGCTTCCATGTCAGCAAGAGCAGTTTCCGCACCTTTGGCGTTATTGATTGCAATGGCTGCCATCTGATCCATTATCTGGCGCAGGGCAGCGCTTCGTTCACGTTGCTTGGTTGTCCTGGAGGTAATGCCCTCGGAGTTTGTGATAACCTTGTCAACAGTCTCCACCGCTGTCTTGGTGGTAAGGGTACTGGAGTTGGCTGCAGCCGCAATGTCATCACTAAGGGCCATGAGTTTTTTAATGGACTCTTCTGCCTGTTTCCTTCGTTCTGCCTGGCGGTTGGTCATCTGAACAATAGTGGAGGCAAGGTCTTCAAGTTTTGAGGTTGAGTCAAGGAGTCCCTCAACGGATTCTGCCTCCTGCTGTGTAACTTCTGAAATCTTGAAGGTAACTTCACTGCCTGATTCAACGGTTTCAACAAGTGTTTCAAGTGCATTTGCACTCTCTGCGGCAAGTTTCATTCCCTGTTCAACATTTTCAGCACTCTCGGCAATAAGGGTTTCAATCTCCCTGGTAGATTCTGCTGTCCTGTCAGCAAGTTTTCTGATTTCCTCGGCAACTACCGCGAATCCCCGGCCATGTTCCCCTGCCCTTGCAGCCTCAATTGCAGCGTTTAGAGCCAGCAGGTTTGTCTGTTCAGCAATGTCAGAAATAAGGTCAACAATATCACGAACCTGTTCGGAACTGGTTGCAATTGCCTCCATACCCTTAACAGTCTGTTCCATTGCCTCTCTGCCTTGGCGGGCACTATCCAGGGTCTCCTTGGCCTGAACCGCTGCTTTCTGGGACTCATCAGCCATCCTCTGGAGTTTTGAAGCCATATCTTTAAGTGATTCTGCTGTCTCCAGTGCTGCCTCTGACTGTTTGATAGCCGTAGCCTGAACCTGTTTGGCTGTTTCACCCATGTTGGCAACCGTTCCAGCAGCCCATGATGCTCCTTCCTTGTTCTCGGAAGAGATTTCGGTGATACGTGTTGCTGTCCTTGCCATATCCTGGATGACCTGGGCTGCATCCCTGGCAAGTTTTGCAGAGGAGTCAGCATGTTCTGCAACTTCCTGGGCGGTCTGACCCATTATTTCAACCCTTTTCTGGACCTCCTGTGCCCTTTTTGCCTGGGATTCTGCATTTGATGTAATGCTGGAGGCAACCTCGTTAACGTGCATGCTTGCCTTTGCAAAATCAGCACTGGTCTGGATGAGTTCACGGAAGGTTGACTGCAATGCATCAAGGAAATGGTTTACTGCCTCTGCCATCCTTCCAATTTCATCATTGCTGGTTGCTTCAATTCGCCTGGTAAGGTCAAGGTCTTCTGCTGTCTGTTTGAGAAGCTGAGATGTCCTTACAATGGGATTAACAACATTGGTGTTGATAAAATGGGCAAGAAGCATAAGAAGGAGGAAGATTATACCGTTGCCGATAAATCCGTGCTGAATCACCCCTTCAAGTGAGGCTGCCAGGTTTGATTCCGGTATTTCAGCAACTGCAACCCATTCAGGGAGAATTACGTTGGACGCGGCTGATAATTTGTAAAATCCGGCAACAGATTCACCCGAAGAACCGATTCCCTCCCTGATTCCTTTTGGCTTTTTTTCAGAGCTGATCCACTTTGCATATGCTCTTCCTGAAAGTGCCTGGTCAGCAGATATGACCACCCTTCCCATACTGTCTGTGATATAAACTGTTCCCTTTTTTGACTTTATCATATTAAGAGTGCGGCCAAGTACAGAACCAAATGCCTCTGGGGCAATGATTCCCAGCACGGTTCCTGTTCTGATTCCGTTTTCAAAGACAGGCGCTGAGATACCAAAACCCCTCTCCTGCTTGGTTCCAGGCAGAGTGACAGGGCCTGCAAGTGCTGCCTGTCCCTTGGAAAGGTCAACAAAGCCCCATTCTGCGGGTTTGAAATTTTTTCCTCTAAGCCTGTTCAACCCGGAGGCAACCGAATTTCCCCATTTGTCAAGGATTACAAAGGCGGTAAAGTCAGCACTCTGTTTTGCCAGGTCCTGCAGAAAACTGTCCTGGGATATATGATCGCCTGTTGGGGCAAGGGCATTACGGGTTACATCCAGCAGGGCGATGGTTTTGACCTCCTGTGCCATTGATTCAATATAGGTCTGGAGATTTACAGCAAGCTGTCTTGCCTCTTCCGCCAGGTTCTTCTCACCTGTTTTTATCAAAATGTTCCGCTGTGCAAAATATATGTAAGCCTGGACCGCAACAACTGCAGCCATAACTATGGAGATCATAATGAGAACTTTACTCTGAAGTCTCATGCCTTTAAGAAAACTTATGCCTCCCGTTTTGCCTTTCATTCCGTAGCCTCCTTAAGATGAGGGAAATTTTTATTTATGTGTTTCAAAAGTGCTGGTATATCCAGCAGCGGAGTCCTGCTGCCTTCGAATATGGTGATCCCTGAAATGTATTCAGGCGGGATTCCGTGTTTTTCGTCGTCGTCAGCAGTGGTAAATGATTCAGGCAGAACTGAATGGACTGCAGAAACATTATCAACTGCAAGCCCAAGGGGTGCATCCCTGGTGTCAAGGAGTATGATGCGTGAGTGATTTTGACTTTTTCTGCCAAAGCAGAGAGCAGATGTGTCCAGAACTGAAATAACCTCTCCCCTTATGTTTACCACCCCTGAGACAAAATCGTTGGCATTTGGCACCTGGGTCAGTCTGTGTGCCGTAACTATCTCTCTGATCCAGCTTAGTTCCGAGCCTGCAGTAACACCTGATATGGTAAAAAACAGTATAGGTACTGCATAACCTGGCATTTTGCTGCTGGATTCCTGTGCTGACTGTATCATAGGCTGCTCACGTGTCAGATTTGGCTAACAAACGCATGATGAGGTTTTTAACAAGGTCGTCTTGTGTTTAGAGGTTTTGTTAAACAAGCCAAAATTTCAACCAGATAGACTGAAGTAACTGTTTGCCGCAGGCTACAGCTTGAATTTCATTATTATTACTTATCGTCCCAGCCACAGGAAACTTTAGCTCATCAGGTGTTTTATATATCTTCCTGCTTTTTAACAAAAAGACAGGATGATTTTGTTTGTCACTGATTCTCTGTTCAGGTGCGGTGAAAAAATCCTTTCCTGTACCTCTGTGTTACACTAAGATTAATCATGGCCTTAATGTTTTATCAGCGTGCAGGAGGCGGCTTATGAGATCATTCATAAGATTGATTTTTGTGTTTACCGTGGCTGCAATGTTGTTTTCTGTTCTGGGAGGGTGTGCCTCCTCAAAACGGCCTGTCCTGTATCCTAACCGGCACCTTGCCCAGGTTGGGCAGATGCAGGCACAGCGTGATATTGATGCATGTATTGCCCTTGCAGAGTCAAGCGGTGTAAGCCGTCATAAAGACGGTGAAATTTTCAAGAAGAGTGTAACCGGGAGCGCAGTAGGGGCTGCCGGTGCCGGAACTGCTGCTTTGATACTCGGACGTGATACAGACTATATACTTGCTGGTGCTGCTGGTGGTGCTGCGGCAGGTGCAGTCAAAGGCGGAATAGATTCAACAGATATGAACCCGCTGTTTATGAACTTCGTACAGAGATGCCTCAGGGAGAAAGGCTATGAGGTTATAGGATGGGAGTAAGGTGTCAGGTTGAAAGATTATCCGGATTTTCCAGAGCTCGTGATTGAAGATGAACAGTTTTACCGAGATGAGTGTGTTGAGCTTTCAAGGTTCTTTACCCAGCACCAAAAAGAACTGGCAGAGATACATGCCCTTGGCAGGCGCATAATAAAATTTTATCAGGTTCTTGAGCCCTTTTTTCACGATTTTACCGAGTCGGTATGTCACTGCTGTGCTGTGCCCTGTTGCGTAAACAGGCATGGCTTTCCTGATTTTGAGGACCTGGTTCTGTTTCTTGCAATGGGCCAGGGCCTGCCAGACTATAATTTTAATGTTATAGACACTGACAAATGCCAGTTCCTTGGCCCAAACGGCTGCAGCCTTCCCAGGCAGGCAAGGTCATACCGTTGTACATGGTACTTCTGTGACCATGTTCTGGATGAGTTTGAGCATATTAACAGTAAAAGATTCCACCGTTTTGATGTTGAGCTTGGAAGGCTTGGCAGGTGCCGAAGCGTGCTTCTTGAACGGTTCAGTGAATTATGGTTTATCAGTCATTAAGCGTGAAAATAGCTCAAGGCTCAAAGTTGAAAGTCAAAGAAACCATGTTGGTTTTCAGCTTCCGACTTTGAGCTTTCAGATAACTTTCATGTCAGGGGGTGACAAACCCCATGTCATGAAAGTTAAGGCAGGCATCAGGTAATGTGGTGTCCGGCAATAAAGTCCCGTACGGTCTCAAACAGGAATTTTTCTCCAAGATAGAAGAGAATCATTGAGATAATAGCTGCTGCAGGAACTGTAATAAACCAGGACCCAAATATCTTTTTGGTTACAGTTCTGTCAATTCCACCCAGTCCCCTGGCAAGTCCGATTCCGAGTATTGCGCCAACAAGTGTATGGGTCGTGGAGATGGGAAGTTTCATCCTGGTGCATATCAGGACAACTGTTGTGGCGGCAATGTCTGCTGCGACGCCGCGGGACGGGGTGATTTCTGTAATTTTGGTTCCAACCGTATCCATCACCCTGTAACCATAGGTTGCAAGGCCGATTACAATACCCGTGCCTCCAAGGGCAAGAACCCAGAATGGCACGCCAACCTTCATGGCAATATTGCCGGTTTCGGCAATGTTGACTATTGCAGCAAGGGGGCCTACGGCATTGGCAACATCATTGGCGCCGTGGGCAAATGCAACTGAGCACGAGCTGATGATAACCAGAGGGGTAAAAACCTTTTCTACCTCCTCAAGCTGCTGTGAAATTCTAAGTTTTTCCTTGCCATGAAGGTAGCTGTTGGCAAGTTTCCGGGAGATCACCGCAGCAGTGATGCTGATAATGCCGGTAATAACAAAGGACATATAGCCGGACAGCCACTCAATTTCGCCTATTACATGTTTAAGCCCTTTGTATATGGTGGCAAGGGTTACAACGGCAAACACCAGGAAGACTATGTATGGAATATATTTTTTCGCTGCAACAACCGGCCTGTTATGACCAAGGATCACACGGGAGATAAATTTGAACAGTACAAATGCCATTATCCCCCCTGCTACTGGAGAAATAAACCAGCTTGCCACAATCTGTCCCATCTTTCCCCAGTTTACAGCATCGTGTCCTGCAGCAATAATGCCGAATCCCGCCACAGCACCAACTATTGAGTGGGTAGTAGATACAGGCATTCCTGCCCATGACGAGTAGTTAAGCCAGATTGCAGCAGAAAACAGTGAAACTGTCATGCCAATGACCATCAGAGCTGCTGCATCAGTGGGAGAAATGCCTGGAAGGGCGGAGAGGATTGAAGGGTCAACTATTCCCTTTCTCACGGTATCTGTAACATGAGCGCCAACCAGTACAGCACCCGCAAATTCACATAACCCTGCAAGAATAACTGCTTTTTTGATTGAAAGCGCCCGGGAGCCAACTGCATCTGCCATTGAGTTGGCAACGTCATTAGCGCCAATATTCCACGCCATGTACAGGCCCAGGATGGCTGCCAGCCCGATAATTATCACAATATCCATATCCCCTCCGGCTGTTATCTTTTGTGGCTTATAAATCTGTTTGGTACTTGTTGATTGCAGAAAATCCCCACCAGTTATCTGACAATCATTGTCCTGAGCATGTCACCGGCGTTTTCAGCCTCATTGGCAATGGCACTCAAGGCAAGGAGCATTTTTTCATAGAACATGATGGTTATTGGATCAAGTTCGTTTTCAAGCGAGTAAATGTCCTTGCTGAGTTGGCGCGCTATTCTGTCAGCCTTCCACTCTTCTTCGCCGATTCCCTCAAGAAACTCAAGTACCCTTTGTGCCTCAGCGCCGCCAAAGGATACCTCGGCCAGGTTCTCAAGCTCCACTGCGGCTGTAAGCAGTGTGCCTGTGACCTGCAGCACCTGGTTAACCAGGTTGCGGAACTTGTCCTGCAGCTCATGATGCACCCTGGTCTTTCTGATGGTGAGAATGATGGAGAAATCCTCAACATAATCTGCTATCTTGTCCTGGCGGTTCAGGAAGTTGTCAAGCTCTATACGTTCAACAGGCAGGAAGTAGCGTCTGGGAAGCTGGACACGAATGGCATGTTTCAGGCGGTCTGCTTCGTACTCGAGTTTTGATACCTTGTTCTGCAGTGCTTCAAGCTCGTCATACTGTTCATTTATTACTGCATCAATAAGTGGCTGGATAAGCTCGATGCATTCATGAACCTTTTTTGTATGTTCCACCAAGGGTCCAAAGGGAGATTTGCCAAAAAGATCCTGAATAAGTCCCATGTCTGCCTCCTGAGCGATGGTTGTTTGTTAAAAAATATTAGGTTAACCTGCCTATATTTTCAGGTTCTTATACCATGTCCTGATTGCAAGCCTTAAATACGCTGTTTCCCCTCTAAATGCAAGCTATTTTGTTTAGAAATGACACTGTCCTGAATTGAGCGTTTCAAAAGTTTGAAGAAATGATTTTATACGATATTAAAAGGACTTAAATTTATCATACTCTTAAACTTTTGAAACCCTTCGGGATTGCCGGATCTGCAGCAAATCCGACAATCGCTAAATCCAGGACTGTGTCAGTAAACCAAAAATATTTAATTGGTGGCTGCTTTTGACCTAATGGATTTTGTTTTTACATCCCAAACAGTTCATAACTGCATATTGCCTGCACTGATATGCATGTTCGCTGCATTTGTACAGGGCACGAGCGGGTTTGGCTCTGCCCTTGTTGCAATGCCTCTGCTGGTCATGATCATGCCTGCAAAGGTAGCTACACCGCTTTGTGTCCTTATGGGTACAATTATTACAACTGACCTTACAATAAGGCTGAGGCATCACGTTGACATAAAGACCGTTGGAGTCTTTACCGCAGGCTGCCTCCCGGGCATTGCAACAGGGGTTTACCTTCTGGGAAATTTTGATGACGTGCTTATGAGAAGGCTTTTGGGGATCGTCCTTGCCTCATTTGCATTCTGGGCGCTTTTTATCAAACTTCCTGTGTTGAATCTTTCTAAGGTATGGGGCGGGTTTGCTGGTTTTGCAGCAGGAGTGCTTGGAGCCTCACTCAGTACCGGCGGGCCTCCGGTAATCGTTTACTGCTCCCTCCTTGGCTGGAGCAGGGATCGCATGAAGGCCACACTTTCAGCCTTTTTTCTGGTTGCCAGCATTATAATAGTAACAGCCCATTTTTTTGGAGGTTTTATAACAGGAGAGATGCTTGAGATTTTTGCAGTAAGTGCCCTGCCTGTTCTTGCCGGAACATGGGCAGGCACAGCACTCTATAACCGTATGTCACACCACACCTACATAAGGTTGCTGCTGACTCTTCTGCTCATGGCAGGTTTGCTCCTTGTAATTTCATGATATTGGTGGAAGAATAGGTTACAGTATCTTAAGTTTTGACTGATCCCACAGTTTTATTAAACAACTATAAATCACTGGAGGATTCAATATGTCTGACTGTCTGTTTTGCAAGATGGTTTCAGGTGAGATCAAGCCTGATGTTGTTTATGAAGATGATGATGTCCTGGCATTTCGTGACATAAATCCCCAGGGGCCAACCCATGTGCTGGTTATTCCAAAGGAGCATATTGCCACCATTAACGACCTTCAGGAGCATCATGCCGAACTTATGGGAAAGATCTATCTCACTGCTGCCAAGGTCGCAGCACAGGAGGGTATTGCAGAAAAAGGCTACCGCACGGTTATGAACTGCAACAGGGATGGAGGCCAGGAGGTGTATCATATCCACCTTCACGTAATTGGCGGCAGGGGCATGACCTGGCCTCCAGGCTAAACTTTCGTGGTAGGGGCGCTGTCACTCCCCTGATATGAAAGTTAGCTCTAAGCTCAAAGTCGGAAGCTGAAAGCAGACAGGGTTTTTTTTGTAACTGTTCAGCGCATTTATTCAACGAGGTTGGTAAATGGTCTTGTTTTTCCGTTCCCAGGACCATTTACCACGCTATATAGATACGTTTTTTTACTTTGAGCCTTGAGCTTTCAGCTTTGAGCTATTTTAGGATAAAAAATTCAGGCATGTCAGCAGAGATAAAAATCTATCAGCGGCGTTTCGGTGCATACGTCAGGAACTATTTATCAGGATTGATACCGCCTGAACTTCGGGGTATGGCCGCTTTGAAAGTTGTCCATACCCAGAGGGTAAGGGCTGAGATGAAGCGGCTGGGGGGGCGAATAGGCCTTGATAAAAGGCCGCTTTTCCTTGCAGAGCTTGCAGGGCTCTTTCATGACATTGGCAGGTTTGAACAGCTCAGGCGTTTTGGCACCTTTGAAGACGCCCGTTCTGTGGATCATGCAGCCTTCAGTGCGGAAGTATGTCTTGAAAACAGCTTCTTGAAAGAGCTTGCAGGTGGTGAGTGCCGGCTTGTGATAACTGCCATTCGCAGGCACAACATGAAGACAGTGCCACCTGCTTCAAGCTTTCTTGAGAGCACTTTGACCATGCTGCTCAGGGATGCTGACAAGCTTGATATATGGCGGGTGTTTAATGACCATTACTGCAGGCAGGGCAGGGAATCGGAACAGGACGATTCTGTTCTTGTGCTTGGACGCCCTGACACCCCGGGTATATCTCCGCAGGTTGCCGCAGATATCATGGCAGGCCGCATCGTTGACATTGCCAGTGTGAAGAATCGGAATGATTTTGCCCTGGCAAGGCTTGCATGGGTGTTTGATATCAACTTTGTGCCAACCCTTGAGGAGATGAGCAGACGTGGGTATGTCCAGTCGTTAAGGGATTCTCTGCCTGAATTTGATGAAAAGGATCAGCTTTTTCAAAGGGTGGGGCAGTACATTGATGACATGATTGCCACCAAAACCCCTGCGTGTTAAATACCTGAGCATGCCCGTAATTTTGGTAATTTGAAGGGAGTTTAATCTTTTATGAACTATGAAGCTGTTATAGGTCTTGAGGTGCATGTCCAGCTCAAGACCAGTAGCAAGATATTCTGTTCCTGTGTAAACAAATTCGGGTCTTCACCCAATACCCAGACCTGTCCTGTATGTCTTGGCATGCCTGGTGTGCTTCCGGTGCTTAACCGCAGGGTGGTTGAGTATGCCCTGAGGATGGGCATGGCCACAAACTGCAAGATTCCAAAATACAGTCAGCTTGCAAGAAAGCACTACTTCTATCCTGATCTTCCAAAGGGCTATCAGATTTCACAGTATGAACTTCCCCTGGTTGAACACGGCTGGGTTGATATAGATGTTGAGGGCAAGACCAGGCGTATTGGGATTACGAGGATTCATATTGAAGATGATGCAGGCAAACTTGTTCATGATGAGTCACGGCCTGTAAGTTACGTTGATCTTAACAGGACAGGGACCCCTCTTATAGAGATAGTAAGTGAGCCGGACATAAGAAGCCCTGAGGAGGCTGCTGCCTATGTAAGGAAGATACGGCAGCTTGTGCGTTATCTGGGAATCAGTGACGGCAACATGGAGGAGGGAAGCCTCAGGTGTGATGCAAATATCTCCCTTCGTCCAGAGGGGCAGAAAGAGTTTGGCACCAAGTCCGAGTTAAAGAACATGAACTCCTTCAGGAACGTGCAGAAGGCACTTGAATATGAAATCAGGCGTCAGACTGCGCTGCTGCTTGACGGGCAGGAGATAGTGCAGGAGACCAGACTCTGGGATGCCGGTAAAGGTGTTACCCACTCCATGAGAGGCAAGGAGGAGGCACACGACTACCGCTACTTCCCGGATCCTGATCTTGTCCCCATTGAGATAAGTGACCAGTGGATGGAGGAGATAAGGGCAGATTTGCCCGAGCTTCCTGATGAGAAGCGCAGGCGCTTTATGGAACAGTACGGGCTTCCTGAATACGATGCCTCGGTTCTGACGGTTTCAAGGGAGACAGGGGATTATTTTGAAGAGGCGGTAAGGCTCTTTGATAATCCAAAAAGCGTGTCAAACTGGATAATGGTGGAGCTCATGAAGCTACTTAAACAGACCGATGTCTCCATTGAACAGTGCAATGTTACCCCGGCATATCTGGCTGAGATACTAGCCCTTGTGGACAAGGGGACAATCAGTGCGCAGATGGGCAAGGAGGTGTTGCAGGACTGTTTCGGGACCGGCAAGTCCCCTGCGTCAATAGTTGAGGAAAAGGGGCTTTCCCAGGTCAGTGACGAGTCAGAGCTTGAGGCAGTTGTTGCAAAGGTGATGGAGGCAAATCCCAAGGAAGTTGAGCTGTACCGTGGTGGCAAGAAAAAGGTTCTTAGTTTCCTCATGGGACAGGTTATGAGGGAGACGAGGGGCAAGGCAAATCCCAAAAAGGTGAATGAGATTTTCAGAAAAATGCTTGAGGGATAATTATACAGCGTATTAACAGTAATGAGGGTTCGTAAATGGTCTTGTTTTTCCGTTCCGGAGAACAATTTCTTGTTTTTCTAAGGCTTGCTTAAGCCAAAATCGCGAAACTCGCTCGTGCCTCGCTCAGACAGACGCGATTTTATGGCTCCGCTTCGCCAAGAAAAACTACGAAATTCTTCAGAGTCACTCCAAAACAAGACCATTTACTGTGCTGATCATTCATTACGTTTTAGAGATGCTTGAGGCATAGGTCAGGGATACAGGTCAGGGAGTCTGTTAAACAGTGGACGACACAAGAATATTTGAGATTGCCAGGGAGGCAGGGTCAACGGTAATTCCCATGCGCTGGTCAGGGGGGCGTTTTTCTCTCCTTGACCAGAGGCTGCTTCCAGCAGAGGAGAAGTGGAACTTTTATGAAAATGCTGAACAGGTTGCCGAAGCCATAAGGGATATGGTGGTGCGTGGAGCACCTGCCATCGGTATTACTGCGGCTTTTGGAATGGTTCTTGCCGCAAGGGAGGCAGGCTCGCTTTCTGGCCGGGAATTTCTTTCCAGATGGGATCAGCAGGCAGCCAACATGATTGATGCCCGCCCTACTGCTGTTAACCTCAAATGGGCAGTTGACAGGCTTTCCAGGGTCGCCGCCGTAGCAGTTCAGACCGGAAGCTCTGGCAGAGAGGTAGCGGAGATTCTGGAAGAGGAGGCAATGGCAATCTGGGAGGAGGATATCCGGGGCAATTTGGAAATGGGACGCCTTGGAGCAGGGCTTCTTCCAAAAGAGGGCGGTGTGCTTACCCACTGCAATGCAGGTGCGCTTGCAACAGGCGGATATGGTACAGCACTCGGAGTTATCAGGGCAGCGGTATCCTCGGGCAGGAATCTTGAAATTTATGCAGATGAGACAAGGCCGTGGTTTCAGGGTTCACGCCTTACTGCCTGGGAGCTTATAAAAGATGGAATGGATGTGACTCTTATTGTGGACAATGCTGCCGGGCTGATGATGAAACTTGGAAAGGTTAATGCTGTTGTTGTGGGTTCCGACAGGATAGCAGCCAATGGGGATGTGGCAAACAAGATAGGAACCTATCAGGTAGCAGTGCTTGCCAGGCGGCACAATATTCCATTCATAGTTGCAGCACCTGTTTCAACCATTGATCCTGACATGCCCTCAGGTGATGCCATCTCCATCGAGGAACGCCAGGGAGACGAGATAGTTTCCGTTGCAGGCACGCGTATCGCTGCACAGGGCGTCAAGACTGTCAATATGGTTTTTGATGTGACTCCAGCAGAACTTGTCACAGCCATTGTCACCGAACGGGAAGTGCTAAGGCCGCCATATGGACCGTCTATACAGAAACTCTTCTCTTGATAATCACATCCGGCTGGTGGCAAATGTCTATGATGCCCATACTGCAGCCCTGTTTGTCCGCCCGCCCCACAGCACAGTCATGGAGCTTGCTGCAAGAGAGAGCCTGAGCCGCCAGTTTATCCCTGACTGCTGTATTGAGCCTGGTCATGGTCTCCTTGGCTGGGTGGCGAAGGAGAACAGAAGACTTCACGTTACCAGCTTTGACAGGGATACCCGCACACTGGGCATATATGCCACTGACGTAAAGATAAAGGCGCTCCTTGCATCTCCGCTTCCTGGAGGACGGGGAGTGCTCATGGTTGACAGCCGGAATCGTCACGCATTTCCTGAAAAAAAACAGAAGATACTGGACGATTTCGCAGCGTCTGCACTTGACCTCTGGGATGCTGCTGTTTGTGTCAAGCACCTTGAGTTTCACCGCAAATTCTGCAGCACCGTTCTTGTAAAGCGTCAGGGCATGATGGCGTGCATTCAGAGTCTTGCCAAACTGCTTGGGCTTGATACCGTGCTTGCGGCCACAAGGCTTAAGGGTGAGGAACTATATACCCTGGAGCGCCTGTGGAGAAATGGGCGTGAGGATGACAGGCTCCGTGGCAAGCAGTTCAGCCTTGACTCCGGCTATACAGGATGGTTTTTCAGAAAGGGCTTGAGCCTTGTGATGAAGGAGTTCAGGGGAGATGTTAATAAAAGTTATCTCCTGGGAGAAGAAGAGATGCTTATCCGGGGCGAAGTCCTTGTGGGCATAGTTATACCAGGCTCTACCATGAGTGTTGTGGTGATTTTTACAGGTAACGCCCGGGTGTCAGACTGGCCGGAGGAGCTTATTGATATGTTGACAGGGGCCTTGCGGGTTCATGCCGGCTGATGAGCCTGCGGTTGGTTTCCTTTATTATTTAATATCTATTAAGCGTGGTAAATGGTCTTGTTTTGGAGTGACTTTGAACAATTTCGTAGTTTTTCTTGGCGAAGCGAAGCCACAAAAATCGCGTCTGTTTGAGCGAGGCACGAGCGAGTTTCGCGATTTTGGCGTAGTAAGCCTTAGAAAAACAAGAAATTGTTCACCGGAACGGAAAAACAAGGCCATTTTCCAACCTTTATTCACATCAGTACGCTGAATAGTGACGTGAAAGTTTAGTTGAGGACCCATTGCTTAAAGGTTTACGGAAAGTTTTCAGAAAAAATCTGGGCATCGACCTGGGTACTGCCAATACCCTTATCTATCTTGAGGATGTGGGGATTGTGTTTAACGAGCCTACTGCAGTTGCAAGGTCTGATGCTGGAAAACTGCTTGCTGTTGGAAGTCAGGCGTGCAGTTATCTTGGGCGGACCCCTGAGGGCATTGAGGCATTAAGGCCAATGGCCCGCGGTGTTATCAGTGATTATGATGCTGTATCCTCCTTTCTTCATGCCATACTTGATGAGGTAAGAGACAGGCAGGCGCTGTTATCACCGGATGTTGTGGTGTGTGTGCCCTCCAACATAACCCGGACTGAGCAGAGGACTGTCCTTGAGGCAGTCATGGAGGCTGATGTCCACAGGGCATGGCTCATGGAGGAGGTTATGGCAGCAGCAGTTGGTGCAGGTGTTGCAGGCCCTGATGAGCCGCCGGCAATGGTGCTTGACATGGGCGGTGGGACTTCAGAGGCTGCAATAATAAGTGACATGGCATATCTCGCCTGTGAGACCCTGCGTGTTGCAGGTGATGATATGAATGAACAGGTGGCCCGGTACATGAAGCGGCAAAGGGGGCTTGTCATGAGTATTTCCGGTGCTGAAAAGCTTAAATGGGATGCCGGATGCGTGCCCGGCTGGAAAGGCGGCCCGCTTACTGCCCAGGCAGGAGGAAAGGATATTGTGACCGGTCTTCCCACTACCTGTGAAGTTACCTCAACCGAGCTTGCCCCTGTGTTTGAAGAGATAGTGGAAAATATCGTTGATCTTGTGAAGGAAGTTATGCGCCAGGTTGATGTTGAAGTGTTGCATCATGTGGTCTCAAAGGGTGCCCTGCTTACCGGAGGAGGTTCCATGCTGCGGGGCCTGGCATCGTATCTTTCAGCTCGTTGCGGTATCAGGTTCCATCCTGCAGAAAACCCTCTTGAAACGGTTATAGCCGGAGCAGGAACTGTGGTTCAGGATATTCCTGCGTGGCGTTCCGTATTTGTAAATTAAAAACTATTCAGCGTGGTAAATGGTCTTGTTTTTCCGTTCCGATGAACAATTTCTTGTTTTTCTAAGGCTTGCTCCACCAAAATCGCGAAACTCGCTCGGGCCTCGCTCAGACAGACGCGATTTTTTTTGGCTCCGCTTCGCCAAGAAAAACTACGAAATTATTCAAAGTCACTCCAAAACAAGACCATTTACCAACTTTAATTCAAGGCGATAGTGGAATGAAATACCTCCCGGAGTTTTCACCTGATGTTTCACCAGAACATCAGCACATTATCACCACTGCTGTAAATGCAGCTCTTAAGGCAGGCAGTGTACTCATGGAACTTTACTCTCAGCCTCATGACATCAAGTACAAGGGTGATATTGACCTTGTAACAGAGGCGGATGTAGCCTCGGAAAAGGCTGTTAAGGAGATATTGAGCACCGAGAGCAGTGCGCCAATAATGGCAGAGGAGTCTGCCACTGATATTTCCTGCCCTCAGGGAGCGGTCTGGATTATTGACCCCCTTGACGGCACCACCAACTATGCCCACGGCTTCCCATTTTTCTGCGTCTCTGTCTGTTACTATCTTGGCAGTCCGGTTGATGGCATGGAGGCAGGCCCGCTTGCAGGTGCTGTGTACTGCCCGGTGCTTGATGAGATGTTTGCTGCCTTAAGGGGTCATGGGGCATGGCTTAACTCCGTCATTATCAGAACCACGTCTGAACATAATCTTGGCAGGGGGCTTATGGCAACCGGGTTTCCGTACACCATCAGGCAGGAATCACAGTGGGTCATTGATGCCCTCAAGCGGGTAATTGTAAAGGCGCAGGGCATCAGGCGGGCAGGGGCGGCAGCCCTTGACCTTGCATGGCTTGCAGCCGGCAGGGTTGATGGTTTCTGGGAGGCCGGGCTAAAGCCCTGGGATACTGCTGCAGCCCAGCTCCTTGTAACAGAGGCAGGTGGAACGGTTACAGATTTTGCAGGAGGGGAGTATAATCCCTTTATGAAGGAGATATTGGCATCTAATGGTCCGCTTCATTCATCTCTTGTGGAGATATTGTCAGATTTCAGCGGAAAAAAGGGCAGCACACTCTGAGTTATGACATCATGGCGATATAAAAAATGCCCGGTTTGCGGGGCTGAGATCGAGGTCTATGCAAATCCTGTACCCACTGTAGATATTATCATCGAAGTCAAGGGGAGTGGTATTGTCCTCATAGAGAGAAAAAATGCGCCTCATGGCTGGGCGATTCCAGGCGGGTTTGTAGATTACGGTGAAAGTGTGGAAACTGCGGCAGTGCGGGAGGCAAAGGAGGAGACCGGGCTTGATGTAATGCTTAAAGGTCTGCTTGGTGTCTATTCAAATCCCCAAAGAGACTGCCGCGTTCATACTGTCAGCACAGTGTTTGTTGCAGAGGCCCAGGGAAATCCCAATGCAGGAGATGACGCAGCAAATGCAAGGTGTTTTTCAAGTGATAACCTGCCGAATGAGCTTGCCTTTGATCATGGGCTGATTCTGGCACACTACATAAAATACCTTGAGGGCGCCAGGTGTCTTTGTACTGTCCAGCATGGGTAACGCAGCGGCCTGAAATTAAGTTTTATCAATATGGGAAATAAGAGGATAACCAGAAAAGACCTGGATGTGGTCATATCACGTCTTTTCAGTAATGAAAAGGGCGAGATACCCTGCATGTCAGATACTGTCCGCAGGCTCATGGCACTGGATCCGGACAGTGATGTCTCCATGCAGGAACTTGCCGAGGTTATTCTTGAGGATTACGGGCTTATCAACAAGGTTCTCATAGTTGTAAATTCTTCTTATTACAGGCGGTTAAATACAGAGATCACCACTGTTACCCAGGCGGTAGTAATGCTTGGCTTTAACACTGTGAGAAGTATTGCGGTGGACATGGCCATGCTTGATCTGCTTGCAGATAACAGCAACCCCATTGCACTTAATGTGCTGGCCGAGACATTCTTTGCAGCAAATTTTGCCCAGATCATCCAGTCTGAATTAAAAATCGGCTCTTCAGAGGCAATTTTTGTTGCCTCTCTTTACAGGCCAATCGCACGCATTGTAACGGTCCTTTATGACCCTGAACTTTATTCCACCTTGGTCGAAATGGAAAATGCCTCCAACTCGTCTGAAAGACAGATAGCCAGGGATTTTTTCAGGGAAACCGGCTACAGGCTTGCAGAACTCTGGAGTGTACCGGCAAGCCTCTCCGGTTTCATGGAGGGATGCAAGCAGCATGCATCTTCCGTGGAGCCGAAATATCTTGAACTTGTTAGGGCCGCAGCACGCGTGAGCTCCATGCTGTTTGGAGGTGGAGATGGAGAGCAGATAGCAGCACTTCTGAAGAAGTTTCAGAAGAATTTTAATCTTGACAGGGATGTTGTTCAAAGAAGCCTTGAAAAGGCCGTGTCGCTTACCTCGGACAAGAGAACTGAATTTTGTAAATTGCTCAAAAATGTCAGTGTGGGCGGGGTATTAAGCCAGTCTGAGACATCTCCCCAGATTCAGCAAGATCAGGAAGAACATGACCAAATCGTCCAGGATGAGGAGAGGGGAAAAGAATCAGATGATCGAGATGAACTATTTCTTGATCTCCTTAATCAGATTACCAGTGCCATACTTGAGAATAAGTTTACTTTGGACCAGGTACTGCTTTTGGCTGTGGAGGTGATACGCCGCGGTTTTGATCCTCTCAATATCGCTCTCTGTCTGTTTACTCCTGACAGAAAAAGGCTCGTAGTGCGATATTCGCTTGGAAAACAGGCGGGAATAATTAAAAAATATCTTGATGTTCAGGATCCTTTGAATAATCCACCTTTAAAAGCGGCATTTCAGAAGGACTGCGAGGTGATGGGTACATGGAGGCAGCTTCTTCCTGAACTGGTACCTAATGATGCAGGAGGGCTTTTGACCAACCAGGTGTGTGCAAGTCCTGTTCAAGTCAAAGGCAGGCCCGTTGGTTGTATTCTGTGCGACTTCAGTTCCTCAAGAAAAATCAATGGAAAAGAGCTTAAGAAAATAGCCCAGGTAAGAAAGCTTGTGGTGCTTTCTGCCATGCAGAGGGTGTCTGGGCGTTAAGCACTGCTTGTAACTGTTCATCGGGCTTATGTTAATAAAGGTTGGTAAATGGTCTTGTTTTTCTAAGGCTTGCTACGCCAAAATCGCAAAACTCGCTGGTCCCTTGCTCAGACAGACGCGATTTTTGTGGCTGCGCTTCGCCAAAAAAACTACGAAATTGTTCAAAGTCACTCCAAAACAAGACCATTTACCACGCTGAATAGATACCACTGCTTTAACCTACTCCTGACATTATAGCCTGCCGCATTAGTGGAATGGCCGTAAGTCAGAAACCGGAGAACAAGCAGGTTCGTAAAGTTTATTCATACGGAAACAAATATTATGGAAACATCAATTTGTCCTGTTGATGCCGGTTCGCAATCGGCGGTACCTTCGCGTTTTCCAGCGTGGGTAACATGGCTTGCCTTTGCTGTGGGCCTTACAGGGGCAATTTCACTTCGCCTTATCCTGATAGCCAAGGCCTACAGGCCGGAACTGGTTCGCCTCCTATGGTATGTGGGGGTGTGCGGAAACATGATTTTTTTCATGTTCCGGGCATTTATAACCCAGAGGCGCCGGCATTTGATTGCCTCGCTGCGTCTCAGGGAAAAACTTCGTGAGGAAGACAGCCTGTGCCCTGCAGATTATGAGGCGTTAAGATATCTGGTTGAAAGCCTTTATATATCAAAGGAGAGATGGAACTACCTAATCATTTTTGTATGTTCTGTGCTTGCCATAGCCTGGGATGTATTTGTCGTGGGGTTCTGATTTTTCCTGTTAAACTGTACCACCTCTTCAAATTTAACACCTGTTCCGCCAAAGATGTCCAGTGCGCTTCCAATGGTAAGGTCTATGCGGTCTTTGCCAAGTTTCTTTACAAGGTAAAGGTCATTCATGTCCTTTGCGCCCCCTGCGTAGGTGGTGGGGATTGGTGACCACTCTCCAAGCATTTGAACAAGCTCTGTCTCTATTCCTCGGCACTTGCCCTCTACATCTGCAGCATGGATAAGAAATTCCGAGCAGTATTCTGAAAGGTCCTCCAAGGTTTCCCTGGAAATGGTTACATTGGTAAAATTCTGCCACCTGTCTGTAACTATAAAAAAATCATCCCCCCGTTTTCGGCAGCTTAAATCCAGGACCAGGCCCTCTCTGCCAACAATGTTTTTAAGGTTTTTTATTCTGTCATGCAGTATCTCTCCATCTCTGAAACACCAGGAGGTCACAATAACCGCCTCAGCCCCTGCCTCCATCCACATTGCGGCATTTGTGTCATTTATGCCCCCACCGATCTGAAGTCCCCCGGGCCAGGCAGACAGTGCATCCCTGGCAGCCTCTTCATTTCCCGGTCCAAGCATTATCACATGGCCACCCCGCATGTCATGTTTTCTGAAGAGTTTGGCAAACCATGACGGTGGGTGTTCTGAAACGAAATTTTCTTTAAGGGTGGCCGGAGATGAATCACTGAGCGTTGAGCCGATTATCTGTTTGACCTTTCCATTGTGAAGGTCTATGCATGGTCGGAATTTCATTTTTTCCCCTAAACAGATAGTAAACATGAACAGTATGATTACTGTTTGCGGTTGAGACGCACACAGAAAAATTTTGGTGTTTTTCGCATATATGCTTTGTATTTTTCCCCCAGCCTCTGAACCAGCTCCTTCTCCTCAAGAGGAATAATAATAAAATATGTCAGGATAAAGTCCAACACCGCCACAAGAAACAGGGCAATATATCCTGTAAGAATGGCAACGCCAAAAAACATAAGTGCGTGGGAAAAATACGTGGGATGCCTGCAGCAGTTAAAGGGCGGTGCAGTTACATGGGTACTTTTAACAGAATCCGTAACCTCAGGAACCCCGATGATTATGTGCCCCATTACCTTTGCTGTCCAAGCCTGAAGAATTAGTCCAGCAATAAAGAGAATCATACCACTCATTGCAACAGGCAGGGGGAAATCTATCTGAAATTGTAAAATGAAACACCTGAATTTTATCACTATAAAAAGCCACGGAATCCACATAAGGGCAGTAAATATATAGGCTCCAATACCTGCGTGTCTTTTGCCTGAGCAGTGAAACAGATGCACAGGTATCCAGAAGAGGGGTATAACAGGCCATACCAAAATTATACCTAATGAAAGTATCACATTTAAATTATAGTTAAATTCCATGCAGTTCCCTCTTTGTGTAGATACCGAAATTTAAGAAAGCCCTATATGGTGATACTTTATACAATCGTTTCATGACCCGCTTAATCATTTTACCTCGATCATAAGGGGAAGAAATAATCCTGAGAAAGTACAATTATTTTTATAATTTTGATAATATCCTTTAAGTCATTCATCAATTCTTCCGATAGCTCTTAATAGAACCAAAGCTGATCTGACTGGAACTTGAAACAGTACGATGTGCGTTGAAACAAGGGGAGCATCCGACTGGTTCCAATATGTCAGATTACACAAGTCATTTTTTTCCACTAAAAAAACATATCCGGGCCATGACTGCCCTGTAAATCACACATTCGGAGAATTTCGAAATGTCAGTGATATAATGCGTTTTGTCCTTATGTAAAAGGCATTTTTTATGTTTATGGGCCTGGGAGAATAAATAATGAGTAACGAACAACTTTTTGCGTCATTTTTGCTTGATAGAGAAACAGAAATTGAGATTGCGATGCCTGCAGAAAGGGTTGAGGAGGCGGTGACTGTCAACCTGCCGTTTCGGCATGTTCCAAACAGTGCTGAATTTTTTGAAGGCATAATGAAACTTCGTCAGGATGTTATTCCTGTAATCAATCTTAAAAAACGGCTGGGTCTCGATTCTGTATGCCATGACCACGACGCCAAGGTGGCGGTCGTAAGGTCAGGTAAGAGGCGCTACGGCATCCTGTTCGATGATATAAAGGATGTTCTGAGTGTTCCTGTTGAGGCTGTTGAACCCATTGATTCCATTCTGCTTTCAAGGGATTCCATTATATTGAAGATTATTAAGCTCGATTCCGGAGAGAGGACACTTCAGCTCCTGGATCTGGAAAAACTTTTTCCGCAGCAGCCTGTAATTGCCCGCCCGTCTGATGGAAAAACTGCTGAGGCTAAAAAGGAAGAGCAGGAGGGTGATAAAGAGTTGCGTTACACAATCTTTTCAAGTGGTAAGCAGGAATACGGTATTGCTGTGGAAGATACAAGAGAGATTTGCTTCCTATCTGATATAGATCCAACCTTTCAAAATGGCGTGGTTGAAGGGGCACTGCGTCTCAGGGGCCATACGATTCCTGTATTAAATAGTTACCGACTGTTCGGAAACAGCGATCCCATGCAGCCAAATGAAGATACACGTATTCTGGTTCTGAAAAAAGGTGGAGTAAGTTTCGGTCTTATGGTGGATAAAATCAGCGAGATTGTTACAATTGGCCAGAGTCAGATCCTTCCAATGCCTGGCAGCCAGCTTCATTGCCTGCAGGGGATATGTCAGTATTCAGATATGCGAAATATCCTGCTACTCGAAGTTGAGAAAATGGCGGAATGTCACATGGATACCGTAAAGTCAATGTCCAGGGTTAATTCAGGGGATAGCAGCAGCAGGGTGCTTGAATCAACCCATCACCTTATTACTGAAAATTGTTATCTCATCTTCTCTATAGGTAAAAACTATGCAATTCAGTTGAAAGATGTGCAGGAAATCATCGAAACTGATGAGCTTTTGTCACTTCCTGACAGAAGTGAAATTGTGCAGGATGTCATAAACCTAAGAGGAGTAATAGTTCCTGTTCTTGATCTTTCATTTTTTTATGGGATAAGACCCAAAAAGGACAGGGTGGGAAAAACAAGGCTTATTATCGGGCAATACGGTAATCGTAATGTGGGGTTCATAGTAGATGATATTGTAACAATTTATAAACAGGAAAAGTTTTATGATACTCCTGCCCTTAAACCTGAGCTTCAGTCAAAAAAAGATACTGTTGACAGAATGATAGAATATATTGGTGATTCCGGGTTAAAGGAACATGTTTTGGTGATAAATGTTAAAAATATAGTGCGAAATCATCTGAAGATGGATGTTGAATATGAAGTAGACGATCATAATGAAGGCAGGGGTTCAGATGAAAACATGGAACACCATGTCCACATTCCCAGGGTGAATGAGACAGATCAGCGGATGTCATATGTGTAAAAGGCACGAGTCTGATTTTTTAAAAAATTTAATGAAATTAAAGTTTGGAGGTAAATAAGGATGGCTGCAACAAGAAAAAAAGAGACAACATTTGATTTTGATTCATTGAACCTGATTGATGTTCCATCTTTTGTCGTAAACAAGGAACATGTGATTACCTGGGCTAACAGTTCCATGCTGGATACGTTTAACGTAAAGGCAAAGGACATTCTCAATAAATCCACGTGTGAAGAGTTATGTAATGTACAGTTCTGCGGCACCAAAGACTGCCCTGCAGACAGGGCAATGCGTATTAAAAAAACGGTGAAAACAGAGGTTATTCGCAAAAAAAGCTCCGGCATCAGCTACTACAGCAGCAAGGCATACCCACTGCTTGAAGAGGAAAGCGGGGCACTCATCACACTTGATGATATTACACCCCGAAAGGAGCTTGAAACCCGGTTGCGTCAGATGGAGACTGACTTGAATGTCATTCCAACGCCTATAATGGAAATTGATGACAAATTCAATATCACATTTATGAATCCTGCTGGAGCTGCCGTAGTCGGTAAGACCCCCGACGAGGTTATAGGCAAGAAGTGCTATGATCTTTTCAAGACACCTCACTGTCGCACTGAGAAGTGTGCCTGCGCCCGTGCCATGAAGACCGATTCAGTGGTAAGCGAGGAGACCATAGCCCGTCCGTCCGAGGGAGTGATAATTCCAATCAAGTACACCGGGGCGCCTATCAAGGACGCCAAGGGCAATATCAAGGGCGCCCTGGAGTATATACTTGATGTGACCGAGGAGGCCCGGGAACGCCAGGCAGCCAAGGAAAAGATAGAGAATCTCAATACAATTCCCACGCCGATTATGGCAATTGACGTGGACTTTAACATAACATTCATGAACCCTGCCGGAGCTGCCGTAGCGGGCAAGACCCCGGATGAGGTCATAGGCAGGAAATGTTATGACCTTTTCAAGACTCCCCACTGCCGCACTGAGAAGTGTGCCTGCGCCCGTGCCATGAAGACCGATTCAGTGGTAAGCGAGGAGACCATAGCCCGCCCGTCTGAGGGAGTGATAATTCCAATCAAGTACACCGGGGCACCCATCAAGGACGCCAAGGGCAATATCAAGGGCGCCCTGGAGTATATACTTGATGTGACCGAGGAGGCCCGGGAACGCCAGGCGGCCAAGGAAAAGATTGAAAATCTTAATGCCATTCCCACGCCTATCATGTCCATTGATACGGAGTTTAATATAACATTTATAAACCCTGCAGGTGCAGCAGTGGTGGGCAAGACCCCTGACGAGGTTGTAGGCAAGAAGTGTTATGACCTTTTCAAGACTCCCCACTGCCGTACAGAGAAGTGTGCCTGCGCCAGGGCTATGAAGACCGACTCTGTTGTAAATGAGGAGACCATAGCCCGTCCGTCTGCCGGAGTTATAATACCCATCAAATACACCGGGGCACCCATCAAGGACGCCAAGGGCAATATCAAGGGCGCCCTGGAGTATATACTTGATGTGACCGAGGAGGCCCGGGAACGCCAGGCGGCCAAGGAAAAGATTGAGAACCTTAATATTATCCCCAATCCTATTCACGCCATTGATACCAATTTTGTCATTACTTACATAAATCCTGCCGGTGCAGCAATGGCAGGCCTGTCTGTGGATGAGGCAATGGGAAGGAAGTGTTATGAGCTCTTTGGAACAGACAGGTGCCAGACCGATCAGTGCATCATTCAGAGGGCAATGCACTCTGGAAAGACCGTGGTTGATCAGACTGTTGCCCATATAAACGGCAAGGATATTCCCATTCGGGTTACAAGCGTAGGCATCAAGGATGCCAAGGGCAACATCAAGGGCGGCCTGGAATACATCGTTGATGTAACTGCAGAGGCAGAGGTGGAACGCCTGATAAACAGTGCCAGTGAGGAGGTAGCGGATCTTGTTGCCACCTCTCTTGCCCAGATGGATGAGGCAACCACGCACCTGGACAGCATGAACAAGGCAATTGAAAAGGAGGTCACACTCCTTGATGAATCCATGCGCACGGTCCAGGAAACAATAGATTCGGTTAAGGAGATTGCAAATCTCACCTCCAATTCAAACGAGATAGCAGGCAAGGTTGCCACTGAGGCAAAGGAGGGCAAGAAGGCCGGTGCCCATGCTGCCAAAAAGATGGAGGGCATCTACTCTTCCATACAGGAAAGCAATGAAATGGTCTCTAACCTTGTAAGCCAGCTGGAAAAGATCAGCGGGTTTGTGGATATAATCAAGGAAATTGCCTCTCAGACCAACCTGCTTGCATTTAATGCTGCCATTGAGGCCGCAAGGGCAGGAGATGCTGGCCGCGGCTTTGCAGTGGTGGCAGATGAGATACGGAAACTTGCTGAGAACAGTTCAAAATCAGCGGTAGATATTGCCAACATAGTCAAGAAGGTTGACGATGAGTCCCGTGACACCATCACTGCCATGAAGGATGGAATCAAGATGCTTGACGAGGGAGGCGAGGTCATTGAAACAGCCCTTAAGTCAATGGACAGGATCTCAGAGGGCATTGTTGCCATTACCACATCCATTAATGAACTTGACAGCAAGGCAAATATTCTACGGGATAACAGCGAAGAGGTTGACAAGCGGATAAAGAGTGTGGTTGAGTCAGCAGACGCTAACCGGGTGGCTACCGAGGCGGTCAACAGCTCAATCAATGATACTGCAGAGGCATTGAGAAGGCTTCATGAATCCAGCAAGAATCTGCAGGAGGCCATATCTCAAAAAACTGCATAATGCTTCTGAAAATGTCAACTGCCTGCTCTAAGGCAGAAAAAATACTGTATCAATCATCATGGACCTTGTAGGTGATCGGCTCTTTACTCCCCGTTTATGCCTGAGGCGTCTTGAGGACAGTGACCTCCCTCTGGTGGTAGAGTGGAGTTACAAACCTGAGGCATACGGGGAGTTTCTCACTCCGGAGAAACTGGACGTTGAACTGGTGAGACAGAAACTGAAATGCGGCATCTTGTGGAACAGGCATGAAAAGTTATTCCTTATAGTGCAGCGTGACTCTAAAGAAAATATCGGCACCATCCATTACTGGCAGAAACCTGCTGATACAAACACTGCAGTAATGGCGCTGAAGATTGCCCTTTCTCATAAGCGCGGAAACGGTTATGGGCTTGAGGCTCAAAAATACGTAATCATCTATCTGTTCGACCGTGTCGGATTCAGGCAGATACAGATGTACACTGACATAAACAACAAGGTTCAGCAGCACTGCCTTACTCGCCTTGGATTTGAGCTTTCCGAATCTCTGGTCTATGACGATCATCAGGTTCAACGGACCGGTTATCTGTACTCTTTAACCTTGGATAGATACTTGGAGCAACCTGTATATCAGTATCATGAAATTTGATAAACCGGGTATACTGTTTGACAATCGTTTTTTTGATCACGCTATCAGTGGTCATTCAGTGGAAAATTCTGACAGGCTGCGCCACCTCTATATGCACCTTGAAAAGCCTGAATGGGCATGCAGATACAAAAGAATCCTGCCCAGGGAAGCAGAAATGTCAGATATCCTGGCAGTTCATTCATCCTTTTATATTGACCAGATAAGGGAATACGCCCTGAAAGATGACCCCTATGCCTATGATAATGATACATATCTGATGGATCAGACATTTTATACAGCCCGGCTAGCGGCAGGCGGCTGTCTTGAGCTTGCTGACCAGATCATGAAGTCCGGGATGGATTACGGGTTTGCAATAATCCGTCCCCCTGGACATCATGCTGAACCAGGCAGGGGAATGGGCTTTTGTGTGCTGAATCATATTGCCATAACTGCCCAATACCTGCGCAAGCACTACGGACTACAGCGCATTTTGATAGTGGACTTTGATGTCCACCACTGTAACGGCACACAGGCTGCATTTTATGATTCCAAAAATGTACTTGTCTTCTCCATTCATCAGGATCGCATATTTCCCTTTACTGGATCAGCCAATGAGGTCGGGATTGATGAGGGTAAGGGCTATACGATAAATCTTCCTGTCCCATCCCAGTTTGGTGACACAGAATATAGATATCTGCTTGGGAGGGTTGTCAATACTCTGGCAGAGCAATATTTGCCCCAGATAATTCTTGTTTCCGCAGGTTACGATGCCCACAAGGACGATTCCATGAGCAATACTCTACTTACCACCGAATGGTTCGGTCTTGTGACCGAGATGTTAAAAACCCTCGCTGCAGATTACTGTGATAACAGACTGCTTCTGGTTCTTGAGGGAGGATATAATCCTGAATCCCTTGAGTCTTCTGTGCTTCGCACCGTGGATGTGCTCTGTTCTCCTGCAGGTGTTAGAGTCGGTATAGCACCGTCCAGCAGGGCTGAAGCCGTGCTGGATGGGCATCCCCTGCATCACTTCTGGACCCTGTAAGGAGTCTTGCGTCATGTCAAAGAAAATCGGCAAGGCCGAGATGGACTCTATCTTTACAGAATGTCGTCAGTGTGGCACATGCTGCAAAAAATATCGCAGGATTGTCCTCAAGCCTTCAGAGGTTGAGTTTATAAGCAGGATGGGAGGGCATGTGGGGGTACAGGTCTCTCTGAACCAGTTGCGAAACCACTCTTTACAGGAACTTGTTGAGCTTGCCCGTGCAGGAGGGAAGGTATATATGATTCATCCAGACGGGAAAGGCTGTGTGTTCCTGGAAAGGCGAAATGATAAGTATTATTGCAAAATTTACCACTACCGCCCTGCAGCCTGCAGGGGATTCAGGTGCAATTTCGCAGATTCCTCCCTTCTTGATCTTTTGCGCCAGGATGCCTTGTTTCTGCTTGATGAAGAAAGGAATGCTGAGGGCATTGTTTGAGGAAGTGCCTGATATCTGGATTCACCCTTGGTCCATTGTCTCCAGGCTGGGAATAAAGTTTGATATCATCTAAACCGTTTGGATTGCTGCTTTGGCGTACCTGTCTGGCACAGGACCTCTTGCAGGTGTCTGTGGCTTTCAACCACCAGGTCTGCTTTTTTAAGGTGCTGCGGTGAAAGGGTGGTTGTTATTGCAATGCACTTCATCCGGGCAGCACGGGCAGATTCAATGCCTGCAGGTGCGTTCTCAATTACGCAGCATGTTTCAGAGGTTTGTCCCAGATTCTTCATGGCTGCAAGATAAGGGTCGGGCCACGGTTTTCTCCGGTCCACACTATCACCTGTGATGATTGCAGAAAACAGGCTTCGCACGTTTTGGGGAAGGACTTCTTCCAGGATGTCACTATGTGAGCTTGTGACTATTGCAAGCTTTTTTCCGGTATGGCCAAGGGATGCCAGCATGTCAGGCACGTCCCTGTAAACCGTAACCTTGTGTCTGAACTCCCTGTTGAATATCTCTATCTGCCGGGATAACACTGCAAGAAACTGCTCCTCATCCATGCAGCAGCCGTTTCTGTGAAAGATATCTGCTGCTGTGGCAGGTTCAATGGCACCCTCGTGGAGATAGATTAACTCTTCATCCACCTTGCAGCCAAATTCTGCCAGGGCCTTGCGCCATGCCCTTACGTGCCACGGCATGCTGTCGAGGATTACGCCATCCATGTCAAAGAGTAGTGCTGATGAATTTTTCATGACAATACAGAAATCTGGCTTGCTGATCTGTTAAAAATCTTCTTTGTCATCGTTTTTTTCTAATTCCCTGCTATATTGAAAAAGCCCACTTGTCAGGATATTGCGTAAGCTCAAGCAAAATGGCAAACAGTCATGCCTTCTTGTACTCTGAGCCTTGAGCTTTCACCCATTTGGGTCAGTCCACTTATAACACAAAAAGACATTATGAAAATATTTGCAATAAGCCTTGGCTGTGCCAAGAACAGTATTGATACCGAGTTAATCCTAGGTGCGCTATATGAAGCACCCGGCGGCATGACCCTTGTGCACCAGCCTGATGAGGCAGATGTAATCCTTGTAAACACCTGCGGGTTTCTCGAAAGTGCTGTACAGGAGTCCATAGATGCCATACTTGAAATTGCTCAGCTCAAAGGGCAGGGGCAGGTTCTTGCCGTTAGCGGCTGCATGGTGCAGCGTTATGGTGAGGAGCTTGAGCGGGAGCTTGAGGAAGTCGATATTTTCCACGGCACCGAGGCACCTGAACAGATGGCTCACAAGATTTTGGGGCGGATTTCCGGTTTGAAGGGTAGTGCTGGCAGTGACTTTTCATGCATCAATGTTGCAGGACGTATCATCACCACTCCTCCCTGGAGGGCCTATGTAAAGATATCCGAGGGATGTTCAAATCACTGTACCTATTGCCTTATTCCAGCAATCAGGGGAAAGAACAGGTGCAGAAAGCCTGGTGATATTGTGGCTGAGGTTGGCAAGCTTGCAGATTCAGGGGTAAGGGAGGTTACCCTGCTTGCACAGGACCTTACTGCCTACAGGCACGGTGAGGTTGATCTTGAATCACTTGTAAACGCACTGCTTGAAGAAACATCAATACCCTGGATAAGGCTCCTGTATCTCCATCCAAAGGGTATCAGCAACAGGCTTCTTGAGTTAATTGCAGAAAATCAGCAAAGGGTCTGTCCGTATCTTGATGTCCCTGTCCAGTATGCGTCCTCAAATATCCTCCGCCGCATGGGGAGGGAGTATGACGCTGCCTATCTTGAAAAACTGTTCAAGAATATCCGGTCTGTTCTGCCTGAAGCAGCCCTGAGGACCACTGTGATGACCGGCTTCCCAGGTGAGACAGAGGATGATTTCAGGAAACTTTTGGATTTTATTCAGCGATGGCGCTTTACCCACCTTGGCTGTTTTGCCTATTCTGATGAGGAGGGGTGTGCAGCCAGCAGGCTTGGAGAAAAGATTGATCCGGAGATAGCCAGCGCGCGAAAAGAACAGGTCATGGAGCTTCAGGCAGACATATCAGCTTCTGTTAACAAGGCATTGGTGGGGAGTGTTCAGAAGGTACTGGTAGAGGGGATAAGTGAGGAGACAGACCTGTTGCTTCAGGCAAGGACCATGTTTCAGGCACCCGAGGTGGATGGCATTACCTATATTGCAGAGGGGCAGGCTGATGCTGGTGATATAGTTGATGCAGAGATTACTGATTCACATGTATATGATCTGGTGGCGCGAATCGTGTGATTTGATTATCAGACAGTTATCTCAAGGCTCTTTATCTTCCTGTGAAGGTGTCTGCGCTCAATTCCTATTGCCTCTGCTGTTTTCTTGATATTGCCGTCAAACTCCTCAAGTTTCAGGGTGAGGTATTTTTTCTCAAACAGTTTCCTTGCCTCACGAAAGTCATTGCATGTGAAGCATGGCTCCAGCTCATTATCAGCCCTAAGTGCTGCTGAATCGGTTTGCTTAATTCCGTTGTTTTTGGTTGTGAATTGCGCACCGTTTCTGAAGGCAGCAGGAAGGTCCTCTGAGGTAATCTCAGGCTTTCCGGACAGTATGAACATGCGCTCGATAATATTTCGAAGTTCCCGGACATTTCCGGGCCAGTCATACTGTTTCAGTGCTTCTATCACTTCCGGGCTTACTGATCTTACCGGCGCCTTGATATTGTCCCTGCGGAACTCTTCAATAAACTCCTCCACCAGAAGCGGGATATCCTCCAGGTGTTCCCTCAGGGGCGGCACCTCAATGGGGATGACATTCAGCCTGAAGTAAAGGTCCTCTCTGAATTCTCCCTTTTTGATTGCCTCTTCCAGGTCCTTGTTTGTGGCAGCTATGATCCTGACATTCACCTTGATGGTCTTGCTTCCCCCAACCCGGCTGAAACGCTGTTCCTGGAGAATACGAAGTATCTTTGCCTGGGTTTTAAGGCTCATGTCCCCGATTTCATCCAGGAAGAGTGTGCCTCCGTTTGCAAGGTCAAATTTTCCCCGTTTCATTGAGGATGCCCCGGTAAACGCCCCCTTTTCATGGCCGAAGAGCTCACTTTCTATAAGTTCCTCAGGGATGGCAGCACAGTTTACATCTATGAGAGGTTTGTCCCTTCTTGCACTTGCATAGTGGACAGTCTGGGCAACAAGCTCCTTTCCTGTACCGTTTTCCCCTGTAATCAGTATCCATGCCTCAGTGGGGGCAACGATTTCAATCTGCTTGCGGAGTTCCTGCATGGCAGGGCTGTCCCCGATTAGTTTCCGGGCCCTGTCCTTTGGTTTCGTTGCCTTCAGAATGATGTTTTCATTTTCAAGGGCCTGGAATTTCAGGGCATTATTGATGGTGACTATGAGAGGCTCAAGGGAGAGGGGCTTTTCGATGAAGTCATAGGCGCCAAGTCTTGTGGCGCGGACAGCAGTTTCAACATTTCCGTGCCCTGACATAATAACAACAGGTATCTGTGGCCACTGATCCTTTATCTTTTCCAGCACTTCAAGGCCGTCCATTCCCGGAAGCCAGATATCAAGCAGGACAAGATCAGGTGGTGTTTCCCCTGAGTCTATGAATTCAAGGGCATTTTCACCATCACCCACGGTATTTACCACAAAACCCTCATCCTCAAGGATTGCCCTTACGGTCTCAAGGATTATGGCCTCATCATCTACTACCAGTATGTTCTGGGTGTTTGTATTTGTCATGGCGGTGATTTTTGATTAAAAGCTTATAGCCTTAAAAATCTTGTGTAAAGCACTTTGAAAGCCTCATCAGGTATGCTGGAATGCCAGTGGCCGGTTAGTGAGGCAATGAGCCATGCCGCTGTAATGACAGCCATGGTTCCGACCGGAATTATCCACCAGTAGATGCCCCTTTCCGTTCCAGGGACAGAAAGCTCAAGGCATCTGTCCTCAGGGCATTTTGATACACACTCCATGCAGCCAATACACTCAGGAACACGGACTGTGTTTTTTGCCCATATCTTTATGTCAGCAGGACATGCATCCTGACATGCACGGCAGTTCTTGCATTTTTCGCTGTTTCGCCTGACGTGAAAGGGGGAAACCAGGGCAATTAACCCCAGCAGTGCCCCGTACGGGCAGCAATAAGTACACCAGTAATGTTTCAGTACAATAGATAGACCGGCAAGAGCGAGCATCACACCTGATGCCATGACAGAGGGCTCAAGAAAGAACATGAGCATACGTGCATCCACGGTGATGTTATATGGTGCCTGGAGGAATGCCTCAATGGAGCGGGTGTCCATCCTGACCAGGATTATCCAGGCAAAAAAGCCAAGCAGCAGGTATTTTATTAAAAGCATTGGATACCTGGCAGGCCCTGGCATGTGGACGCCAATTCCGGCGTATTTGCCTGTTTTTTCAAGCAGGTCTGAAATCAGCCCTACAGGGCAGACCCAGCCGCAGAAACCTCTTCTGAAAATCAGGGATGATGCCAGAATGGCAATAAAGATGGTCAGCCCTGCCGGGTGAATGAAGTCCCAGTTTCCTGTAATGACCAGCCTTTTGAGGCTCATCAGGGCGCTTATGGGAAGAAACGCCTCTACTGCAGGCGGCCTTGGAACAGAGGCGCTGTTTCCCATGGCCCATAAATAAAATTTATAAAATTGCCATCCGGTAAAGAGGCAGAAGGCAGCATAAGCAGTCTGTACTCCCTTCCTGTGCCAGGGGATAAGCCGTCTGTTTAGAAAATTCATTTTTTCATTCCATCTAAGGAAAGCCAGGTCTGCCTTCTTACTCCTTCAATGTTTGTGCAGGCCCGTTTTAATGCAAATGTCTGTCCTATAAGGTATGCCATCTTTTCAGCACGGGTGATTGCAGTGTAAAACCACTTGTTGTTAAGCATAATGTAGTGTGAGTTTGTAAGGGGGATTACAACTATCCGGTATTGGCTGCCCTGTGCCTTGTGGACCGTAAGGGCATAGGCAAGTTCAATTATATCCCCCAGGAAATCAAAGTCATAGGCAACCACAATCCGTTCGGGATAGACCACAAAAAACTGCTCTGCCTCATGGTCAATCTTCGAGATAAGGCCAACATTTCCATTAAAAATTCTTCTGAATTCATCTGCTTCAAACTGTTTGCCCTGCTGAACAAAATCGCTCCATGCCATAACTGGCATGTCACGGTTCTGAAGATGTACAACCTTGTCTCCCTCGCGTACGGTAATCCCTGACCTTGTAAGCTTTTTGCCTCTGGTGGTGTTCAGTATTTCCTGCAGCTTCGTGTTAAGTATTTCAGTTCCAAGCTGCCCTACACGCATGGGTGTAAGTACCTGGAAATCCCAGACAGGGTGTGAGAGGCGGGGAACATATTTGCGTGCAAGCGCCAGGATGTGATCAAGTATTGCCTGGTTGTTTTCCTCCCGGTACATCTTAAGTTCACGTTCAGTGCTCTTTTTCTTAAGGGCATAGATATTATGCCTTTCAACCCTTTCAAACCGGAAGTCAGACCAGTCCGGCCTGTCTATGCCCTCCGGGACCTTGCCCTGTCTTATATCATTTGCAAAAAGGGCCAGCACACTGTCCTGGCTCTGTCTGTATATCCTGGTAAGGTGTACTGAAGGCACAAGTCCCTGTTCCAGTGCATCACCAAACACATTCCCTGCGCCAATAGGTGGAAGCTGTGCCGGGTCTCCCACAAGGATTAACAGGGTTCCTGGCCTGAGGGCCTTTGCAAGCCTGTAAAATAGCGCAAGGTTTACCATTGATGCCTCGTCCAGCAGCACAACCCGGTGGGGCAGGGGATTTTCTGGCCCAAATTCAAACTGGTTGTTTCCACGGTATTTAAGGAGGCTGTGGATGGTCATGGCCTCGTAGCCCGTTGTCTTTCTGACACGGGACGCAGCCATGCCGGTAAAGGCACAGCACACAATATCATCCCTGTCCTGTACGAAATGGTGTGTAAGCAGGTCCAGGATTGCCCTTGCAATGGTTGTCTTTCCTGTGCCGGCATAGCCTGCAAGAGCAAATATCATCCTTGGTTCCCGGCCTATCCTGGTAATTATCTCCTTTTGTTCCGGGGCAAGCTCAATGTTGATTGATTCTTCATAGGAGGATATAAATTCCTGGATGGTCTTTTGGGAAATGACAGGCCGGTTGGATTCTTCCGAGCGTTCCAGGAAAAACTGTCTCAGCCAGTCCTCCATGTGCCTGTATGCCGAAAGTCCAATTTCTCCCTCTGCCCCCTGTATCAGGCTTGTCTCAAGGATCATTGCGCCTATGACACTGTCTATCTGCGAGGGCTCCGGATTGTGGGAATCAGATGACAGGACATCGTTGACAGCAGCCCGAATCTGTTCATGTGTAAGCCAGCAGTGGCCTTCATTTTCTGCTGCTTCAAGGAGTACGTGTTTTATGGCAGCCCTGATGCGCAGAGGTGAGCCTGGATCAAGACCCATCGAGACCGCGATCTTGTCTGCTGTCTTAAATCCGATGCCCCTTACTTCAGTAAGTGCATAGATGTCCTTTTTAATGACATCAAGGGCCTTGTCTTCAAAGTGATTGTAGATTCTTATGAGAAGATTCGGGGTAATATTTGCCTTGCCCCCAAGGTATTCGGAAAGTTCTCTAAGGTAGCGGTGTTTCTGCCACGAACGCATTATAAGGGCAAGACGCTTTTCCTTTATGCCCTTTGTCTCAAGGAGTTTTTCCGGCTCATTGTCCAGTATCTGAACAAGTTTTTCCTCTCCCCAGTGGTCAATCAACTGCTGTGCCATCTTGGGCCCAAGGCCCTTTACCACCTTTGAAAGAAAGAAGAGCAGTTCGCTTCCAAGGACCTTGCACTGCTTAAACTGAAACTGGCGGCCATAGCGTGTCATAGCCCAGTTTCCACTGAACTGGAATTCAACGCCGTCAAGGCCTGCGCCTGTTGCAGCTTCCTTAACGTGCCCTGTGGCGACAAACGGTGCCCCGCGTGGCGGTTTTACCTTTAGCACAGCATAACCTGTCTCCGGCGAGCTGTATCTTACGCGTTCCACCTTCCCCTTGAGAACAACTTCTTTACCTTGATATTGCGGGGACTGTTCGCTCATGTTTTGGTCCTTTTATTACTGGCACGCAGGCATATCAGTGGGGTGTGATTTGTAAAACTCATAAATAACTGGAAAATCCTGCAAGGGCAACAGGTTTGAAAATAGATCAAACCTAGATTAAGCGATTGTCGGATCTGCAGCAAAGTCGACAATCGATCAATCCAGGTGCGAAATTGTTCATAGTCACTCCAAAACAAGACCATTTACCACACTGAATAGATACGGTTCTGCAAGCTTCCTCACAATGTCAGGATAGAAAGAAAAGAGGTCCCTACCCGCAAAAGGAAGTTATTCAAAAGCCCGTCCCTCATGTAGATATCATCTCCAGTCCTGGTTATTATTCGGGTAAATATCTTTTCGTATTCCATATTTATGTAACCATTTTCTCCAGCCTCGTTGGTAAGAAACAGCAGCTCTCCATGTTCATCACGACGGGTCTTGAGAAGCCAGTTCACCCTGCCAAGGTTGTAGTAGAGGCGTTCAAGCCTTTGCACCGGTATCTGTACCCCTGATATAAATACCACATCCTCCACGTTGTATGCCTCGTGTATGCTTTTGGCAAGGCCCATTCCCAGGATAAATATCCTGTCCCTGCAGGGGCAGTCAGGCTCAAATGCCATGGTGAGAAGCTCATTTGAGGCAAGGTTTAAATAATCACATTCCGGAACTTCACCTGCCCGGAAGATGGCATCGAGTTTTTTATGACGCATTTCCAGGTCAGGTTCATACTTTGGGTTTTTAAGGTAGAGGCGCTGCATCAGAAGCTCTATATCACGAAGATCTTCAGATACATGGTGTTTGATTATCTTTATATCAGTTGGTGTAAAGGTGTGATTGATGTTATCCCGTATGCAGTTGGTGCTGCAGGCGGTTAAGGAAAGTATTACAAAAAACAGTGTGCAGGTAATGATTATGTGACAAATCCTGAAGAGATTTGCTGGGCGGGCTGGTCTGAAAAGCTTAACCCTGTTTTTCATTCCGCATGTTTTCAATCATTGATACTACTGCGATGGCAAGGGAGGCAAGAATAATTCCAGGCACTATTTCATAAAGTTCAAATATCCCTCCTTTAAGGTTCTTCCAGATTAATACAGTGATGCCGCCGGTAATAATGCCTGCAACAGCCCCGTTTCCCCGCATCCTTTTCCAGTAAAGGGAAAGCACTATTACTGGTCCAAAAGCAGCCCCAAAACCTGCCCATGCATAAGAGACTATTTCAAGCACCCTGCTTTCAGGGTCAAGTGCAAGCAGGCATGCAACTGCTGCAATGACAATGACCGCTGTGCGTCCCACTGTTACAAGCTCTTTTTGTGATGCGTTTTTCCTTAAAAATATCCTGTAAAAATCCTCAGTGAACACTGAAGCAGACACAAGCAGTTGAGAGTCTGCTGTGCTCATGATGGCAGCAAGTATGGCAGAGAGGCAGACACCAGCAACCACTGGGGGCATGAGCCGGTGCACCAGTACTATAAAGACCTTTTCGCCATCAGGTAGGCCCGGGCCAAGATAGATCATGCCGGCAATTCCTGCTGCCACTGCGCCTGTCAGTGTGATAAATGTCCATGATACAGCAATTCTCTCAGCCTGTTTCACATGATGTTCCGAGTCCACTGCCATGAAGCGGGCAAGGATGTGGGGCTGGCCAAAGTAACCGGCGCCCCATGCTGCAAGGGAGATGACAGCAACAATGGAGAGTTTTGTGCGGTCCGGTGCAAGGAGCGGATTGAAAAAGCCAGGCGGAAATGTTGTTGCACTGCTCATGCATGCGGTGTCTGAAAAGAAAAAGACAGTAAGGGGCACAGCAATAAGGGCAAGAAACATCAGGGTCGCCTGTACTGTATCTGTCCATGAAACAGCAAGGAATCCTCCTGCAAATGTGTAGATGATTACAGCAGCAACGCCACTCAAGACCGCAATGTCGTAGGGGATTCCAAAGACCGCATTAAAGAGCTTGCCGCCTGCAACCATGCCTGAGCAGGTGTAGATGGAGAAGAAGATGATGATAAACAGCGCTGAAACAAGGCGGAGCAGGGAAGGGCAATCGGTAAATCGTTTTGCCAGATATTCAGGAATGGTGAGAGAACCGTTTTTTGAAGTAGCCTCCCTGAGCCTTGGGGCAACAATGCGCCAGTTAAGCCAGGTGCCGACAAGAAGACCTCCTGCAAGCCATAGTGACTCAAGGCCTGCAGCATAGGCATAGCCCGGAAGCCCCATCAGAAGCCAGCCACTCATGTCAGAGGCACCTGCGCTAAGGGCGGCAACCCATGCGCCAAGCCTCCTTCCGCCAAGTATGTAGTCCGCCAGGTTTCTTGTCCTTGCCCATGCGTAAACACCGATACCAAACATGGCGGCAAGGTATAGGGCAAATGATATGATTACAGGAATGTCAGCGTTTAATGACATGGGTTATGTGGCGATATTTTTCCAAGGCTTTTACCGGATTTAAGTGGTGGAGAGTTTTTCCTCGCATATATCGGCAAGTGCATCAATGAAATCTGGCCTGTCATTAAGTGACGGAGTGCGATAGAGCCGGCCACCCTTCTCCTTCACCATGTCTGCATAGAGCATGTCGATTTCATAAAGTGTCTCGATATGGTCAGAGACAAAACTTATGGGAAGCACCAGTATTGTTTTTTTCCCCTCTGATTCAATAAGCGCGTTAAGCATGGTGTCTGTGCCTGGTTCAAGCCACTTCACCGGCCCGCTTCTGCTCTGAAAGCACAGCCTTCCCCTTATTCCGGTTATATTTTCCAGGGCGGAGATGGTTTTTTCAAGGTGTTCAACATAGGGGTCTCCCTGGTCAATAAAACTCTGAGGCAGGCTGTGTGCGCTGTAAACGAGGGCAAAGTCGCTATCTTCCGATTTAAGGTCATCTGGAGAAACAGTGCCTGATTTTATCAGGTTATCCGTTGCCTCAGACACAGTACTGGCAAGGGCTTTGATGTAACCCTCTTGCTCCGGCCAGCTTTCAACACTATCCGCCTCCATGCCAAGGGCCCTTGCGCACTCCAAAAATTCATTCACCGATGAGCCTGTGGTCGCCCTGCTGTAATGGGGGTAGAGCGTGACACCCAGGACCTTTTGTACTCCACGTTCTTTTAAGTCATTAAGAATTCGGGGGGTGCGGGGGTGCCAGTACCTCATTGCAGGAAGACAGTATATATCTTCATAGCCCCGTTTTTTAAGCAGTTGCTGAACCCCTGAAGCCTGGGCAGAGGTTATCTCAAGAAGGGGGCTTTTACCCCCTATTTTTTCATAGTTTGCCTGGCTTGAAGGCGCCCTTTTTTTGGCAATAAACCATGCTATGGGCTGCTGCAGGAATGGAGGCCCAAGTTTTATTATTTGCCTGTCAGAGAACAGGTTAAAGAGAAAGGGCCTTACTGCCTTCAGGCTGTCAGGGCCTCCCATGTTCAGGAATAGTATTGCCTGTTTGTTCATCAGTGATCCGTAAATAAAATGCTCAAAGCTGAAAGCTCAAGGCTCAAAGCAAAAGAAGCCATATTTGCTGACAGCTCAGGGCTTTGAGCTTTGAGTCAACTTTCTTGTCATGGGACAATGTCACGAAAGTTCAGGCAGAAAGTTCATGGGCAATATCCACAGCAAGCTTTACGCGTTCTGGAGGTATCTCAGGTAGAACGCCATGTCCAAGGTTGAAGATGTGGGCCTTTGCCTTGCTGCCCATCTGGAGAATTGAGCCGATCCTTTCCCGCAGTCTGTCTTCAGGAAGAAACATTGCGCATGGGTCAAGGTTTCCCTGCACCACTATGTCATTGCCAAGCTGGTTCACGGCCACTTCAATATCAGTGCGCCAGTCAAGTCCAATAACATCAGAGCCTGCCTGTTTTACAAGGTCCAGCAGGTGTCCACCGTCATAGACAAAGTAGATGCGAGGCACCCCTGAATCAGCAATGGCATCCATTATGCGTTTTGCATGGGGCAGGGCATGCTCTGCATACTCAGCCCTGGGAAGAATCCCAGCCCATGTATCAAAGACCTGTACTGCCTGGGCACCTGCTGCTATCTGTGCCTTTAGATAGTCAATGGTTACATCGGTTATCAGCCCCATTATTGATGAAAACAGCTCAGGGTCAGCATACATCATCTTTTTGATGTTCAGGAAACTTTTGGTAGTGCCCCCCTCTATGAGATAGCTTGCAAGGGTAAACGGGGCGCCTGAAAAACCAATCAGAGGCACGCGGCCCTCAAGTTCACGCCTTAGAATCCTGATTGTTTCAAGCACAAAGGGAACGTCACTTTCAGGGTCAATACTATGAAGTTTTTTGAAATCATCCCTGCTTCTTACCGGTGGCTCAAGAACTGGTCCTCTTCCCTCCTCAAAGGCAAGCCCTGCTCCCATTGCCTCAAGAGGAATGAGGATATCCGAAAAGAGTATGGCTGCATCCACTCCAAGTATGTCAATGGGCTGGATTGTTACCTCTGCGGCAAGTTCAGGTGTCTTGCACAGTGTCAGAAAGTCATTGGCACCCCTGACTTTCTGGTACTCAGGCAGATATCTTCCTGCCTGGCGCATGAACCATACAGGTACAGGGGATGTCGCCTCCCCTGAACAGGCTTTAAGGAAATTATTATTCATGTTATATAATGCTCCATTTTTATGTAATAATTTAATGATATGTTTTGCGTTAAGCGGAAAGTTGGAGTGGACTGAAAAATACGACCATTCAGCTATACCGGCATGGCACATGGCGTGAATGGTTTGTGATTAAAGTGTTCAATCAGTTTTTCGCAGGTGTTCTCGGTGTGTAGTTGCAGAAGGGCTCCTCTGCCAGGTAGTCACCTGTTACTGCATACGCCCTTGCCCTGCAGCCCCCGCATACGCGTACATATTCACATTTCCCGCAGCTTCCCTTGTAACTTGAAAAGTCCCTGAGCTCTTTGAATAGCTGGCTGTTATCCCAGATATCCTTCATGGACTGTTTGCGGACATTTCCTGCAGGAAGCGGAAAGTAGCTGCATGGAAGCACGTTTCCATCCACGTCTATAAGTGAGATGAGCTGACCTGCAAGACAACCCTTTGACCCGCCGGTAGAAAATTTCAGGCTCCTGTGCTGCACCTTTTCACCCTCTGCCTTGGCAAGCTGCATGCGCACACGGTAGTAATGTGGCGCGCAGGTGGGGCGAACCAGCATGGAGTCTTCATGTTTCTCCATCTCGTAATGCCATTTAAGCAGTTCTTCGTAGTCTTCAGGACTTATAAGCTCTGCCATAATGTCTTCTCCCCTGCCGGTGGGAACGATCATGAACATGTACCAGGCAGTGGCTCCTATCTCCCTGGCGAGGCGATAGACATTTGGAATATCCTCCTGGTTTCGTTTTGTAAAAGAGGAGTTTATAAGAAAATCAATTCCGTTTTCCCTGAACAGGCGCGCTGCATTCATGGTCCCGTCAAAGGCACCTGGCTGATTTCGGAAATTGTCATGGATGTCAGCTGTTGATCCATCAAGGCTCAAAGACACCATTCTGATGCCTGCTTCCTTGATTTTGCTGCATATTTCGCTGGTAACAAGGGTGCCGTTGGTGGCAAGGCACATGCGAAGCCCCTTTGATGTGCCGTATTTCGCAAGTTCAAACACATCATCCCTGAGCAACGGTTCGCCACCTGAAAGGACCACTACCGGTTTGGCAAAGGAAGCTATGTCATCAATAACCCTCTTTCCCTCTTCTGTAGAAAAATCAGGATGTTCCTTTACCTCCAGCTCAGATGAAGATCTGCAGTGTACACAGTGGAGGTTGCATCTTCTGGTTATTTCCCAGGCAAGCCATTTAAGTTCAAAATCCATAAAGGTTCCTCGAGTCAGGATATGTTAAAATATTGGACGGGGAAAACATGCAAATCTACAGGATAAACTGTAAGAGGCAAAAACTTCCCAACAGGTAATTTTTTTAATATAACACAATAAATACTGGATAAGTCAACAAACAATCTCCATTCTTCAACCTAGGTTCACCTAGATTGCGCGATTGTCGGAATTCAAAACTGGAAAACTATAATTGGCGTAACCTCTTTAAATTTCGTCAAAAAATACTTTTCCAGATTTTGAAACGCTCAATCTATGGTTCAATATTTCAAGGAGGAATGTACATGGATGCAATAGAATGCATAAAGGGCAGGATGAGTATCAGGAAATTCAAGCCTGATCCGGTCCCGCAGGAGGTGCTTGCACGGGTCATTGATGCTGCCAGGTTCAGTCCTTCCTACAAGAACAGCCAGCCATGGAATGTGGCCGTTGTCTCTGGTGACAAGAAAAAGGCACTTTCAGACCTGCTTGTAAAACTTCTTGAGGAGGGAAAGGAGCCTTGTCCTGATATTCCTGCGCCTGAGTCATGGCCCGATCCGGAGGCATCCCGCATAGCAGAGCTGTTCAGGAAACGTAAGGAGGCTACGGGCATTGATCTGGCTGCTCCTGAAATGGTGCGCAAGGCAAAAAAGGCAAACTTCCAGTTTTATGGCGCGCCTCATGGATTATTTCTTTACCAGCACTCATCCCTTAGCCAGTGGTCAATCTTTGATATTGGCCTTTTTGCCCAGAGCCTTATGCTTGTCGCCTATGCAGAAGGGCTTGGTACAGTGCCCCAGGCATTTGTCACCGATTATGCCAGGGATGTGAAGGAATTTCTGGGAATTCCTGAAGACATGCGTCTTGTTCTGGGAATGTCAATAGGATGGCCAGATATGGATTCGCCGGCTAATGCCATGCGTACAGACCGTGCGCCTGTGGAGGAAATTTTATCTTGGCACCAGTAATATTTTTTTGGTAACTGTTCAGCGTAATAACTGATGACGATATATTAATGGTGGTTGGTAAATGGTCTTGTTTTTCCGTTCCGGAGAACAATTTCTTCCTGGATTGAGCGATTGTCGGATTTGCTGCAGATCCGCGAAAGAGGAATTCCCATTATAGTCGGCTATATGGGAATTCCTCTGACAAAGGAGATACTGTAAATACGGCGATTCCGAAGGGTTTCAAAATTTAAGGAATATTATAGGTGTAACTGCCTTGAATATCGTATGAAATCATTATTTCAAACTTTTGAAACGCTCAATTCAGGTTCTTGTTTTTCTAAGGCTTGCTCCGCCAAAATCGCGAAACTCGCTCGTTCCTCGCTCAGACAGACGCGATTTTATGGCTCCACTTCGCCAAGAAAAACTACGAAATTCTTCAGAGTCACTCCAAAACAAGACCATTTACCACGCTGAATAGATACTTTTTTGTTTTTTGTTTAAGTTTTTCAGAACGGCTACCGATAAAATATGAAACGTGCAAAAATCCAATTTGAGCTTTTTTGATACAGGGTAAAAACAGAGATGAATAACAGCACCAAAATTAAAGTTGCTTTGTTGTATTACCGATAAATATAACAAACGGAGAAAAAAGGTGCTGCAACATGAATGTTTCGTCTCATCACATACAGAATGTAATCAGGGCCTACGGCCAGCGGGTTGACAGGAGAAGCCTTGCACGTCTCAAGGCAGCAGTACAGCCTGCACCAAGGGGGCCTGATTCCGTCAATATATCCTCTGAGGCGAGGCAGAAGCAGTTAGCCCAAAAGGTCACATCGGATATTCTGGCACGTGCAGGCAAGGATGTAAGCGGAAAGGTCAGTCAGCAGGTAGTTGAAAGGCTCGGACATGAATTGGGTGGAAGCCTTGACCTGGTAAACAGCAAGGAGAAGGGAAAAAGTTTCAAGTTCCGTGTAATAGACAATAAAAAAGGTGAAGTCATTAAGGAATTGACCCCGGAAGACGTGACAAGAGTAGTTGAAAAATTGTACGACAAGGTAAACAGTGACGTCACGTCCGAATGATAAAGTTCAAAGCAAGTGAAAGAAGAATTCATAATTAGGAGATATGACCATGAAGATTGATTACAGCAGCCAAAAAGCACAGATGGATGCGTACTTGAAGAATACAGCTCAGGTTCAGCAGAAGCCTGAGCAACAGCAGGGAGGGCGCGATGCTGCTGTGAAAAATAGCCAGACTCCACAGCGGGATCGCGTGGAGCTGTCCTCAGGTTCCAGACTGCTTCAGAAGGTAAACAGTGCCATGAGGGCTGAAGAGCCCGGCAGGGCTGAGAAGGTAAACATGCTTAAGGAACAGATCCAAAACGGCACCTATGAGGTAAAGCCGGAAGAAATAGCAGATAGCATGCTGAAAGACATGATTAAAAATCTGGGCTGATTAAATGCCCTGGCAGGAAATATAATTCATAGTACTCCTCCTCTCCTCCCCAAAAGAGGGATGACCTTACCCAGGGCATCCCTCTTTTTTTTTATCTGTTTGCCAACCTTGGTACGGCGAACAGTGGTATTACGGATTGCCAGTAACCCTGCCTCCTCCGGTAATATCCTCTTCCTTGACCTGATGAGTATCGGCTGGTGCAGGGCCTCCTGCAGGTTCTTGGCCAAGCATTGGGGGAGGCGAGAAGAGGGCAACGGGCCTTTCAGGGTTGACTGTTTTGGCAATCAGTGCCCGCAGCCTGTCTGCACCGGGATTTGCCACATTTCTTCTTATGATTATATCAACAGGGCGGACATCACGTCCGTAATACTTCTGATTCCAGGAATCCCTGGATGTTATCACTGCCCCTTCAATACTGACTCCGCCAAATAGCCCGGCTGTTTTGGCAAATGCCAGGATGTCAGTAGTCTGCGCCTTTGCCCCTGCACCTACCGGCCCTGCGGCAACGCTTACGTCTGCTCCAAGCTTTAAGGATGTGGACAATAGGGCATCCATGCCGTTTTCAGTCATTACCAGCAGTATTACCTCAGATACCTCGGCACCTGCCTGAAGTCCGAATGAGACTGAGCCAAGCCCGTAAAATGCAGGGTAACTCCACTCGCCTGTCCTGGCGCTTCGGCCAAGGAGCACGCCGGTTCCGCCTTCTGCCCCAAATATAAATGCCCCCTTCATGAATTTGGGACATATAAGAATCCCCTTGGCACTCTGGATGTGGGTCCTGAGCCAGGACATGTTTGGGTCAGCCATTAATGTCCTGAATGTGATGACAGCATTATCAACCAGTTCCTGCTGTGGAGAATATTTTTTTATTCCGGTTTCTGCCTTTGAAGGAAGAGGCGCCATGAGGGACAGGCATATCATCACCGCCATCAACTGGTATAGAGCCGGGCCAAAGAGTCGTTTAATGGAACATGTTAATGGATCAAACATTTTGTTGTTACCTCTCTTGTTGTTACTGTTGTGATATTATTTAACTTTAACTTAAAAACAATCAATTGAGGAAGGCGTATTACATCTCAACTCATGCCCAGGTGTTTTCTTGCCCTTCCAAGAGCCATAAGCGGAAAGTAATGCCGGTAAAGGTTGTAGTTAATCATAAAACCCCTGGAAAGCTCTTTTCCCTGTGCAAGTTCTTTGCGGGCACGTTTAAG
>WGBG01000181.1 GCA_015494395.1 Deltaproteobacteria bacterium
AACCGTCACGATCAGTTTTGAAAGAACCATCCCTGGTATAGTACTCCTTGCCATTGCTGAGAATCTTGAACATACCCTTTCCCTCAATGGCAAGATCAAGCTGGTTGCCTGTGCTTACGTAGTCTCCCTGGGTGAAGATTCGCTGAACTGCAGCAGGCCTTGAACCCATGCCCACCTGCATACCTGTTGGAAGCTGGGTTCCGTCAGCATTCTGGGCGCCGGGAAGCCTGGATGTCTGGTATATCAGGTCCTCGAAGCTTGCCCTGCTCCTCTTGTAGCCGGTGGTGTTGGAGTTGGCCAGGTTGTTTGCAATTACGTCCATGTTGAACTGCATGCTGTTCATGCCTGATGCGCCTGTCCAGAGTGCCCTTATCATTATTATTTGTCTCCTTGAATAGTGTTCATCAAATAGAGTTTAGCGTTGAGACCGTTTGCGGAGACTGGCTAAGCCACTTTGCCTACGGTGTTAGCTGCCTTGTCATCCATATGGTCAACTGCCTGCAGGCTTTTCTGCTGAATTTCGTAGGCCCGGTGCAAGTCAATCAGGTTGATCATATCTTCCAGCTCGTTAACATTTGAAAGCTCCAGGTAGCCTTGTGCAATGTTTACGTCCTCAACAGGCTGTGGCGCTCCTGCTGCCGGTGTCTCACTGAAGTAATTTCGTCCCATGCGCTGCAGGTATTCCGGATTGTCAAATGTGACCACGTCTATCTGTCCTGCGTCTGTCTCGTCCACAAAGAAATGTCCATCAGGGCTGAGTGTTATGTACTTGCCAGTGGTATCCTCAAGAATTATGGGTGCGCCTCCGCCAAGCACAGGGTATCCGTCCTGGGTAATCAGTTGCCCTTGTGAATCCAGCATGAAGTTGCCTGCCCTGGTGTACCGTATACCTGCCGGGGTTTGCACGCTGAAAAAACCTTCGCCGTTAATGGCAAAGTCCCACTGGTTTTCTGTGAAATGAACAGATCCTGCAGACAGATCCTGCCAGATGACCTCACCTTTGGCCGTCCTGTTGTTGCCATCCTGCTCCTGCAGCATGTACTCCTCAAAGGTGATTCCCTGTTTTCTGAACCCCGGTGTGTCTGCATTTGCCAGGTTGTTGGCAGCAATATCAAGGCGCCTTTCAGTCATTATGGCCCCTTCAAGCGCCTCCATGTGGCCAAGCCTGGTGTAGGGATGTAAACCTGTTGTAATATTCATGGTCATGTCTTCCTTGCCTGTGTTCTTCTTTACATCAAGAACAATGAGCAAATAACATGCCTTTACAGAATATTATGTGGCTGTGTGGATATTTGTCTGAAATTACGATATATTTTTTGAGAATGATGGAATGATGCCGGGAATCAGGGGGTTAAACATTCCGTGTGGATACTGCATAAAATGCATTTTTTGCCCATTGCGGCCAATGGATGATGGGAGATAGAGTGGGATGTGCACCGCGCTCCTTGTGAAAATAGCTCAAGGCTGAAAGCTGAAAGCTCAGGGCTGAAATTCTGAAAAGACAAAAGCTGAACCGCGAAGGACGCTAAGGACGCAAAGGATTTTGGCTATTCCCTGTCGGGGTGGCCGACAGGGAAGAAACAACCTCCTTGGCGTTGTTCTTTGCGTTCTTTGCGTCCTTGAGCGAAGCGGGCGGTTAAAAAGCCATGTGTGCCTGATGTCATGGAAATTCAGTGGAATAAACAATAACTGTTCGGAGGCAGCCAAAAGTCTGATGTCAGTCTCATGCTGCTTTGCCCGCTGCCTCTTCAATGTTGTCGGTGCTGCTTTCCGGGCTGCTTTCACGTTCAGCTTCTGTAGTACTGTCAGATGTCTCACTTGCTGGTTCTGAACCAGGTTCCGCATTCTCAGAGGCATCTTTAATTCCAGGTGATGATCCAATATCCTTGAGCACCGTGCTTCCCCTGCCCTGGATTGCCATAACGTCGGAAGATGCAGCGCTTAACAGGTTGTCAAGCTCCTCGGGTGGGAGCATTGCATCATCAAGCAGGTGGAGATACCCTTCGATTGATGAGCGTATTTTGAACACAGCCTCCCGCTGTATGCGCCGCAGGCCCCTGATGCTGTCTTCAAGCTGGATTGCCTCCTGGTGGGCGTCGGCGATCATGCGCTCTGCATCCATCCTTGCCTGTTCCAGCATGAGATCAGCATCCCGTCTTGCCTGTGCCTTCATCTCCTCTGCAAAGGTGTGGGCAGTGGTAAGCGCTTTTCTGAATTCCTCTTCCCTCTCCTGCAGGGATTCGAGCTTTACACGGTATGCAGCAACTTCATCTTTTAATGCGTTCATCTCCTTGATAACCGCAGTCATGGACTGGGCCACGGCCTCAAGGAACTTGTCAACTTCTTCACGGTTATATCCCCGGAATGAAACCGGAAACTGTTTGTCCAGAATATCATTAGGTGTAATGGACATTGTGATGCCTCCTGTGGTGCGGTTTTGCACAGTGCCCTCAGCTCAGGACAGTGCAATTGCCATCTGCCGAAGTGTGGGGACAAGGAAGTTCTGCAGGAAGATAATCGCAAGGATTACGATCATGGGGGTAAGGTCTATGCCGCCAAACTGAAGCGGGATAAGCCTCCTTACCCGTGCAAGAACAGGTTCTGTAATATTATAGAGAAATCGGACAATGGGGTTATACGGATCAGGATTCACCCATGACAGAAGGGCACTGATAATAAACGCCCAGATGTAAAGGTTAAGGGCAATATCTATTATGGTCGCTACTGCGTTGATAAAATTTCCAAGGACAAACATATTCTAACTCCTTATTATCCCTTGCCGAACGGACAGACAGGGTATTGGCATTTTTTGCAATTCAGGCATAGTCCTCCATGACCAAGGGATGCGATTTTTTCTCTGTCAATCTTTATCCCTGCAAGTACCTGGGGAAGGACTATGTCAAAAATAGTTGTCTTATAATACATGCCGCACGCCGGAATACCAAGAACAGGGATCTGGTTGTTAATATATCCGGCAAGAAACATTGCACCTGGAAGAACCGGGCTGCCATAAACAACATCTTTGGCACCAGCAGAGGCAATCGCGGTGCGGGTAACATCATCAGGGTCAACGGACATGCCGCCTGTACATATAACAAGCTGCGCCCCCATTGCGATCCCTTCCAGGATATGGCCCCTGATGGTCTCTACCTCGTCCGGTGCTATTTCGCTGTAGCAGATCTCAATACTGTAATGGGAAAGTTTTTTTGTGATAACCGGTGCAAATGCGTCTTTGATTCGGCCCTCATAGACCTCCCTTCCTGTCACAACAATGGCCGCCTTTTTGACCTTCCAGGGGAGCACCTCAATCAGCCCTCCGGCCTCATCTGCAATGGAAACCGCCCTGTCCACCATTGCTTTTTCCACAACCAGGGGGATTGCCCTGGCTCCTGCCACTGTATCTCCTTTGCTGACAGGCGTGTCCGTGTGCAGGGTGGCCATCATAACCTCACCAAGCATGTTGACTGACTGAAGCGCATCTTTTTTTACAACGAACAGGCCGTCCTGTCCTGCTGTAAAAGTTATCTTGCCCTCAGAGGGTTCCGGGTGGTAGGAGATGCCAGGCCCGGTAAAGGCAGCAGCCATTGCAAGGGCAGCCTGGTCTTCATGCATCTCATTTTCAGAGAGCTCAAGCACGTAAATCCGGTTCTTGCCCATTGACTTCAGCCGTTCAACATCCTCTGGTCTTATGAGGTGTCCTTTTTTGAAGGCCGGGCCCTTTCGCATGTCAGGTATGATTTCTGTCATGTCATGGGGCAGCACCATGCCAACGGCATCTTCAACCGGTATGGTCTTGTATGTGGGTTTCATTGGTTAATTTTTTTGATTTGTTCTATTTCAGCCTTACCCCCATGTAGGGTGCGCACTGCGCACCGTTACAATTCAATGGTGCGCAGTGCTCACCCTACTCCGGGGACGGTAAATGTTCACTCAACCGGCTCAAAATAAGCACCATAGGCACATTTCCTGCACAAAACCCTGCCGTCCACCTCAACCTCCCGGCAGTTTTGAACATATTCGCCACACTCCTGGCACGGAACCCGCCTTAACGGTGGGCCGGGCATGGATGCCTCAGGTATGTCCACCTTGACTTCCATGACATCAAACAGCTCCTGGTCAGACATCTGTCTGTATGCCTCAAGTTGCCTTTTGTACTTGTCTTCAATGTCCGGCCGGTATTTTGAGGCAAGCTCACGGGCAGACTCCCTGCCAATAATGCGGAACGCCCTGCCGGTTTTAAGATTTATAAAGGTTGCAGCCATGATTCCGTAATCTATCCACTTGAGAGAGCGTTTTCCAAGGCTGCATCCTGTAACAGACTGTATGGCATCAGTGGCACACCTGTCAATTTCAACATACACAATCAGTGATTTCCGGTCCCTGCCCTTTGGGTCTTTAATTCCGGCAAGTTTCAGCCCTAACATGGCAAGCCTTACGCCAACTACCTGACCGGGACACAGATGGCCGTGAATCTTTACGGATTCCTCAAGAAGCTGTTCAAAATCCGGCAGTGCCGGGTCCTTGGGTGCTGATGGGATTATTGGTTCCATGATATTCAGTTACCTTATCTTGTATTTCTTCTCAAATTCCCTGTCCATGGTCCTGCGTTTCAGGGTCTCTCGCTTGTCCCAGAGTTTCTTGCCCTTGGCAAGCCCGATTTCAATCTTTGCCTTGCCCTTTTTGAAGTATATCTTCAGGGGGATAAGGGTGTAGCCCCGTTCCTGTGTCTTGCCCTGAAGTTTCCTGATCTCCCTCTTGTGGAGCAGGAGCTTTCTGGTGCGCACCGGGTCAGGCATTGCCGTGTTTGTGGCAAATGGCCAGGGTGATATGTGGACATTATGAAGCCACGCCTCACCGTTTCTGATTGCAACATAGCCATCAGTGAGGTTTGCCCGGCCATCCCGCAGGGATTTTGCCTCAGGGCCCATGAGCACCATCCCTGCTTCATAGGTATCCTCTATATGATAGAGATGCCTGGCCTTTCTGTTCTGGCACACGATCTTGATGCCTGATGCGTCTCTGTTTTTTGACATGATTTTTGGGTTTACATCCTTTTATTGAGTTTGGCGCTGATTCCTGTGGCTCTGTGAAAGCACGGGGTCAGGCAGCCCTGGCATGGCGATGACGTTTGCCTTTGCCGTTCTCCTCGTGGGTTACAACGTCTTCCTGCTCATATTCAAAATACATGCAGGGATATCCAAGGAGCTCGGTAAGCTCAGATGAGAGTTCCGGAGCCCCGGCAACGCTGTAGTCAGGAGGAAGGGCAAGTTTTACAGTCCCCTGTTTTGGCACCCGTATCTGCAGGGTAACAGGATAATCCCCCCGGTTTGCGGCCAGAAGCCCCTTTATCTTTTTCATAAGCTCAGGGGCCACCTTGTCTGACTGAAGCTCAATCACCATTCCGGCAGCCTTTTTCCTGCAGACATCCTTCAAAAGCTCAATTCGTTCTGCAAGCACTTTGCAGGTAAGCTTCTTGTCCTCTTCTTCTCCGCGTTCACCATCAAGCTTCAACTGTCCCTGCACCCAGAGGGGCGCCTCGCTTGCAAGCAGTTCCCTGCTCTTTGCATAAACCTCTGGAAAACAGACCAGCTCAATGGAGCCGAACAGGTCTTCAAACACCAGGAACGCCATGCGTTCTCCCTTTTTGGTGGTAATCTCCTTTGTACTCCTGATTATGCCTCCAAGGGAAACCCGGCTGCCATCTGCAATGCCCGAGAGATTTCCAGTGTTCACCGGGGTAAGACGCTGAATGTCCTTGCGGTAGGGGTCAAGGGGGTGGCCGCTTATGTAAAATCCAAGTGCCTCCTTTTCATTTGCCAAAAGCTCTCCCTGATCCCATTCAGGAATATCCGGAAGTGTAAGTCCGCTAACACTTTCGCCCTCCTGGCTCTCCATGAGATCAAACAGGGACATCTGCCCTGCCATGCGTTCCTTTCTCTTTGCCTGTCCGTACTCAATGGCATCATCAAGCACTGCAAAGAGCTGGGATCGGCGGTGACCAAGTGAGTCAAATGCCCCGCATTTAATCAGGCTCTCCATTACCCGCTTGTTTACCTTGCGCAGGTTGACCCTTGTGCAGAAGTCCTCAAAATTTTTGTACTTCCCGCCCTTTTCGCGTTCTTCAACAATGGATTCAATGGCTCCGATGCCAACATTTTTAACGGCTTCAAGCCCGAATCTTATCTTGTCATCCTCAAGGGTGAATGCCGTGCGGCTGTAGTTGATGTCAGGCGGAAGCACCTTTATGCCCGCATCCTGGCACTCGGTCATGAATTTTACAACGCCGTCGGTGTTTCCAAGCTCGTTTGAGAGCAGGGATGCCATGAACGGCACCCGGTAGTGGGTCTTGAGCCAGGCGGTCTGGTAGGAGATAAGTGCGTAGGCAGCAGAGTGGCTCTTGTTGAAGCCGTAGCCTGCAAATTTTTCCATGAGGTCAAAGATAATGGCTGCCTTTTTGGGATCAATCCCAAGCTCCTCTGCCCCGGACATGAAGCGCTGGCGCTGGGCAGCCATGACCTCGGGCTTTTTCTTGCCCATGGCGCGCCTCAGCAGATCACCCTCGCCCAGGCTGTAACCAGCAAGCTCCTGGGCGATCTTCATGACCTGCTCCTGGTAAACTATGACGCCGTATGTCTCCTTCAGTATGGGCTCAAGCTGTGGAAGCAGGTACTCTACCTCTATCTCACCGTGTTTTGCACTGACGAACTGGTCAACCATCCCGCTTTCAAGGGGGCCAGGCCGGTACAGGGCAACAAGTGCAATCATGTCGGTGAACTGGGTAGGCTTCATCCGCCTTATAAGGTCCTTCATCCCGGAGCTTTCAAGCTGGAATACCCCGGTGGTATCTCCCCTTGCCAGGAGTTCATAGGTTTCAGGATCATCAAGGGGCAGGGTGGAGAGGTTGATCTCCTCTTCCAGGTGTTCCTTTACCAGTTTGACTGCAGTATCAATAACAGTAAGGGTCTTGAGTCCCAGGAAGTCAAACTTTATAAGCCCCACCTTCTCAACGTCCTTCATGTCGAACTGGGTGACGGTTTCATCCTTCTGCCCAAGGGTAAGGGGCAGGTATTCCACCATTGGTTTGTCAGATATGACAACACCGGCTGCATGTGTGGAGGAGTGGCGGGACAGTCCCTCAAGGACCTGGCCCACGGTGATGAGCTCATTTATCCTCGGGTCTTCTTTCATCAGCTCCCCAAGGCGCGGCTCCATCTCAAGGGCCTTTTTCAAAGTCATGCCAAGCTGGTCAGGTATGAGCTTGGCGATCCTGTCAACTTCCTGGTATGGAATCCCAAGCCCGCGGCCAACATCCCTGATCACCGCCTTTGCCTTCATCTGTCCGAAGGTTATGATCTGGGCAACATAGTCCTTGCCCCCGTACTTCCTGCCGACATATTCGATGACCTCGTCCCGCCGCTTCATGCAGAAGTCAACGTCAATATCAGGCAGGGATTCCCTTTCAACATTCAGAAAACGCTCAAAGAACAGGCCGTACTTCACAGGGTCAAGGTCTGTTATGCGCATGGAGTAGGCAACAAGGGAGCCGGCAGCAGAGCCGCGGCCAGGGCCCACAGGGATTCCCTGGGACTTTGCCCAGTTGATGAAGTCAGACACTATGAGAAAGTATGAGGCAAATCCCTTCTGCTTGATTATCTCAAGTTCAATTTCAAGCCGCTCCCTGTAGGCAGGAAGCTCTTCTTCACCAATGTTCTGTTCATTTATCCTCTGCTCAAATCCATCACGGGCAAGTTTTTCAAAACGCTCCTCGTAGGTCTCACCCTCATTCAGGGGAAATCGCGGGAAGTGGTGTTTCCCCGTCTCTATGGTGACATCACACTGGCGGGCTATATCAACCGTGTTTGCCAGGGCTTCGGGGCACCATGAAAACCGCTCAGCCATCTCCTGTGGTGACGTGAAATAGAGCTGGTCAGTGCTGAGGCGCATGCGTTTTGCGTCGTTCATTGTTCTGCCGGTCTGTATGCACATCAGCACCTCGTGCGCGTGTGCATCTTCCGGGTTCAGGTAGTGACAGTCATTGGTGGCAACAAGCGGAATGCCAAGCCTGTTTCCAAGGTCCTGCAGCGCCTTGTTGACTTCATTCTGCTCCGGTATGCCGTTTTCCTGGAGTTCCAGAAAAAAGCGCTCTCTGAATATGCTGGCGTAAGTCTCTGCAAGCCTCTGTGCCTCCTTGCGGTCACCGTGCATCATGGCCCTTGGGATCTCACCGTGAAGGCATGCGGACAGGGCAAAGAGGCCCTGGTTCAGTTCTTCAAGAAGCGCCACATCCACCCTTGGTTTATAAAAAAAGCCTTCAAACCGGGCACGGGTTACAATTTTCATAAGGTTTTTGTAACCGGTGTTGTCTTGTGCAAGCAACACCAGGTGGTATGCAGCCTCGCCTGATGACCTGGCGCTCCTGTCTTTCATGCCCTTCGGGGCAACATAGACCTCGCAGCCCAGGATGGGTTTTATACCATGCTTGTGCGCCCCTTCATAAAATTTCAGCGCACCGTGCATGGCACCGTGGTCTGTCATGGCGACCGCACTGTAACCATACTCCTTTGCCCTGGGAAACAGGTCTTTCAGCCGTATGGCACCGTCAAGCAGGCTGTATTCAGTGTGAAGGTGCAGGTGGACAAATTTGTCATCCATAGTTTCGGGCATGGTCTCAGACATGGTTTCTGGCATATTATCTGGCATGGTTCCTTGCGAGGTGTCTTGAAAGGTGCTTGGCATGACGCACGTCTATTCCCATTCAATGGTTGCCGGGGGCTTTGAGCTTATGTCATAGCAGACCCTATTAACCCCTTTTA
>WGBG01000182.1 GCA_015494395.1 Deltaproteobacteria bacterium
CGCAGCCATAAAATCGCGTCTGTCTGAGCGAGGCACGAGCGAGTTTCGCGATTTTGGCGGAGCAAGCCTTAGAAAAACAAGAAATTGTTCTCCGGAACGGAAAAACAAGACCATTTACCAACCTCATTCAATAAATGCGCTGAACAGTTACGAAAGAATTTGCCATAAACGTAACCGCCCTTCTTCGACAACGCAGCAGATGTGCTATCCTTCTTATGCAGATGTCTCTTTAGTACATCTTATGCCTGAAGAACCAGGCCGAAACAGTAAGCGTAACCCCGGCAATAATCATCATGGGCCAGAACTGGGGCCACAGCAGTTCAAAACCGGCACCTTCAAGAAAAACACGCCTTACGATAATCAGGAAGTAACGCATGGGATCAAGCAGGGTGATATACTGCATGAATGGTGGCATGTTGTCTATGGGGGTTGCAAACCCTGAAAGTGTTACCGCAGGCACAAGAAAGATGAACCCCCCAAGGAGCGCCTGCTGCTGGGTGGTGGACATGGATGAAATCATCAGCCCCACGCCAACCGCGGAGAGGCAGTAGATGGCAAGGCCGGCATAAAGGATTAAAAGGCTCCCGTTAAGGGGGACACGAAACCATACCACTGCAAGCAGTATAATAACAGAGCCTTCAAACATTCCAACCATAAATCCTGGTATGGTCTTTCCAAGCAGGATATCAAGGGGCGTAAGCGGCGTCACCAGGAGCTGATCAAATGTGCCTGCCTCATGTTCCTTTGCAACAGAAAGACAGACCACCACCAAGGTTACCACAAGCCCCAGCATGGCAACAATACCGGGCACTATGAACCACTGGCTTTCCAGGTTCGGGTTAAACCATGCCCTTACGTTAAGATGTGCAGGGGGAAGGTTGCCGCCATGTTCTCTTTGCAGGTCCATGCTGAAGCCGCTTACAATATCCCGAATATAATTCAGTGCCAGCATTGCGGTGTTGGAGTTCCTGCCATCTATAAGTACCTGGAGATTGCAACCACTGCCATTGAGTATGTTTTCTGAACATCGGGGACCGGTGTGAAGCACCACAAGCACCTCCCTGCTGTCCAGCAGCGGTGCGATCTCACGGTCGCTTGTCAGGGAGGTTTTGAGAGAAAAGGCAGTAGAGCCCTGGAACCTTGAAAGGAGCTGTCTTGAAAGGCTGCCCTGATCTTCATTGAAAACAGCGTACTTTATGTGATTAAGATCAAATGTAGCTGCATATCCAAAGATTACAAGCTGCACCATTGGCGGGATAAGTATGGTTGCCCGGCTCTTTGGGTCAAGGAGCATTGCCAGGAATTCTTTCAGGATAAGTGCATAAATACGTTGAAACATCCGGTCAGTCCAGGGTCTTTACTGTCTTGCGCCATACAATCAGAAGAAAGATAAGTGCCATTAACGCAAGGGCTGCGGCATTGGGGATGATTACAGACCATACATTTCCTGCAAGGAAGATGGTCTGGAGTATGGCAACGTAGTAACGCGCAGCCATCAGGTGGGTAAGTGCCTGAATCGGGCCTGGCATGCTGGTGATATCAAAAATAAACCCTGATAGCAGAAAGGCAGGAAGGAAGGTTACAATAATGGCAGCCTGAGCAGCCACAAACTGTGAACCACCTGAAATGGTGGAAATGACAAGCCCCATGCCAAGCGCAGTGACCAGAAATAGTGCAGAGCAGGCAAGGAGCAGGAGAAATGAACCCTGAAGTGGTACGTCAAACAGGAAAAATGCCATGAAGATAGCAACGGCAAATCCACCCATGCCAAGTAGAAAATAGGGGACAAGCTTTCCCACAAGCATCTCTGTAACAGTGATGGGCGTTACAAGCAGGGCCTCCATTGTGCCCCGTTCCCACTCCCTTGCAATTATCAATGCGGTAAGCAGCGCGCCTATCAGTGTCATGACTATGGCAAACAGCCCTGGAACAAGGAAGTTGCGGCTTCTGACCGCAGGATTATACCATATTCTGAAGTCAAGATTTACCGGAAGACTCAAGGTCTGCCCTGCCTTGATTGCCTGAAGCTCAAGCCACTGCGCCCAGACCCCGGAGATATAACCTTCCACCAGCCGGGCGGTGTTTGCGTCAATACCATTAACCATTACACTGATTGGCGGGGATTCCTGTTTCATGTAATCCCTGGCAAAGTTGCTCTTTAACCACACTATGCCCTTTACCTCCCACCTGTTAAGGGCTTCCACCGCCTCCTGTATTGAGCCCATGACCACTGGTTCAAAGTATTCGGAGTTGTAGAGCCCTCCTGTGAAGGAACTGGCAACAGGCCCGGGGGATTCGGTCACTATTGCAATCTTCACATGTTTGGCATCAAGGGAGATGCCATAGCCGAAGATAAAGAGGAGTATCACAGGAAGGGCAAAGGCAATGGCAAGGCTTGACGGGTCCCGCAGCACCTGCAGCCACTCCTTGCGGATAAACCCGCAGAGTCTCATTATGGAACCGCCTCTCATGCTGAATCTTTCCTGATTATGGTCCGTGAATGGTACTGCTTTTCTGTTCGGGTGAATAGTTACGATAAGTCTTCATATGAAAATTCAATGTATCTATTCTGCGTGGTAAATGGTCTTGTTTTGGAGTGACTTTGAATAATTTCGTAGTTTTTCTTGGCGAAGCGCAGCCACAAAAATCGCGTCTGTCTGAGCGAGGCACGAGCGAGTTTCGCGATTTTGGCGGAGCAAGCTTTAGAAAAACAAGAAATTGTTCACTGGAACGGAAAAACAAGACCATTTACTAACCTTCATTAAATAAATACGCTGAACAGTTACAATTCAATTTGACCTCTACACTTTGTCATGTACACTATTTTCATAATAAGTCAAAGAGCGAGACAGAACCACAGACCGGGTTGACCCGGCACTTCTGTCTGACAGCATAAGTCAGGCAGGACAGCGGAGCTGACTGAGCCTTGGAACCAAAAAAAATCAGATGTCCCTCCTGCGGGGCAGAAAAGATTATTACAAATCCTGGCATTGTTACTGTGGTGTGTGAATACTGCGGCACTGCAATTTACTGGGACAGGGACAAGGTAATGAGCGCTGGCAGGCAGTCACTGCTGCCTGAAGGTTTTACAAGACTGTACCGCGGAGCCGCAGGCAGGCTAAAGGGACACAGTTTTACTGTAACCGGCAGGGTGCGGTACAGTTTCGGCAAGGGGTTCTGGGATGAATGGTTCCTCGAATTCCAGAACGGCAGCCTTGGATGGCTTACAGAAGACAATCACGAACTTGCACTCCAGACCAAAAAGGAACTTGAAAACTGCCCCTCGCCTGACTCGCTGTCTCCCGGAGCAATATTCCGGGCATTCAACAGGGAGTTCGTTGTCCAGGAGGTTGGACAGGCAGAGTGCCTTGGTATGGAGGGCGATCTTCCCATTCGGGTGGAAACAGGTGAAAAATATCTCTTTGCCGATGCCTCCTCTCCTGACGGCAAATACACTCTTGGAATAGAATACGACCAGGAACCGCCATCAGTCTTCCTTGGCAAGTGGCTTGACTACACAGACCTGAGACTGGATGACGAAGGGCTTGACTGGTAACGCCATGACTGAAAAATCAGGAACAACCAACTCCATGGCGCGCAAAAGGCCGGCTTACAAACCAAAACAGATAAAATGCAAGGGGTGTGGTGCTGCCCTTTCTGTGAAGGACGAGCATTCCGAGTTTGTTGTATGCGAGTACTGTGGAAGCCAGCTTGATATTTCAGAGGCTGAGCAGCGTGTCCTTGGAAAGAATCCTCCAGGTAAACCCGATTTCACCTTTGAGATAGGTGAGTCATGGAGACAGAAGGGCGCCCGGTTTGAATGTATCGGGCGTATGGCATTCGTGGAGGATGGAGACCTCACGGACATGACCCTTTTATATCTCTTTTACAGTCCCCGCATGGGCTCAATGTGGATAGGAGAGTACCAGGGGACGTACTCCATGACCCGTCCCTGCCATGTGATGCCGCTTGGAAGCGGGCTTGGCAAAAAACGGGGAGAGACCCTTGATACGTGGGACAGGCGTAAATGGGTTTGTGAAGGTTCCGGGGTTTATGAACTTTACTATGTGGACGGAGCGCTTCCCTGGGTTGCAATCCGTGGTGACAAGGTGGAATATGCCGAGTTTGCCGCTGAAGATGGAAGCGGACATATTTATGAAATTGAACGGATAAAGGGTGAAATCGAATATGGCACTGGCAAACGGCTTGATACCCGGACTGTCAGGGCGGCAACCGGCAGGAAGGATATTGAAGATCAGCCCCGCCCCCTGATTAAAGGTGCCTCTGTTGATGCCGCTGTTCAGCGGGGCTGGTACACCCGGACCATGATTATTGTGGGGGTATGCTTTGTCTTTAACGCGTTGTTTGCCATCTGGACATGGACCGCAGGTACGAATGTGCTCAAACAGTATGTCGGCCCCAAAGAGCTTACCCAGGGCTTTTTTTCTGACCCATTCCGGCTAAAGGGCAATAACAGTGCTGTGAGAATCAGATTCGACGCCAAGATTGATAACGCCTGGATGTCGGTTGAGGCAATGCTTGTAAAGGATGAGGGGGATGACAGGAAACTCCTTGTACACAAGGAATATGCAAACATTGAATACTACGAGGGCGTGGAGGGTGGCGAGGTCTGGACCGAGGGGAGCAGGCATGAAGCAATCATGGTGCGGGTCCCTGATCCTGGCACATACCGCGTTTTCCTCCGGGCAGTAAGCGCAAAAGGCAATACCCCTGATTCAGAAAGGGCAATGCACGGCCTGCTGATTACTGTGACAGACGGTGCTCAACCCAGGATATGGGCTGTTTCAGCCATGATTCTGTGCGGCCTTATGCTGCTCTTGACATTCAAGCTGTACATGAACTGGAAGGCAGACGACGACTGATGAGGTTTCTCAGATTCATACTCATAGCCCTTGCAACCGGCTCCACACTCCTGGCAACAGGAGCTACGGTGAGCAAGTACGGAATACCTTCTGTCCGGAATCCACAGGGGGTAAGCCTGAAGAAGGAAAGTCTTGGCCGGACCCGCGGTTTTTTTATGCCGGGGCGCACTCACTACGGGGGCGGAATGAGGAGTCATAAATAGGGTTAAGAACGTATCTGTTTACCTACCTTCATTAGAAAATACGCTGAATAGTTACACTGAATTTGCCCAAAACAGTAAGGAGAGAGGTTTGATATGTTTACTGATGCACAGGTTGTTCAACTGATAGAGTCCATAATTTACGTAATCCTTGGCCTTGTGGTATTCGGACTTGCATACGTTATTTTTGAAAAGATCACCCCGTTTTCCATCTGCAAGGAGATCGAAGATGACCAGAACATTGCCCTGGCCATAATGTTCGGTTCGGTAATTATAGGACTTGCAATAATTATAGCTGCAGCCATATCCTGACCATATCTCTTAAAGAAGCAGTTATATCTCCATGAACGAATCAGGGACAACTGCACTCCACCACAGGCGGACGGCACGTATAATCCTCCTTGGGTCTGTGATGCTTGTTGCAGCCTGTGGCCTGGTATATGAACTGTCTGCCGGCGCGGTTTCAAGCTACCTTTTGGGAGATGCGGTTACCCAGTTCTCACTTGTGATAGGTGTATTCCTGTGCGCAATGGGTGCCGGGGCATACGCTGCAAGATTCATCAGGAAAAATCTTCTTCAAACCTTTGTGGAGCTTGAAATATGGGTGGGGCTTACAGGCGGTGCAAGCTCAATGCTTATCTTTGCCATCAGTGCCTGGGCTCAACCCCTGTTCCCAATTATCTTTTTCAGCCTCTGTGCCATAATAGGCATGATGACAGGCATGGAGATTCCTCTGCTTATCCGCATACTGAAAGAAGGGTCTGATTTTTCAGCCGCGTTAAGTGACGTTCTTGCACTGGACTACCTGGGCGCCCTGGCAGGATCCCTGCTGTTTCCACTGGTAGCCCTTCCCTTGCTTGGTATCAGCCGCGCGTCCGTAGTTTTTGGTATCCTTAACCTGTCGGTTGCATGGGCAGGGCTTGCTTTAATAAAACCCGCCTCCCGTAGCCTGCGCCTGAAACTCGTTTCAGCCTCGGCAGCCCTTATCCTCCTGTTTCTGTTTTCATCCTCCATTACCAGTTTTCTTGAGGACCTGCTCTATCAGGATAGCATCGTTTATGCCCGGAGCACACCATACCAGCGCATTGTAATAACAAGGTGGAGGGATGACATAAGACTCTACCTTAATGGAAACATACAGTTCAGTTCAGTTGACGAGGCAAGGTATCATGAATGCCTTGTGATTCCGGCTATGGAGGCCTGCGCGCGCCCGGCAGACGTTCTGGTGCTTGGCGGCGGAGACGGCCTGGCTGTGCGGGAGATACTTAAATACAGGGATGTTCGAGGCGTAACGCTTGTTGACCTTGATCCTGAGATGACCCGCCTGGGACAGACCCGCAGGGAGCTTGTTGCCATCAACAGGGGGGCTCTTAATGATCACCGGGTATGGGTGCTCAACCAGGACGCCATGAAATTTCTGGAACAGACCAGGTCATCCTATGACGTAATCATAATTGACCTACCAGACCCCAACTCTCCTGCCCTTTCAAAACTCTATTCAACCTCTTTTTATGCACTTTGTGACAGACGTTTGAGGCCCGGAGGCGTGCTGGTAACCCAGGCAACCTCGCCGTTCTACGCCCCGGAGGCGTACTGGTGCATTTATGAGACTATAAAAAACGCTCTTTCTGCTCCCACCCATCTGGGAGGTTTCATGCCAGTGCCCTACCATGTAAACGTCCCCTCCTTTGGCGACTGGGGATTTATCATGGCTTCCAGGAAAAAAATAGACCCGGAAACACTGCATGTGACCGTGCCGACCCGCTTTCTTGACGACAGGGTGCTCAGGGCGGTTTTCCAATTTGGGAAAGACACCCGACCGACCGATAAGCCTCGTATAAACCGTTTGGATCAGCCAGTACTGTACGATTATTATCAAAAAGGGTGGAACAGGTTTAATACATAACATCGCATCCCTTTTTATGCATGATATGTATGTGATAACCCTCAGGTTTTCAATCAGCAGGAGAATTTGTCATGGCTTTTTGGGACAAGATAAAAGGCGAATTTATTGACGTAATCGAGTGGGTTGATGATTCAGGAAACTCCCTTGTCTGGAAATTCCCGAGATACGGTAACGAGATCAAGAACGGTGCACAGCTTACTGTACGAGAAAGCCAGGTGGCGGTCTTTATGCATGAGGGAGAACTTGGGGATATTTACCTGCCGGGACGTCATGAGCTTACCACAAATAACATGCCGGTGCTCACCACGCTGAAGAGCTGGAAATACGCTTTCAACTCACCATTCAAGTGTGACATCTTCTTTGTATCTACAAAACAGTTTACTGACCTTAAATGGGGAACAAAAAATCCCATAATGATGAGGGATGCGGAATTTGGGCCTGTAAGACTACGGGCATTTGGCACCTACTGTATCCAGGTAGGGGATCCTGGAAAATTCATTCGCCAGATATCCGGTACTGATACCCATTTTGAGACGGAAGAGATAACAGGACAGATAAGAAATATCCTGGTGAGCCGGTTCGCTGACGCAGTGGCAGAATCAGGGATACCGGTCCTTGACCTTGCAGCCAATTACAATGAACTGGGTGACTTCCTCCAGAAGAAGCTGCAGCCTGAAATAGAAGAATACGGCCTAAACCTCACTAAGTTCCTGGTTGAAAACATATCACTGCCGGACGAAGTGGAAAAGGCACTGGACAAACGTACACAGATGGGGGTTATCGGCAACCTGAATGCCTATACCCAGTTTCAGACAGCAGAGGCCATTGAAAAAATGGCGGAAAATCCCGGCAGTGGTGGAAGCGCAATGGGCATGATAGCAGGAATGGGTATGGGAAATCTCATGGGCGGCACAATGCAGGGGGCAGCACAGCAGGGGCAGGCTGCTTCAGGAGGGCCACCACCATTGAACAGGGGGCAGCAGCCCCAGTGGTATGCTGCAATAAACGACCAGCAGGCAGGGCCTTTTACAGAGGCGCAACTTCAGGAACTCATTCAGCAGGGGCAGATAACACAGGAAAGCCTTGTGTGGAAACAGGGCATGGCAGACTGGGCCACGGCTGGCAGTCTGCCGGAACTTTCAGCCATCTTCACCATGATGCCGCCCCCGATTCCCAAAGGGAAATGATATCTACATTGTATCTGTTCAGTATGGTAAATGGTCTTGTTTTGGAGTGACTTTGAAGAATTTCGTAGTTTTTCTTGGTGAAGCGTAGCAGTAAAATCCGTCTGTCTGAGCGAGGGACGAGCGAGTTTCGCGATTTTGGCGTAGCGAGCCTTAGAAAAACAAGAAATTATTCACCGGAACGGAAAAACAAGACCATTTAACAACCTTATTAAGATAAATAAGCTGAACAGTTACCCTGCTTCCATCATTGTTCATCTCGCAGGACCTTCTTCACTACCCGGCCAAGCTGTCCTATGGTAAACGGTTTTCTGATAAAGGCTCCTGCGCCAAGCCGCATGGTTTCCCTGACATCATCACTTTCAGAAAATCCGCTTGCTATTACAGCCTTGTGGCCGGGGTAGAGCTTCAGAATTTTCTCGTAGGTTTCAAGGCCGTTCATTCCAGGCTCCATGAGCATGTCAAGCAGAATCAGGTCAACCGGATGTTCCTTTACAAACTCCACTGCCGCCTCGCCTGAATCCACTGCATGAACCTTGTAGCCAAGCATTTCAAGCATTCCTTTTGCAACATCCCTCAACTGCTCTTCATCATCCACAACCAGAACATGCTCACCATTGCCACGCAATTCTCGGATATTGCCATCTTCTTCTGACTGCCCGGCCACTGCCTCTGTGCTGACGGGAAAAAAAAGCCTGAAACAGGTTCCCTTGTCGCTGCTTTCAACAATAACCTTGCCACCGTGATCCTCCATGGTATTCCATACCACGGCAAGTCCAAGACCGGAGCCACTCTTGCCCATGACCTTTTTGGTGTAAAAGGGTTCAAAAATATGCTCCAGATCCTCCTTACTTATGCCCTCTCCGGTATCCTGCACGGAAACAACAACATACTCTCCGGCTGGAAGCGTATATTCTGCAGCCATGTTTCCATCAATCTGCTGATTACTGCTTGTTACGGTTATGGTTCCCCTGCCGGAAATGGCCTCACATGCATTGGTAACCAGATTCATGATGCACTTATGTACATGGACAGGCGAACAGGAAATTACGGCTTGTTTTGCATCGAGTGCAAAATGCCATGATATTTCCGGATATGACATAGCCAGTTTACGGTATTCAGGAGAGTCAAAGTATTTTTTGACCAACTGGTTAATGTCATGATTTTCCCGCACAGAGGCCGCTCCCCTTGCAATGGTGAGAAGATCAGCAACAACCCTTGCCGCCTTTTGCCCTGACTGCATTATGGCCTCAAGGGGTTTTCTGAACTCGCTGTCAGCGGGAAGCCGATGCAGCATCAATTCGGGATACCCAACAATGCCCGCCAGAATATTGTTGAGATCGTGGGCAACACCGCCTGCCATAAGCCCTATGGATCTCATCTTCCGGGCCACATGAAGCTGTTTTTCCAGATTTTCTCTCTCCTCTTCAGCTCTCTTCTGCTCTGTAAGGTCAATTACGATATTGGCAAAGTACAATGGATTGTTATTATCATCATATATGAGAAAAAGACTGTTCCGAGTCGGTACCAGTTCCCCGTTTCTTTTTCTAACTATCAGTTCTCCACTCCACTCCCCATTTTCAATCAGGGCAGGTCTTATTACATTTAGAAGCTTCTCCTGTTCCGCCTCCGGGTAATACGTAGTGACCACATCCCTGCCGATTGGGGCAGTGGGATCTTTTTCGCCCAGCATGGAAGCCAGGGCAGGGTTAACATATACAAATTTATGATCTGTTGTTGTCCATCCCATACCCTCCGTTGAGCTGTCTGCAAAGGTCTTAAACATCCTGAGCTGTTCTTCGGCTTCTGCCTTTTCCGCAATCATCCTGTTAACAGTTTCCGCAATCCTGTCCAACTCCCTGTAATGAACATGCTCCCGGCTGATTGTTTGATTTGAAAAGGCTGCCTTCCTGAAAAACGAGATAAATATTTTTATGTCATTTACAAGTTTTTTACCCATGCTATTAAAGCACAGCAGACAAACGCAGAGTATCAACAGGGCAACAAGAGAAAAGACGACAATTCTCTCTTTGATGTTCTGGTTTAATACGGATTGCAGCCGGGCAATCTCCTTTTCTACATCATCAAGATATACACCTGCTCCAACCAGCCATCCCATATCAGGAAGTCCATAAATAAAAGAGACCTTTGGAGATATCCTGTCCGGTGTTGTAAGCTTAATAAAAGAGTAATAGATAAAATCCCCGGAAGGTTTACTGGCGGCAGCATACTCCTTGTCAAAGATTTGTTTCATTTGTTCCGGATTAAAATTAAACTCCTCCCATAGTTTCTTTTTTCCAGATAAAATCTTACCATTTGAAACCAGTGCATCTCCGTTCAACCTGTTGACAAAAATATATCCTTCCCTGCCGAATCGTATCCTGCTGATTGTCCCCAGCAGTTCCTGTTCAATCTCCTTTCTTATGTCGTCAACATAAAGCCCAGTACCGATTATCCAGCCAAATGGTTCAAAGAGCTTTACAAATGAAATCTTCTTGAAATCATTTCCTTCAATGCGGGGCTTTGTCCAGTGGTATTCATAGAATCCTTCACCTGATCGCCTTACAAGCTCTATCATGTCTTTGACAACATATTTCCCCCGTGTATCCCTGATACCAAGCATGTCCAGGCATTCCATTTCCGGCCTTTCGGCAAAGAGTACTTCAATGCCATCCAGACGGGTAATGAAGTAGTATCCGCTCCCATTGGCAAAACGTATCGGCCTCAGGGCGTCTAAAATCATCTTTTCAATTTCTGTCCCGGTTTTATTATCCCTGTTCTGCTCAAAAATATTGAACGCAATGGTATATGCCTCGTTTACTCTGGCCTTAATATACTTCCTTACCCTTGCCTCGCTGATCGATCTCTTATAGTTGATCAGGTTCACTACCTGAAGCACCTGCTGCTTTATCATCTGTTTCTGGGACGAAATATAATTCTGGCGGGTGTGTTCGGAGTTTATTTGAAAGTCTCTGTAGGAAATAAGGATATCGACAAGGGTAGTGCTTATGGCAACACCCACGATAAGGAGTGCTATCCATAAACGGAGTGTTCTGGTAAAGCTCTTTTTCTGTTTCATCCATTCAAGTTTGTAGAAAATCAGACAGAAGGTGCAGCTCCGTAACCAGCCCCCTTTACCGCCGCAATCATTCTGTCCAAATCAACCGAAGCTGGGTCATACTCAACACTGACAACAGATTCTTCAAGATTTACAGATGCCGAAATTACACCGGGCAGACTGTTCAGCGCGTTTTCTACCTTTGAAGCGCATGCAGCGCACCCAAGACCTGAAAGTTGTAGTACGGTTTTTTCGTGTGTCATAGCCATTCTCCATTGATCTTAAGTTGCACAAACAGGGTATTTTACGAATTTTGTTCTGCCCTGGCTGCATAGGCGGATGCCGCACACTCATTTTTCCCCAGGTCCAGTTCCTCCTGTTTCTCAGGATCAAACTGTTCAAGATTGGCATTTGCCAGACGTATCAGGGCGTACTCCGGGGGCTGCGGACGCATGTTTGCCTTTATGAATGCCCTGAATTCCTCCAGGGTTGGAATACCGTAGATATCTCTGTTGATCTCAATTATCTCTCCGAGTGGCTTTGCAAAAATCAGGTCATCTCCCGCCTCTTCCCAGCTCATGTAATGGGCAGGCAGAACCACGAGATCAGGATCAAGTTCCCTGATCATATTTATGGAATCAAAAAGCATCCCGGACCACTCATCTGCCTTACCACCCAGATCAGGCCGCCCTATGGAAGTAATGAACACTGTATCTCCGCTTATCATGAACTTATCATTCACTATGAACGAAGTTGACCCCGGGGTATGTCCAGGCGTGAACAGGACCCTGATTTCAGGACCTCCCCCGTGAAACCTGTGAATCTCTCCATCTGCCAGAGGTGTAAACTCCTGTTTTGAAGTGCCAAAATCACGTTCATTGGCCAGGAATTCAGCCCCTGTTTTCCGGGCAATCTGCCTGCTGCCAGAAATATAGTCGGCCTGCAGATGGGTTTCGAATGTCTTCCTTATGACGCATCCCAGCTTGTCGGCAAAGTCGATATAAAAATCCACTGCCCTTGAGGGATCAAACACCATCATCTCGTCCCTGTATATAATGCCGTAACTGCAGGAAGCCTTTCCGGGACGAATAAACTGATATATCGAAAAATCCATACCGCGATTAACCAGTTTCGGCACCAGCAGATTGCCCCAGGTCTTTATGCCTCCCTTGAGGTAGCCTACGTCCATGAAACCATGCTTTGCCAATATTTCTGCTACATACTTTGCGGAGCCCTCCTTGGCACAGACAATCCTTATAGCATGGCCCTTGGGTACCTTTGCCACTGAATCATCTTCTGCCTCCATGAAATCGTAGTAGGAAATGTTGATCATATTAAAGGATTTAGGGGCCTCCACATGGAACCGTTCAAAATCCTCAGGATTTCTCACATCTAGAACGAGAATATCATCACCCCTGGAAAGCCAGTCAAAAAGTTCTGCTGCACTGTAGCTGAATACTGACATTGTGTGCTCCATTAAAATTTTTTGTATCTATTCAGCGTAGTGAATGGTCTTGTTTTGGAGTGACTATGAAGAATTTCGTAGTTTTTTTGGCGAAGCGCAGCCATAAAAATCGCGTCTGTCTGAGCGAGGGACGAGCGAGTTTCGCGATTTTGGCGGAGCAAGCCTTAGAAAAACAAGAAATTGTTCACCGGAACGGAAAAACAAGGCCATTCACTAACCTCAATTACCATCAATACG
>WGBG01000183.1 GCA_015494395.1 Deltaproteobacteria bacterium
TGATCATATTTGTTGCAATCTGGTTTGGATTTCGGTTGGCCAAGGGCATCACAGAACCGGTACAGATGCTTGCTGATGGTGTAAGGCGTGTTGCCCACGGAGATCTTGATTTCAGGCTTGAGGTCAGGGGCCGGGATGAACTGAGCACGCTGGTCAGGGCATTTAATACAATGATGTCTGATCTCAAGGAGGCAAGGAACAGGGCTGAGGAGGCATCCCGGAACCTAATGGAGAGTTACCGTGAGCTTGATAACCGCAGGCGTTACATGGAGATACTGCTTCAAAATGTAAATGCCGGGGTTATTGCCCTTGACAGCAGGGGCACGGTCACCACGGTTAACAAGGCTGCTGAAAAAATCCTGGTTATTCATGCAGATGAAATAATCGGAAAGAGCTATAAAAAACTGCTGAACCATGAACAGGCTGCTGAATTTGAAGAGATCCGCAAATTGCTTGCAAAATCAGGCAGGGGCACTATTCAACGGCACATCCGCATGAAGGCCGGCCAGCGTGAACTCTCCCTGGTGGTGAACTTCACTACGCTTCGGGACAGTGAAGGAAATGCACTTGGGGTAATCATTGTCTTTGATGACCTGACTGAACTTGAAAAGATCCAAAGGCTTGCTGCCTGGAGAGAGGTTGCCCGGCGCATAGCCCATGAGGTCAAAAATCCCCTCACACCCATCCAGCTGTCTGCACAGCGACTGAAAAAGAAATATGCCCGGGAGCTTAAAGAGGATCAACGCGGGGTATTTGAAAAGTGCACTGACACCATCATAAACCAGGTGGAAGAGATCAGGCGCCTGGTAAATGAATTTTCAAGATTTTCCCGCATGCCTGCACCCAGATTTGTGCCAACTGACATCAGGAAAATCACCGAAGACCTGGTGACTGTTTACGAGCAGAGCAACCCGGACCTGAACTTTTGGGTAAAAAGCAGCCTTTCCACCCTTGAAATCGAGGTTGACCCTGACCAGTACAGTCGGGTACTGGTAAATCTCTTTGATAATGCAGTGGCAGCCATGGACAGGGGAGACAGTCTGACAGTCACCCTTGAGCAGAGGGGCATGCCTGGAGGCCGCAAAGAGGCGGTTATCACCATCGCTGACACGGGAAGGGGCATTTCACACCGGGACATGGACCGGCTGTTTGACCCCTATTTTTCAAGGAGAAGCGGGGGCACCGGCCTCGGGCTTGCAATTGTAAATTCAATCGTTTCGGACCATAACGGAACCATTACCGTAAAGATGAATCGGCCAAAGGGCACAGTATTCACCATCATTCTGCCTGAAAAACAGCCCTAATCACCATAACCGGGCATCAAAATTAAACTCCCTGCCCCGGTTCAGGATTGACATGAGATCAACCTTTCCCTTCCTGCGTCTCTTTATCTCCCGTGCTGAAGGCCAGTTTGACAGGTCTATTACAAGGGCGCTGAATCCCATTGCCTCAAGCTCGTGTCTCTGTTTCAGCAGGGAATAGGGCCTGTGGGGAAGCAGAACATTTGCCCCGTTACCCTTCTGCCAGTAAAATTGCTCATCCCTCATGCTTGAAACAGGCCTGCCATGTGCATACGAGGAGTGATCCAGACGTGATGTAAACAGGGGAATCCATGAAAATACTGTGAAAAACAGTGGGCGCGGGGCGTGTTCAAGCACCCTTTCTGCATTCATGGAATCAGTTTCAACTGCAAGCTGGGGCACGGAAACGCCAATATCCCTTGCTGCCCTTACTGCCTCACTGTTAAGCAGGTTAAGGGTAAAGTGACCATACAGCTTTATTGCCCGCCTGGGCTGGCCAACCTGTCCTGAAACCCGGTCTTTCCTCTTCCTGCCGCCTTTTATCTTTATCTCTTTAAGCAGGCTTATATGCCCAAGGTTTGAGACTTCAAAGTTCCTGTACCCAAGATGCATCACCGAGGTGGCAAGCCTCCTGTACCTTCCAAGCATATCTTCCTGGATTATGGGTGGAAGAGACCATACAACCTCCCGGTTCTGAAATAGCTCTCCCCGTCTGGAGTCAAGCATGCGAAGGGCACTGTCACTTAATGAGATAATGACCCCCTGACACTTGATCTCAGAGGCAATCTCAAGCTGTTTTATGCTCCTTGCCCTGACCCAGAGCGGCACTTCATGCTCCCTTCGCCTTGCCTGGCCCTTTGAGGAAGGAGATGAGGCCGCCTCCTTTTTACGCCGTGCCGGATACTGGCTCTCTATTGATGTCAGAACCGTCCTAGCACGCTCCCTTGTCCCTTTAAGGAAACCGGACTTGATAGACTTTGCCTCCCCTTTATGCACCTTCTTCCTGGCCTGTGCCATGTCAGTCCTGAAGAGCAGCATGCCAGGTTTGGCATCCCAGCCGTCAGGAAGCACAAGCTCGTAAAGGCCAGCATCATGCAGGGGCCTTGCCCCCCTGCATGTAAATGAACGCTGCGTATCCCGGGCAGTATCCACAAGCCTCAGCCTGTCTCCCTGCTCAGGCACCACCTTTCCCCTTACCTGCACACTGCTGTCACTGACTGAAGACGCCACCTTTCCAATATACTGACCGGTATTTGCAGCCCGTGTAGGAGACACGGCGCCTGAGGGCCTTGAAGACAGGAAATATCCGGAGGAACCAGGCCTTCCCAGGGACTGTGCAAGGAGCTCCCTGGCCTCCTCCATGACAGAGCGCCTAGCGTTTTCGTCTGCATCAGCAGGAAGATCAAGAACCGCACGGTACGCCCTTACCACTGATTCCACGTAATGGGGGGGTTTAAGCCTTCCCTCGATCTTGAGTGAGTTAATACCAGCACGTCCCAATTCTTCCACAAAATCAAGGCCATCGAGATCATCCATTGAAAAGAACGTGCCCTTTCTTCCTGCCCACTGGTAGCGCCTGCGGCAGGGCTGCACGCACCTGCCACGAGTGCTCGATTTTCCACCATAAATACTGCTGAACATGCAGAGCCCGGAGTATGTAAAGCACATGGCGCCGTGAATAAACACCTCAAGCTCCACGGCAGTCCGGGCTGCCACTGCCCTTATCTCCTTAAGCGTCATCTCCCTTGCAAGCACAACCCGGCTGAACCCCATATCCTGGGCCTGCTTCACCCCGGCACTGTTGTGAATGGTCATCAGGGTACTTGCGTGAAGCCGCAGATCAGGAAAAAACCTTGATGCAACGCGCCAGATGCCAAGGTCCTGTATGATAACGGCATCAACCCCTGCATGTTCCAGGGCTGCAAGGGCCTCAACAGTGGCTGCAAGCTCGTCCTCCTTCATAAGCGAGTTAAGGGCTACAAAAAGCTTTCTGCCACGTTCATGGGCAGCGGCAGTCATATCTGCCACCTCTTCCAGGGTAAAATTTTTTGAAAAAGCCCTGGCGTTCAGGGACCCAGTACCCACATAGACTGCATCTGCACCTGCATCAAGGGCAGCTTCAAAGGCCTCCCTGGTTCCTGCAGGGGCCAGGAGCTCAGGCTTCAAGGCCTCTCTGGCACTCCTTACAGGCCTGTTAAAGGACGGCCTGGTCTTCTTTTTGCGAATTTTCTTTTTTTTCTTTTTCAATGTAGTATTTCCAATCTCACGCAGCCCCTAAACAAAGGATGACGCAGGCAATATTTCAGGTTAAACATACGCTACAGGCAGAAGGAAAAATTCCGGAACAAACAAATTAATGTATCTATTCAGCGTAGTGAATGGTCTTGTTTTGGAGTGACTATGAAGAATTTCGTAGTTTTTCTTGGCGAAGCGCAGCCATAAAAATCGCGTCTGTCTGAGCGAGGGACCAGCGAGTTTCGCGATTTTGGTGGAGCAAGCCTTAGAAAAACAAGAAATTGTTCACCGGAACGGAAAAACAAGGCCATTCACTAACCTCAATTACCATCAATACGCTGAAAAGTTACAAATTAATTTCATTTAAAAAACAATTTTCCAGATTTTGAAACGCTCAATCTAGGAAAAAACCAAACATGAACCATAACACACAACTGCAAATAAAAGAACTGCCTCCTGTTGGCAGCCAGATATATCTAATGGGAATATGCGGCACTGGCATGGCAGCACTTGCAGGGCTCCTTACAGAGCTTGGTTATAACGTAAGGGGCTCTGACAGTGCGGCCTATCCGCCCATGAGCCTTGTCCTTGAACGGCTCGGCATAGATGTAACGATTGGCTATACCCCGGAAAACCTTAAAAATCCTGAAGGCTCACTGCCCGCCCTCATCATCATCGGGAATGTGATCCGGGCGGACAACCCTGAGGCCCAGGCAGCGGTCTCAAGCGGCGTGCCATATATCTCCTTCCCCCAGGCAATTGAGCTTTTTTTCCTAAAGGACAGGAATCCCCTGGTGGTTGCCGGAACACACGGAAAGACCACCACATCCACCATGCTGGTCTCGGCTCTTGATGCAGGCTGCTCGCTTGATCCAGGCTTTATGATAGGGGGCATGCTCCAGGGTTACGATGCCGGTTTCAACAAGGGCTCTCGGCCCTGGTTTGTGCTTGAAGGCGATGAGTATGACACGGCTTTTTTTGACAAGGGGCCAAAGTTTATGCATTACCGCCCCTTTGGGGCAATACTTACAAGCATTGAGTTTGACCATGCCGATATCTTTCAGGACATTGAGGCAGTAAAAAGGGCGTTTAGGGGATTTACCAGTATTATTCATCCGGAAGGCGTGCTCGTGGCCTGCTCCCAGTGGCCTGCGGTGCGCGAAGTTTGTAACAGTGCAAGCAGCCGTGTTGTCTGGTATGGAGACAGCCCGTCAGATGACTGGCAGCTGAAGGACGTAAAGGTTCACCATGCAGGGACCACGTTTCAGGCCAGGAGACACGGAACCCTTGTATGCCAGGTGGATATACCCTTCCCGGGAATGCATAATGCACTGAACGCACTGGCAGTGCTTGCCCTTGGAACAGAGCTGGGGCTTGAGCCAGAAGACCTTGCCAGGGGGCTTTCCATGTGCAGGGGGGTTAAACGGCGGCAGGAGGTCCGTGGCGAACCCGGAGGAATTACCGTAATAGATGACTTTGCCCATCACCCGAGCGCGGTAAAGGTAACCATTGAGGCGCTCAAGGCCAAATATGACAACAGGCGGCTTATAGTGGTATTTGAACCCCGCACCAACACCAGCCGCAGGTCAGTATTCCAGGAACGGTATTCCAGGGCCTTTGACAGGGCGGACATGGTAATTGTCCGCTCTGTGCCGGACCCTGAAAAGGCGCCTGAAGGAGACCGTTTCTCCTCCGAAAAGCTGGCACAGGACATCTCCGCCCGTGGTATAGATGCCCGGTGCCTGCCGGATGCAACGGCCATACTGGAAACGCTTCTAGAAATAGCAGAGAAAGGTGATGTAATTGCCATCTTTTCAAACGGGGCATTTGAAGGATTGCACCAGCGGCTGCTGGAAGGCCTGGCCCAACTGCACCAACAAAAATTGTAAATGTTAAGCGTATTGACGGTAATTATGGTTCGCAAATGGTCTTGTTTTTCCGTTCCAATGGATAATTTCTTGTTTTTCTAAGGCTTGCTTCGCCAAAATCGCAAAACTCGCTGGTCCCTCGCTCAAACAGACGCGATTTTATGGCTGCGCTTCACTAAGGAAAACTACGAAATTCTCCAAAGTCACTCCAAAACAAGACCATTCACTACACTAAATAAATACTAAAAGTTTATGCCTGTTTTCGAACACATCACATCCTGCCCGTCCACCTCGGCCCGCCTTGGCAGGGTCCATACCCACCACGGCGCTTTTGACACCCCGGCATTCATGCCTGTCGGCACCCAGGCCACTGTAAAGTCCGTGTGCCCGGAAGAGCTGGTGGACATGGGGGCACAGATAATACTGGGAAACACCTATCACCTCTACCTCAGGCCCGGTCATAAACTCATAGAGCGGCTTGGCGGCCTCCACCGGTTCATGGCATGGAGCGGCCCGATTCTCACTGACAGCGGAGGCTTTCAGGTATTCAGCTTGGCACAGTTCAGAAAGATCCAGGAGAAAGGAGCTGTTTTCCGCTCACACATTGACGGCTCTCTTCACGAGCTGACCCCTGAGCTTGCCATTGAAATCCAGGAGAGCCTGGGCTCAGACATAATGATGTGCCTTGACACATGCATTCCATATCCGGCATCCGAAAAGGAGGTCAGGGAATCAACTGCCCTTACAACAAGGTGGGCTAAACGCTGCCTTGATGCCCGCACCCGGCCTGAACTCCTGCTGTTCCCCATTGTTCAGGGAGGCATGGACAGAAATTTGAGGGCCAGGCACACAGAGGAACTGTGCAGCATGGGCTTTGACGGCATTGCACTTGGCGGACTCAGCGTGGGAGAGCCAAAGGAGATGCTGTTTAAGATGATAGAGGTCTCAAGACCCCTTATCCCTGCAAAATACCCTGTCTATGTCATGGGGGTAGGAACACCGGAGGATATAGTCAATGGGGTGGCACGGGGAGTGGATATGTTTGACTGTGTCATGCCGACCCGGAATGCCAGAAATGGCATGCTCTTTACTTCTACCGGACACATTGTTATAAAGAATGCCTGTCATGCAGAAGATCCTGCCCCTGTGGATGAAAAATGCCAGTGCTATACCTGCAGGAACTTTTCAAGGGCTTATCTCAGGCACCTTTTTATTGCCCGGGAGCTTCTTGCATACCGCCTTAATACTATCCATAATCTGCACTTCTATCTCAACCTGATGAAACAGATAAGAAAGGCCCTTGCAGAAGCTAAATTTGCCGAATTTTACAGGGATTTTATGAGTGCGCAGGCACAAAAATAAACAGTTCAACATAGTATCTGTTCAGCGTAGTAAATGGTCTTGTTTTGTAGTGACTCTGAATAATTTCGTAGTTTTTCTTGGCGAAGCGTAGCCATAAAAATCGCGGCTGTCTGAGCGAGGCACGAGCGAGTTTCGCGATTTTGGCGAAGCAAGCCCTAGAAAAACAAGAAATTATTCACTGGAACGGAAAAAGAAGACCATTTACGAACCATAATTATCTCAATATACTGAACAATTACTCAACATATTCAAGGAGGAAACACGACAATGATCTCACTGAACTTTCTCATATCAGAAGCATGGGCAATGGGTCCACCCCCAGGAGGAGCGCAGGGCGGCGGAGACCCGCTTACGGCCTTTCTGCCACTTATTCTGATCTTTGGTATCTTCTATTTCCTGCTGATTCGTCCCCAGCAGAAAAAACAGAAACAGCACCAGGAGTTTATTAACAACCTGCAGAAGGGCACTGAAGTGGTGACAAGTGGAGGCATTATCGGCAGGATCACCGGCATTACAGACGACGTTGTTACGCTTGAAGTCGCTGATAAAGTCAGAATCAAGGTGGTAAGAAACCAGATAGCAGGAAAACCTGTTACCGGTGACAAGGACAAAAAAGGCAAGAAGGGCAGCATTGGCTGAGCTTCCTGCTGATCTGTAGGATACAGAAGGGAAAAAGCCTGGGTCTTTTCAAAACCCAGGCTTTTTTTGTTTCCAGGTCAGTAACTGTTCAGTGCATTAACAATGATGTTATGTCGATGAAGGTTGGTAAATTTACCACGCTGAATAGATATCCAGGTCGTTTATAATGAGCACTTGCGGGACTGAAACCCGGTTTATCCCTTCATCTCAAATATCTTCGGGGTCTTCTCCCTGAGCCGCCTGATGCAGACATCCTTTCCAAGCACCTCAAGCACCTCAAACATGCTTGGCCCCTTTATCTGTCCCGTGATAACCGCACGCATGGCATTAATTATGACGCCGGGCTTCCTGTCCACTGAGGCAGCGTAATCCCTGAGCACCTGCTCAAGATTTTCAGCATTCCAGGGCTCTGTGCCTTCCAGTATATCCGCTAGGGCAGGAAGCCACTCCCTAAGTTCTCCGTGCTTGTAAACATTCTTTTTAAGGGCCTTTGGATCAAACTCATAATCATCAGAAAACCACGCCCTGCCCTCTGTGGTAAAATCAACCAGAGTATGAAAACGTTCCCGGGTCATGTCAAGGACCTTCAGGAACCATTCCCTTCGTTCTCCCTCAAATGCAGTGTCCCAGATCCCGGCCCTTTCAAAAAATGGCCTGGCAAGCTCTGCTATCTCCTCGATGGACATTGTGCGCAGATAATGGGCATTGATATTGATTGCCTTTGGGTCAGTAAAGAACTTCGGATCCCCCTTGCGGTAGTTGAATATGGAGTTGGACTTGTTGATGCGCTCTATTTCAAATGCCTCAATCAACTCCTCCTTACTGAATATCTCCTGGTCAGTTCCCGGAGACCACCCCAGAAGCACAAGAAAATTCACCAGTGCCCAGGGGATAAAACCGTGATCCCTGTAAAACTGGACAGCCACTATCTCTCCATGACTGCGCTTTGATATCTTTGCCTTTTTAAGGTCAAGGGTGAGGGGCATGTGGGCAAAGACAGGGGCCTTGGCACCAAGGGCCTCATAGATCAGGATCTGCCGAATGGTGTTGGTCATGTGATCCTGCCCCCTGATTATGTGGGTGATCCGGTCCCTGATATCATCAACCACGTTGCAGAGAAGATACAGGGGCTTACCGTTTGAACGCACAATCACAAAATCCTCCATTGCGCTCCACGGTTTTTCAATACGCCCAAGGACCTTGTCGTCATAACCTATGACTCCCTCGCGGTGCGGGGTTTTGAAACGGATTACATAGGGAAGGCCCGCAGCCTCCTTTTCAGCCACCTGCTCAGGGGTCAGGTTGCGGCAGGTGCCATCATACTTTATGTCCTGCTTGGCCTTTAACGCTGCCTCCCTCTTGGCATCAAGCTCCTCCTTGGTGCAGAAGCACTTGTATGCCTTGCCCGTTTCAAGGAGCTTTCTGGCAGCCTCCACATGCTCATCTGCATACTGGGTCTGGAAATATGGTCCTTCGTCCCAATCAATTCCAAGCCATTCAAGCCCCTCAATAATCCCCTTGATGGACTCCTCTGTGGAGCGTTCGGCATCTGTATCCTCTATGCGCAATATCAGTTTTCCATTATGCTTTCTGGCATAAAGCCAGTTATAAATTGCGGTCCTTGCCCCGCCTATGTGTAGATATCCCGTGGGGCTTGGTGGAAACCTAAGTCGTACTTCAGACATTACTATTTATTCCTTTCGCTTGTAACTGTTCAGCGTTTCTGAATAATTACATTTCGTGTCTATTGAGCGTGGTAAATGGTCTTGTTTTGGAGTGACTCTGAATAATTTCGTAGTTTTTCTTGGCGAAGCGCAGCCATAAAATCGCGTCTGTCTGAGCGAGGTACGAGCAAGTTTCGCGATTTTGGCGTAGTGAGCCTTAGAAAAACAAGAAATTATTCACTGGAGCGGAAAAACAAGACCATTTACCAACATTAACATAACATTATCTTTTTCTTTTCCGTCCTGACTTCTGCTTATTCTTTCGGGCCTCCTCCTGCTGCCGCTGTTTCTCAATGCGGGCCCAGGAATCCCTGAGGGAGACAATCCTGTTAAATACGGGGCTGCCGGGAACGGAATCCTTTTCATCAACCACAAAGTACCCCCGTCTCTCAAACTGGCACACATAACCCGGGGCCGCATCTTTAAGCCCGGGCTCAAGCATGCACCCGTCAAGCACAGTAAGAGAGTCTGGATTAAGGAAATCTGTAAAATCTCCGCCTTCTTTTACACGCTCCGGTGCAGGCACAGAGAACAGCCTGTCAAAGAGACGCACCCTGGCCTTTATGGCATGGGGGGCAGAAACCCAGTGAATTGTTCCCTTTACCTTTCTTCCGTCAGGGGAATCTCCACCCTTGGTAGCAGGATCATAGGTGGCCCGTATCTCAACAATGTTGCCGTCCTCGTCCTTTTTGAATCCTGTGCAGGTCACAAAATATGCATACCTGAGCCGCACCTCGCGGCCTGGCGCAAGGCGGAAAAACTTCTTGGGAGGGTCCTCCATAAAATCTTCCCGTTCGATATAAAGCTCCCTGGAAAATGGAACCATGCGGGTACCTGCTGAAGGATCCTCAGGATTATTCACAGCCTCAAGCTCCTCTGACTCTCCTTCTGGATAGTTTTCAATGATGAGCTTTACAGGATTAATGACCCCCATCACACGGTCGGCAGTACGGTTAAGCTCATCCCTCACACAAAATTCCAGCAGGCCTATATCCACCACGCTGTCCCGCTTTGCAACCCCTATCTTTTCACAAAACTGCCTGATTGCCGCCGGAGGATATCCGCGGCGTCTCATGCCTGAGATGGTGGGCATGCGGGGGTCATCCCATCCGCTTACCACACCTGTTTCAACCAGTTTCATGAGTTTTCGCTTGCTCATTATGGTATATGTCAGGTTGAGACGGGCAAACTCTATCTGCTGGGGATGGCAGGGTACAGGGAGCTGATCAAGCACCCAGTCGTAGAGCGGGCGGTGGTCCTCAAATTCCAGGGTACATATCGAATGGGTAATTCCCTCAATGGAATCTGACAGGCAGTGGGTATAATCGTACATGGGATAAATGCACCACTTGTCACCTGTCCGGTGGTGAGGAACGTGCATTATCCTGTAAATGACAGGGTCCCGCATGTTCAGATTGCCAGAAGACATGTCTATCTTTGCCCTAAGCGTCCTGCTTCCGTCAGGAAATTCCCCAGCCCTCATGCGGCGGAACAGGTCAAGGTTCTCCTCAACCGAACGGTTACGGTAAGGGCTTTCCCTTCCTGGTTCGGTAAGGGTCCCCCTGTACTCACGTATCTCCTCAGGGCTCAGATCACACACAAATGCCTTGCCCCTGCGGATAAGCTCCTCGGCATACTCATAGAGCTTTTCAAAATAGTCCGAGGCAAAGTAGAGGTGTTCACCCCAGTCGTAACCCAGCCATTTGACATCTTCCTTTATGGCCTCAATATACTCTACCTCTTCCTTGGTGGGGTTTGTGTCATCAAAACGCAGATGACATCTGCCTCCAAACTCCTTTGCAAGGCCAAAGTTAAGCACTATGGACTTGGCATGCCCTATGTGCAGATAGCCATTAGGCTCAGGCGGAAAACGGGTTATAACGCGCCCGTCATTCTTGTTTGCCTTTATATCCTCGATGATTATATTCCGGATAAAATTTGAAACAGGTGGCGCTTTTTCTGTATTTTTCATATTCAGGCTTCAAGCTTAGATGTTTATGTTTGTAACTTTAGGATTTTACTAAAAAATATGTCTCCGCGGAGTGCTCCAATGGAGAAGACGCAATTTCTTTTGCTCTTTATTGAACCATTGTAGGATTTTTTGCAAATCCGCCAAAGATGCTGCGTTATATACAACGCCGTCCCTGATAAGTGAAGATATAAATTAAGTATCTGTTCAACGTAGTGAATGGTCTTGTTTTGGAATGACTTTGAATAATTTCGTAGTTTTTCTTGGCGAAGCGCAGCCAAAAAAAATCGCGTCTGTTTGAGCGAGGTACGAGCGAGTTTCGCGATTTTGGCGTAGCGAGCCTTAGAAAAACAAGAAATTATTCTGCAGAACGGAAAAACAATACCATTCACAAACCTTTATTACCTAAATTGAGCGTTTCAAAATATGGAAAATCATTTTTCCGATGAAATTAATAGGAGTTATATTGATTATAGCTTTCCAATTTTGAAACGCTTCGGGATTGCCAGCTTCACTGCATATCCTTTGTCATCGGTCTTCCCACATAGCCTACTATAGTGGGAAGCCCTCTTTCGCGGATATGCAGCAAATCTGACAATCGCTCAATTTAGGATTAATATAACTTTACCTTCAATACATCTTCCATGATTAACCGTCCATTCAGGCTTAAGGCCCCTTTCAAACCTGCAGGGGACCAGCCCGCAGCCATTTCTGCCCTTGTTGAAGGCATAAGAAACGGCCTTGCCCACCAGGTACTGCTGGGAGTTACAGGCTCAGGCAAGACCTTTACCATGGCAAATGTTATTGCAGAACTTCAGCGGCCTGCCCTGGTAATGGCGCCAAACAAGACACTTGCAGCCCAGCTGTTCGGAGAATTCAAGGCGCTGTTCCCTGAAAACGCCGTTGAATACTTTGTGAGCTACTATGACTATTACCAGCCTGAGGCATATATCCCGGCCTCTGATACCTACATAGAAAAGGACTCATCCATAAATGACTTTATAGACCGGCTGCGCCACTCTGCCACCCACTCTCTGCTTACCCGCAGGGATGTGATCATTGTGTCCAGTGTATCATGCATTTATGGATTGGGCTCCCCTGAATCCTACGAGCAGATGCAGCTCTATCTGCGGCAGGGAGATGAACGGTCACGGGAGGACATTCTCTCCCGGCTGGTTTCAATGCTGTATGAACGAAACGATGTTGATTTCCAGCGTGGTACATTCAGGGTCAGGGGGGACATAGTCGAAATATTCCCTGCCTATGAAGAAAAACAGGCAGTCCGGGTAGAACTCTTTGGAGATGAGATAGAGAACATATCCATAATTGATCCGCTGACTGGAAAGGTGCTTGCCCAGGTGACTGACGCAATAATATTTCCGTCAAGTCACTATGTCACCAATGAAAGGACACTTGAAAAGGCCATTATAGAGATAAAGCATGAGCTTGATGAACGCCTTCTATACTTTGAGGCTGAAAACCGTCTTGTTGAGGCCCAGCGGCTTGAACAGCGCACCAACCTGGACATTGAAATGCTCCAGGAGCTTGGCTACTGCCACGGCATAGAAAACTATGCCCGTCACCTTACCGGGCGGCCCCCAGGGGCACCGCCACCTGCCCTGCTGGACTACTTCCCTGAAGATTTTATCACATTCATAGATGAGAGCCATATTACAGTACCGCAGATCGGGGGCATGTATGCAGGTGACAGGTCACGGAAAAAGACCCTGGTGGAATTTGGCTTCAGGCTCCCCTCTGCACTTGATAACAGGCCCCTTCGTTTTGACGAATTTCAAAAGGCAATTGGTCAGGCAATCTACATTTCGGCAACCCCCGGGCCCTGGGAGCTTGAAGCTGCCGGAGATGCCGTTGTTGAACAGGTAATCCGCCCCACCGGACTTGTTGACCCGAAAATGGAGGTACGCCCGGCCACAACCCAGGTAGATGATTTGCTTGAAGAGATAAGAAAAAGGGCGGCCCGAAACGAACGGGTGCTGGTCACCACTCTTACCAAGCGCATGGCCGAGGATATTACGGACTTTTATGCCTCGGTTGGAGTCAGGGTAGAGTACCTCCACTCTGACATCAAGACCGTGGAGAGAAGCCAGTTGATCCAGGGACTCAGGCGGGGTGATTTTGATGTCCTTGTAGGCATTAACCTGCTGAGAGAAGGGCTTGACATGCCGGAGGTATCACTGGTGGCAGTGCTTGATGCTGACAAGGAGGGGTTCCTGCGTTCTGAACGCTCCCTGATACAGACGGCTGGCAGGGCAGCCCGGAATGCCCGGGGAGTGGTAATACTCTATGCAGACACCATTACAGGCTCCATGAAAAGGGCAATGGCTGAAACTGAACGCCGCAGGAAAAAACAGCTGGATTATAACAAAAAACATGGCATTGTACCGGCTACTGTTCGTAAGGGTGTTGAAGACAGGCTGACGTCAATCTATGACCGGGAACAGAACATTGCCGCTGTTGTGGCAGAGAGCAGTAAGGAGTATGGAAAGGACGGGCAGCCCGCGGATATTCAGCAGGAGATTACTCAGCTTGAAAAGGAGATGAAGGCTGCGGCAGCAGCCCTTGAATTTGAGCGTGCAGCAGAACTCAGGGACAGGATAAGGGTGCTTCAGGAAAAAAATTAAGGAGAATGATCATGCAGTACACCTGATAACCTCCTCCAGGGTGGTGATCCCCTCAAACATCTTTCGGCATGCATCCTGTTTTAGTGTGGTCATGCCCTCCTTTATTGCCTGTGCCTTTATCTCATGGTCAGGACTGGCCGAGTGTATCATCTTCTGAATGGTGCTGCTGATACCAAGCACCTCGTAAATACCAATCCTGCCCCAGTACCCTGTTTTGCGGCACCGGGCACAACCAGCGCCCCTAATGAGCTGCACCATGTCTGAAGATGCATCGCACCCCACTGTACGCACCTCATCTGCAGGCACTATAACCGGAGTCTCGCACTCCCGGCAGACCATGCGAACCAGCCTCTGGGCAACAACCCCAAGCAGTGTTGACGAGATCAGGTATGGCTCAAGGCCAAGATCCAGAAGCCTGGTAACTGCACTTGCTGCATCATTGGTGTGAAGAGTTGAAAAAACCAGGTGACCGGTCAGAGCTGCCTGCACGGCGTAGCGTGCGGTTTCCTCATCACGAATCTCCCCGATCATCACGATATCAGGGTCCTGCCTCAGTATGTTTCTGAGGATTGATGCAAAAGTTACATCGATCTGGGGCTGCACGGCTATCTGATTAAACTCCTCATAGACCATCTCTATGGGGTCTTCAATGGTTACGATATTCACCTCCGGGCTGCTGAGGTATCTGAGAGTAGAGTAGAGGGTGGTTGACTTGCCGCTTCCTGTGGGGCCGGTCATGAGGATTATGCCGTATGTATGCTCAAGAAAACCGCGATAGCGTTCAAGGTCTGCCCTGGAAAAACCAAGCTCTTCAAGGTTGCTGAAAAGTATGTCAGCGCTCTGGAGACGGAGCACCATCTTTTCTCCAAAGGCCACAGGCACGGTGGAAACACGAACTTCTGCTTCCTGATCTTTCCATGAAATCTTGAGCCTCCCGTCCTGGGGCCTGCGTTTTTCAGCTATATCAAGCCGGGACATGGCCTTGATCCGTGTGCATATTGCCTCGTGAACAACCCGGGGAAGCCTGTGGACCAGGTGCATCACACCATCAATACGCAGACGAACCTGTGATTCATTCCTCTTTGGTTCTATGTGGATGTCACTGGCCCTGTGCTCCATGGCATAGAGGAACAGGTGGTCCACTGCCTTGTTAATATGCTTGTCTGATGCCTCTCCCTTTGCATGTGAGGCAAGCTGAAAGAACTGCTCAAGATTTGAAATATCCACAGACGGGGCAGTAAGCGTACTCTCTGCAGCGGTAATTGAGCGTTTGAAGTCAAAAAACTCCCTGATAACCCGCTCTATATCCTTTCTGGGAGCCACATAGGAGATAAGCTCTTTCTTGCATACCCTTTTAAGATCATGTTCCAGTTCAGTACTCAGCGGATAATAGCCAACAATCTCCAGTTTCCCGTCTTGCCACCCCACGGGAATCACGAGGCGCTTTCTGGCAAATGACGCAGGGATGGTCTGGGTAACAACAGCCATGTCAAGCTGAACCGGATCGAGCCTTCGAAACTTCCACCCCTGATCCTCTGCCACCGCCTCTACAATATCTGCCTCCTCAATTACCCGTCCAGGAACACCTCTCTTTTCAAGCTTGAGAGAGTCCAGCCATTGCACCAGGTCCATACCCTTGCGCCTGGCAATAATTGCCCTGGGCTTCAGGTCTTCTGCCTGGCGTTCAGTAATAAGCCCTCGCCTTGTAAGAAGGGAAAATATGTAATCCTTGTCAGAATAAAGTTTACTCATGCAGGTTTATTTCTTTGCAGTTGAAATAATTTAAGATAACATATCCATAGAAAATCATATATCTTATACCTAAGGTGAGCGATTGTCAGATTTGCTACATATCCGCGAAAGAGGGCTTCCCACTATAGTAGGCTATGTGGGAAGACCGATGACAAAGGAGATGCAGTGAAGCTGGCAATCCCCAAGAGTTTCAAAATTGGAAAGCTAAAATCAATGTAACTCCTTTCAATTTCATTGGAAAAACAATTTTCCACATTTTGAAACGCTCAACTTAGGTTATATCATAATACAGGAGGTGGATACAATGACAGAAAAAATCATCATCTGTTTTGACGGCACCTGTAATGATCCAAAAGATGCCAAACAGGGCAGGAACCTGAAACTGGAACTCAAGGATAGCAGCATTACAAACATCTTCAAACTGCACCTGCTTTTAGGTGGCGAGCCGGAGGTTGGAAAGAGTCGCTTTTCAGGTCAGAAAAATTTCTATTATCCCGGAGTAGGCACTTACGGCCACAAACTTCACCAGATTTTCAATGCAGCCCTTGCCCCGCCCCGCCAGGATGTTGGGCACATTATACGAAATGCAGCAAAGGATCTTGCAGCCGCCTACAACCAGGATGATGAAGTATTTATATTCGGTTTCAGCAGGGGTGCTGCCATTGCCAGGCGTTTTGCCGCTGTAATAAATGAGAATGTAAGGAAATTCAGGCCAGACTGCCCCAGAATCCGGGTACGTTTTATGGCAGTATTTGACACTGTGGCATCAATCGGCATTCCAAACCTGGATGATGACAAAAAACCTGTGTCAGATGTTGTTTTTGAAAACTGTACTGTCTCATCAAATGTTGATGAGGCCCTGCACATGGTCTCTCTTGATGACAAACGCACCGCCTTCATGCCCACCCTGATGGCATACGACAGCAGACGGGTGACAGAGATCTGGTTTCCCGGTGCACACTCAGACGTTGGTGGCGGATTCCGCTATGACGGGCTTTCAGACATTGCCCTTGACTTCCTTATGAACGAACTCACCATCCGGAAGCTGGGACTGAAAATGCGCACTCCGGCATCACTGAACTTCGGGGCAAAATCATACCAGAAGATTGGCCTTGCCTATGATGACATGGCCATTCAGCCAAATCCGCTGGGCAAATCACACCAGCAGGAACGGGCCTGGCTTTTGGGTTGGACCCTCACAGACCGGGATCTCAGGGTGCATGTTGAGGATGAAAAACCGGCAGACCCGTCTGAGTTGTATCCCCTTGTTCACTATACGGTTGTAGAGCGAATAAACGGGATTCGCGACTACCGGCCCGTATCCCTTAGCAAACTTACTTTGCACGGCAAGACCATAAACCAGGTAATGCATCGCATCTGGAGGCCTGACGGCGGACCCTACCAGCAGGTAAAGGGGCTTGAAGAACACCTGAGAAAGGGGCCTCCGGCACCCAAAAAATTCAAACCCGGTGAATCCAGGCTGGTTACAGTATATGCCAACCAGAAATACAACCGCTCCTATGTCCAGTGTAACCCCGGCGAGGCATACAGCTTCTCCGTGGACATGAACCAGATCTGGTTTGACAGCGGAATTGCCTGTGGTCCTGATGGCTGGGACCGTGATTCCCAGGACTTTCCATGGTACCAGGAGATTCCCATAAAATACATGGAAGATGAGCGCAGATGCCCTGATGCCGACTGGTTTGAGCTGGTTGGAGTGATCGGAAAGCGTCAGCAGGAACCCTTCCGCGTACTGCACCATACGGAAAATGGACGGCCGCTGAGGATATCAGGCCGCAGCGGGGAGATGTTCTTTTTTGCAAATGATCTTGAAGACAGGTATTCAAACAACCTGGGACTGATTCAGGTCAGGGTGACAAGGGTGGAGTAAATGCGTTTTTCAGTTTGGTAACGACAATCGTTCAATACAGGCACGACTAAATATCTACAGGAAATGCCACTGCCTGGTCTGCCCCGATACGCTCCGTCGGCCTGTAAGGTGTAAAATTCAACCTTTTGCCGCCTGACTTGCCTGCATTCTCCTTTCTGGTGCTGTTTTTTGCAGATTTCCGGGCTGTTCCACTTTCAGCAGCACTGCTTTGGGCAGCCCATGACACTCCCCCACAAACCAGGAACAGGACTGCGATGACAGGCAAGGCCGTCTTTTTCAATACGGCGAAGTCAGGCATGTTCTATCTTCACCCCCTCTGTCCATCCAAGCTTCTCTCTTAATATTGCAAAATAATCCCTCTCCGGAGAACTTATAAGATTCAGGTACCCCGGTGCCTTTTCAATAATGATACGGTCACCCTCGTAAAGCTCCCGGCCAACCTGACCGTCAACGATCAGGCTTATCTCTTCAGGGGCGTGCTCAATGTGTATTGTAACAGGAGATACCCCCGGAAGCACCAGCGGACGGGAACTCAGCGCAAAGGGACAAATGGGGGTTATGACCATTGCCTCAAGGCCAGGATGGATAATAGGGCCGCCTGCTGAAAGGTTATAGGCAGTTGAACCGGTTGCTGTTGAAATAATGAGGCCGTCTCCCCGGTAGGCACAGAGAAATTTGTCTCCAGCCCAGGCAGGCAGTGTAATCATGCGCCCCATTGCTCCCTTGTTGATTACTGCATCATTAAGGGCAAAGTAGTGGAAATCGTCATGATGCCTGCTCTTTACGGTAACAGCAATCATCATGCGCCTCTCCAGCTCAAAGCGCTCTTCCACCAGTGCATCCAGTGCATTAAGCATCTCGTCCAGCATGATCTCGGTGAGGAAACCCAGGGAACCTGCATTAATCCCAAGAAGCGGAAGGCCAAGGTGGTATGCCCTGGCGGCAACGTGAAGAAGAGTTCCATCCCCGCCAACCACCACCAGGACCTGGCTTTCCGGATCAACCTGGTCATGGCTTATGGACACACCGCGTGCTTCAAGATGCTCTCTTATGATGCCGGCAGCCTCGGCAGAACGTTGCGCCCCCTTCTTTATTATCAGGCTTATTTTGTTAATCATAAGTCAATAAAAACAGAATCACGGGCCGGCTATAACAAGGATATATGCACTGGTGTCAAGGTATTTTCTTGCAGCATCCATTACCTGTGCCCTGGTCACCTCCCGAATACGCCTGACATAGGTTGCTGAATAATCATAACCGAGGCCGTACAGTTCATTAAGGGCCATATCAAGAGCCTTGGCACCATGGGTCTGAAGCCCGATCTCATGACGCCCGGCAAGCCAGTTGCGGGCACGTTCAAGCTCAGCCTCGCTGACAGGATCGCCTATAATCCTGTAAATCTCACGCCACATGGCCTTCTGGGCCTGGTTCTTTTTTGTGGGAGCGCAGCCGATGTAAAAGGCAAACGAACCATAATCCAGGCCTGGAGACTCAAGGGATGTCACAGAATATGCCAGGCTCTCCTTGTCCCTTAAATTCATGAAAAGCCTTCCCCCCTGCCCGGAGAGAATGGCGCTCAACACATCAAGTGCGTACCTGTCAGGGCTTGTAAGTGTTGTTCCAGGAAAACCCAGCACAATGTGTGTCTGCTGGCTCTCCCGCTTAAGGGTTATTGAACGCGGGGATTCAAGAGGTGCAGGAGGAGGCGGAGAGGGCAGCACCGCCTGTTCTGCAGCCCTCCACTGGCCCAGCATGGATTCAATCTTTGTGGTAAGCTCTGCAGGGTCAACATCACCAACAACTGCTATTACCGAGTGTTCAGGCGATGTGAACTTTCTGTAGGCTGCCTTCAGATCAGCAGAGTGGATTGACCTTACGGTTTCAGGCGTACCGAGAGGGTTCATGCCGTATGGATGAGGAGAAAAGAGAAGACGCCTGAATTCCCGTATGGTTACCCCTGGCAGGTAGTCGTCCTGCTGCCTGATCCTGGCAAGAATAAGGGTGCGCTGCTTTTCAACCTCGTCTTCAGGAAAGGAGGGACGCAGCAGGATCTCTCCAAACAGGTCCAGCCCCTTGTCAAGATTCTGGGAAAGAAACCTTGCCTCAAGGCCATATGTGTTCTGTCCAGAAAAACCCTTGATCCTGCCCCCAAGCCCTTCAATCATGCTTGAGATGGTCTGTGCATTACGAAATGTGGTGCCCCGTGTCCATGTTGACGCCAAAAAGTTGAATATACCGTTGGTTTCAGGGGTTTCATAGCGCAGCCCACCAAGACAGACAAACCGGACGGAGACAGTGGGGACTTCGGGTGCAGATTCAATAATAAGAGTGAGTCCATTTGAAAGAGTCACCTTGCGCACAGGATGCACAAGGTTTTCTGCATAACTGGTCTCAACACCGGTAACACTGATTGAAGGCTCCTTTTTCTCATCTGCAGGTTCAGCAGGCGCCGTGGCTGTGGCATTCATATCAAGCTCCGGCACCTGTCCTTCAGGCATTACCATCACCACATTGGCATGGGCCTTCTTGAACACCTTTTCAGCAACCCTTACAAGGTCCTGTGCAGTCACACTGCGAACCCTGGTAAGGTACTCTGTCTCTGCTGCCGGATCTCCTGAAAGTGTTGTAAACACCCCTACCTTTCTTGCCTCACCTTCCATGGTCTCCTGGCTGTAAACAAACGATGTCTCTACCTGTATCCTGGCACGCTCAAGCTCCTCGCGGCTTACACCCTTCTGGCTCACAAGGGCAAGCTCTGCAAAGAGCTGGGAAAGGGCTGCCTGGGCCTTGTCCGGGGTAAGGGTCAAAAAGATTTCAAACAACCCGGGGCCTGCAGGGGTGAAGGCAGAGGCATCCACTGAATGGACAAGCTGCATCCTGTCCTTGAGTGCCAGGGAGAGCCTTGAACTCTCACCGCTTCCCAGAAGTGCTGCAAGCACATCCAGAACCGGGGCATCAGGGGAGTTAAAATCCGCCACGCCGGAAAATGCCACTGCCATATACCCATCCTTGATCTCCATTGTTTCAGATGCAACGCGCACCTGTTTCTGCTCCGGCTCTACGGGAAGGACCACAGAATCAGCAGGCTGCGCCGGGGCATTACCAAAAAATTTTCCTATCTCTTTAAGGGCATCCTTGCCATCACAGTCACCTACTACGACAACCGACATCTGGCAGGGCCTGTACCGGCGGGCCATATACTTCAAGATATCATCACGGGTAAACGAGCTTACGGTCTCCGGGAACCCTATAACAGGACGCCTGTAGGGATAAACACTGTATGAGGTGTTCATAACCAGCCGGGACAGCCGGGTCCGGGGCTGGTCCTCACGCATCCTGATCTCCTCCAGCACCACCTTCTTTTCTCTTTCAAGCTCTTCAGGGTCAAATTTTGAATGAAAAATTGCATCTGAGAGGACATCAAGGGCAGTACCCAGATAATCCTTTGGAACCACGCAGTGATACACAGTATAGTCCAGGGAGGTATAGGCATTAATCTGCCCCCCAACGCCCTCTATCTCACCGGCAATCTGACCAGGCCCCCTCTTTTCCGTGCCCTTGAAGATCATGTGCTCTATAAGATGAGTCAGCCCGGCCTCTCTGTCAGTCTCGTAAACGCTTCCGGCCTTGACCCAGACCTGCACAGCAACCACAGGCGCCCTGTGGCTCTCCTTGACAACTGCATGAAGCCCGTTGTTCAGCCTGCTGGAGAAAAATCCGGGCATCTGTTCCTTTGCCATCACAGCCAGGGGCACAGCAACTGTCAGGGAAACTGAGACGAGAATCATCAGGATTATGGTCTTAAGGCTAAAAAGCATGCGAAACACTCCTTGGTTAATTATGATCGTTGATTGTTTTTTAATTATTTGAGTAAGATAGAGCAACAGACCAGCTTGAATGACCATTCAATTAAGTCTTGACACACAATGCTAATTTTGGTACACACGAAACTGCTTTGCAGTTTATTTGTGGCGTAATAGCTGTTTTATTAACTGTTTTTTGCAGTAGCACTACAGGCGGCAAAATTCTTGGTGATATTACAGTGCAGTGTGCTGACCCAAGTTAAATTTCTGTAAAAATCAGGACAAGTTCACGTGCATCTGCACTGGTATCGTCTATGGGGAGTACAATATCTTTTATTTGCATGTGACGCAACTGCCGTATGTGCTTGCTACTGCCGCCAGGGAGCCAACTTTCAGGAGGAGCCAACCTGACCGCAAGGCAGGTCAAATCCAATATCGCGATCCATCCGGATTGCTGCACTTAACAGGTCTGCACAGCAGTGTGCGTGAGGCCGGATTCTACTTTATTTGGGGAGGAAATTCTTGATGAGTGAAGAAAGCATTTTCTTAAGCAAGGCCAAGGATCTTTACAAGACCCTTTGCCAGACGGAGTGGAACGCTACCGTAGCCGGTCTGCTGGTAGGTCTGTTCAGCGTTCTCATCATGGCATGGTGGCGGCCCTGGGGTGCTGTTGGCGCCATCAGGAACTGGGGAGACTGGATTCTTTACGGCATAGCCCATTTTAGCGGAATGGAGTGGGGATTCTTCGGGGAATTTTATGATGAGGCCCCCAAGAGTATTCTTGCCAATTCAGGCTCTGTAATCGGCATCGGTTTTGTTGCGGGCGCATTCCTGTCGGCGTGTCTGGGCAATGACTTTGCCATCCGTATCCCGCCTGTACTTGAAATGTGCAAGGGAATAATGGCCGGTATCCTCATGGGCATCGGCTCAACCCTTGCAGGTGGCTGTAATGTTGGCGGAATGTACAATGCCATTGGTAACCTCGCTGCAAACGGTTTTACCATGTGGGCAGGCCTTGTGGCAGGTGTAGTTCTGGGTCTCAAGTATATCTACTGGGAGATGGAACACATCTCCTGGGGTAGCGGAGGCGCAAAGACAATAGACTTCCCCTACGCCATCAAGATTATCCTGGGCATCATAACCCTGGTACTCATTATCTGGGGTGCAAACAAGTATGCAGATGCAGACAGCGACTACATGGCATCACTCTGCGGAATCCTGGTAATATCTGCTGCCCTGGGATACACCATGCAGCGCGGACGCTGGTGCATGGTTCAGGGATTCAGGGAGCCGCACATGACCGGTGACTGCACACTGGCAAAATCTGTTGCCCTGAGTATTGCAGTGGTGGCAGTTGGTGCAGCCGTACTGAAATATGCTGTTCCCATGAGGGCAGATGGCGAATCTGTTCTTGCTCCCATTAACTATGTACGCGGAACCTTTGGATGGGGCTCCATAGTTGGCGGCTTCATCTTCGGCTTTGGTGCCATGCTGGCCGGCGGCTGTGGTTCCGGAACACTCTGGCGTGTTGGCGAAGGTCAGATCAAGCTCTGGCTGGTTGTACCATTCTTCGGGATCACAAACTCCATCATGACCAACTACTTCCGTGACTGGGAGCTGGAAGCCAGCGGAAAGCTTGGCAAGTACGTCTATCTGCCTGATGTAATGGGCTATACCGGCACACTCATACTGATACTTGCCATAATGACCATCTGGTATCTTGTGGTGGTCTGGAACGAGGACAGCGGAAAACTTATTGTGGAGATGTAGGCCCAATCAAGGGTTTTTTTCAGGGATTTTTCAATATAACCTATTAACCAAAACCAAGGAGGAATTATGAGCGACATTAAACAGGCCCCCGACGGGTTAGAAGTAGCACGTACACTGGATGCAAAGGGACTCAGCTGTCCTATGCCCCTTCTCAGGACCAAAAAAGAGATCGAAAAGATCAACTCAGGTGAGATTCTTGAGATCCTCGGTACTGACCCCGGCTCAAGAAATGACATCCCGGGCTGGTGTTCACGTGCCGGTCATGAGTACCTGGGTGAGAAGGAAGATTCAGGTTTCATCCGTTTTTACGTAAAGAAAAAGTAACAACTCACAGGGCTGGATTTTACCAGCCCTGCATTGAGACGGCGCTTTAACTTATTAAGGGAGGACACCTAATATGGCTGCCGATCCGAACAAACTGGCTATTTTTGTAACTTCACCCCAGCACATGACTCACGTGGTAGGCATTGCTGAAGCTGCCAAAAAGGCTGGGAAGCAACCTATGATATTTTTTACCTACAAATCTATCCACCTTACAAAAGACCCTCGCTTTAAGGGTCTTGCCGAGCTGTGTGGAGAAGAGAATCTGGCAATCTGCGCTGACAGCTACACCTGTGAAGGGTATGATTCCGAGAAGGACATCCCTGCAGGACTCACACCAAAGCAGATGAGGACACAGGCATACCACGGCGCCCTGCTGGATGAATGTGGAAAGTACATAGTGCTATAAGGAGTTATAAAAAATGGAATCATTAAAAGTATATATCTTAATTGCCAACCGTTTTTATAACGATGGTATTCGTTCAGCTCTGGGCCTTGCTGTTGAGAATCATTACGGCTACCCCGTAATCATGAACGGCGAATTCCCACAGTTCAACGAGTACGTATCTGAAAATATCGCCTGGATTGCAGACATGGAAGGCGAGGTATTCAGCTGCGGTGCAGAGGCACCCTCAGATCTGCCCGAAGGTGTTGAGATCACCAACATCGACCTCAAGGAACTTGGTGAGAGGATGAGGGATGCAGATGTAATCATTCCTTACGGACTGCCCAAGCAGACCAAAGAGCCGCCGCCAGCCTGTGCTGAGTAAGCAATCATAAGGAGACGAAGCCATGAAAATACTTCAGGTATATCGTTCAGAGCCAAACGACGATGTAAAGACACTGGTTGAAATTCTCAATCGCGACCGCGAAGCAGATGAGTTCAAACTCTACGAGGACAATCCTGATTACTCTGTACTGGTAGAGAAGATATTCGCCGCAGACAAGACTGTCTGCTGGTGGTAAAAAAGTTTTTATATTACCCGAAAAATCCCCTGCAGCCTTTAGGCCCAGGGGATTTGTTTGTACCTGTCTTGATGCCGCTCTATCCGGCCACTGCACCTGCCATTTTGAAAATCGGCAGGTACATGGCCACGATTATTCCGCCAATAAATCCACCAAGGAAGGTAATCATTAACGGCTCAATCATTGATGTAAGTCCCTCAACCGCCGTATCAACCTCCTCATCATAAAAATCTGCTATCTTGTTAAGCATGGCATCCAGGGCACCGGTTGTCTCTCCAACAGATATCATCTGCACAACCATTCCCGGGAATATGCCGCTTTCCATCAGGGGCTGTGCAATGGTGCGCCCTTCGCTGATGCTGTTCTTTACATCCTTGATTGCATACTCTACGATCTTGTTTCCAGCAGTTCCTGCTGCCACGTTAAGGGCATCTATAATTGGTACGCCACTGTTTATCAGGGTGCCCAGGGTACGTGAGAACTTGGCAACTGCTACTTTCTTTAGCAACGGACCAAATACCGGTGCTCGCAAGGCCATCTTGTCCATTACCCAGCGCCCTTTCTCGGTTTGGTATGTTTTTTTCAAGGCTATAATAAATACAATAATTCCGCCCACAATGGCAAAAAAGTATGACTTCAGAAAATTACTCATATTTACAACTATCTGGGTAGGGAGAGGGAGGGCAGAACCAAAATCCTCGAACATCTTTGAGAAGACCGGGATAACAAAGATCATAATGATAGCGATTACGGCAAAGGAGATAGACAGAACGATTATAGGATAGTTAAGGGCGCTTTTAATCTTCCCCTTGAGTGCCTCTGCCTTTTCCATATAAGTTGCAAGACGCCTGAGCACATCGTCAAGGATACCGCCCATCTCGCCTGCTGCAACCATGTTGCAAAAAAGATTATCAAATAGTTTAGGAAATTTTTTTAATGCCTCGGCAAATGTGAGTCCGCTTTCCACATCGGTTTTTATCTCCTTGAGGACTTTGCGGAAAGTAGGATTTTCCTGTTGAGAGCCAAGGATATCAAGTCCCTGGATCAGGGGAAGGCCTGCATCAATCATTGTGGAAAGCTGCCTTGTGAAGATAACAATATCCCTGGTGGTAACCTTTGGTTGAAAAAAAGATATGTTTTCAAATATATCCTTTGGTTTTTCCTTGATTTTGTCAGGTTTGATGTTTCGTCGGCTGAGCAGGGCCAGAGCTGTTTTTTCATCTTTGGCTTCAATCTCATCCTTTATCTTCATTCCTGCCTTGTTCTTGTATTCCCATACATATATTGGCATGCGCAGCTCCTCGTAGATATTTGTATGCACCATCCAGCTTTTTCAGCAAGTGTCATGCCTTTTATCGACATAACAGTTTCTTTTCATAAATCCGGGGAAACCTGACTGAATGGGTACAGAAAATGGTACGCAATGCGCATCCTGCACGGATATGGGGATTGGAAACGAACAGAAGAACTGATTAAAGACCCACTGTTCTCTGAGATTTATTAAATATGGAGACTGATCAGGATAATATGCCCACTACCTCTTCTGGTGTGATGCCCTTTATTAAAAAAATTTTTTCCCGGCTCTTGTCACCACTTACAAGTTTAACTGCATTCCGGGAGACACCAAGCCTCTTTGACAGAAACTGTCTGATGCCCTTGTTAGCAGCCCCCTCAACAGGAGGGGCCTGAACCTTTATCTTGAGGCGTCCATTGTGCTCACCGATGACCTCTGTCCGCGAAGCCCTTGGAACGGCATGCACCAGCAAAACCGCTCCATCCTTTTCCTGCCTTGCCCATGCAGGAAGGGAGGCTGCAGCACCGGAAACGCCTTTATCTTTGCTTGTTTTTTTCTTCTTTTTCAAAGTGTTCCAGGAGATATGGGCCCAGTTCCTGAACTTCCCTGAACATGGAGACAAATGCCGCTCTGTCCCTTCTGTTAAGGATGTCCTTAAGCATCTGGGCATATTTGCTGAATGTCCTGATTGCAGTATCCGTATAGGGGTTGCTCATCTGTATGGTTGCATAGAGTTCCGGGTCCTGGAAACATAGCCTGGCAACAATGTGAAGCTGTCTCTCAAAACTTGGTGTGGCAAGTTCAAAAACCTGGTTAAGATCAATACCGTCCTCTTCAAGTGCCTTACCAAGGCACAGCAGGATAAAATGGTTAAGTGCCTGGACCCAGGCCATGCTCCTGTCGTGCTCATCTGCCGAAAATATTGTGGTCCTTGCACCGTGATGCTGGAAAAATCCCTCCCACCATGACAGCCAGCGCTTTCCACGCCCCGGACATATGGCAACCCTGCGCCCCTCAATACTATCTTCACCGGGTCCAAACAGAGGATGCGTACCAACCACACTGCATTTCGAGTTCTCAAGCATGCACTTAACCTGCCTCTCCTTGAGAGAGCAGAAATCAGTAAGCAGAGACTCTTCTGGCACAAGCATTCCGATCTCCTTGACCACTTTTGGAAATATCTCCATGGGCAAGGATAGAATAATTATGTCACATTTCCGGGCTATATCAGCCGGGGTAATCTCTGTATCAACATCAGAAACAGTCACATCAAGCCCGACTTGGGTAAAAAAACGTGTAAACCATTTACCCATGCGGCCATTACCGCCTACAATCCCCACCCTGGGGCTGTTTCCTGCCGGACTCTGTTCAAGTTTAGTCATCTCAAATACCCGCCTGCAAAAAATCCTTACAGTCTGTCTTTCCCCGCATCAAAGCACTGGTGCGAAGCATGTGATCAGCAAGCACCAGCCTCATCATTGCCTGACACACAGGAACTATACGGGGAATGGCGGAAATATCATGCCTGCCTCCAACCTTGAGTTTCACCGGGTTACCATCTGTATCAATGGTATCCTGTTCTTTGGAAATTGAAGGTATTGGTTTGACAGCTGCCCTAGCAACTATTGGCTCCCCATTTGATATTCCCGCAAGTATTCCCCCTGCATTGTTACTCATAAAACCATCTGGCCCTATCTGATCATTATTTTCAGAGCCTTTGAGCCTGGCTGCCCTGAATCCGAAACCGATTTCAACTCCCTTCACTGCGCCTATTGACATAAGTGCCTTTGCTATCTCGGCATCAAGCTTATCAAAGACAGGATCTCCCACGCCAGGAGGCACACCGGTTGCCATAACCTCCACTACCCCTCCCAGGGAATCACCCTCTTTGCGGGTAGCAGCCGCAAGCTCCTCCATCTGCTCTGCCGCATTATTATCCGGACAGAACAGGCGGTTTTGCCTGATTTCTGCAAGACTGCGCTTCTCAGTGGATATGCTGCCAAGGGCAACAGTATATGCAAGAACTTCAATCCCCAACCTGTCAAGCAGGACCTGGGCAACCGCGCCGGCTGCCACCCTGGCGGCTGTTTCACGACCGGATGACCGGCCACCTCCCCGGTAATCCCGGATGCCGTAACGTTTTAAATATGTAAAATCACCGTGCCCAGGACGAAACAGACGGGCGAGATCCGAATATGACTTGCTGCGTGCATCTTTATTACGGATCATCAGAGAAATGGGAGTGCCGGTTGTAACTCCTTCAAAAACCCCGGAAAGGATCTCAACCCTGTCCGGTTCCTTGCGGGTAGTCTCGGCTGCTCCGCCCTTCCCGGGCCTCCTCCTGTCAAGCGCCTCCTGAATCACCTCCTCAGACAACGGAAGCATTGGGGGGCAGCCATCAATTACCACTCCAAGGGCCGGGCCATGGGACTCACCCCATGTGGTTATGCGAAAAAAATCTCCAAAACTGTTTCCTGGCATTGTTTTATTCCTGTATTTTACAACTTCAACTTTAATGACATGGGGGTTCCCCCTGCATGAAAGTTAGCTCAAAGTGGAAAGCTGAAGGCAAGTATGGCTTCTCACCGCCCGCTTCGCTCAAGACGCAAAGAACGCCAAGAAAAAACTAACGCCAAGCCAGGTTCTCCTTCCCTGCCGGCCTACCTGACAGGGAATAGCCAAAATCCTTTGCGTCCTTGGCGCCCTTCGCGGTTCAGCTTTTGTCTTTTCAGACTTTCAACCTTGAGCCTTCAGCTTTCAGCTTTTTTACTCTTTCCCCGTTCAAATATCCTTCCCATAAGGATACCGGACTCGTAAACCGCAGCCAGCGGCAGAAACAGAAGAAGCTGGGAAAAGATATCTGCAGGCACCATCATCACTGCCAGCAGATAGAGGGCAAGATATGCAAATTTTCGATTTTTCCGGAAATATCCAGAAGAGATAATGCCACTTCTCCCTGCCATTGTCATGAGAAACGGTATCTCAAAAATCAGCCCGAAGGTAAAGATGGATTTCAGCGCAAACAGCAGATAGTTCTGCAGACGTGGCATTGCCTGCAGATTATCCCCTGCATATCCCATCATTATTGAAATAACCACTGGAACAATCACCCAGTAACCGAATATTCCTCCTGCAGCAAAGAGAAGCGTCCCGGTTACTATAATTATGCGCATAACACGCTGTTCCGGCGGAAGCAGTCCAGGTGAGATGAACTTCCACAACTGATAAAGGAATACCGGAGCAGTTATCACCACTGATGCCCAGAACGACACCTTCAGGTATGTCATAAAGCCCTCGGTAAGGGCTGTAAACACCATGCGGCTTCCCTGTGGAAGCCCCTGCCTCACAGGCAGAAAGAGAAGATCAACCAGATATTCTGAAACCGCGTAACAGCAGGCAAATGATACAGCAAGCGTTATGGCGCAAACTATGAGTCTGTGGCGCAGCTCGCCAAGATGTGCCTTTACCGGAAGTGAATTTGCCGTCATTATCTTTTCCGGGTCGAATCGTTAGCCTGGTTATCAGAAGCGGGTAAATCTTCCTGCTCGCTACCCTTGTCCCCGCTGCTGCTCTCCAGGCGGGAATAATCAATATCAGGGTTGGTTACATCACGATAAGAAAATTCAGACGAATGCCCGTCCTGGGCCTCTGCCTCTCCCTTAGACTCTGCTGATTTATCCGCATCTTCCCCCCCTGTCTGCTTGTCATCTCCATGTCCACCAGCAATGCTCCATTCATCCCCAAGCCCACCGGGAAGATCAGATTTTTTACCGTCAGTCTTGTCACCGGCCAGGGGATGGGCAAGCTCAGCATCTGAATCAAGGTCCACAAGTCTCTCAAAATTTTTCTTCCAGGTCTGGGGATTTTTTAAGTCTGCCATCTCCTTGAGTTCACGAATATCGTCAAGCCCCTCCACGTCCATCTGTTTTTTGAAATCTTCAGACGCCTTTTTGAGCTCACCTATAAAACGGGCTATCTGCTTTGCTACCTGGGGCAGCTTGTCAGGACCAAGCACAATCAGGGCAAGGGCCAGTATAAGTATCAGTTCCGGAACGCCTATCCCGAACACAATTTCCTCCCTATAATTCTATTACGCTGCAGGCAGGTAAATTCGCCTGTTCCTGCTTCCGATAAGACACATCAGTTCATAGCTTATGGTGCCCGCCCAGGAAGCAAGCTCATCAGCAGTAATGCTGCTCGCCCCTGATCTGCCTATCATAACAACCCTGTCGCCAACAGCCACATCGGGCACGGCAGAAACATCCACCATAAAAGCCTTCATACAGATTGTACCCAATATATTGCACTGGATACCCTTTACAAGGACCTTTCCCCGGTTTGATAAAGAACGCATATAGCCGTCATCATAACCTGCGGGAACTACGGCTACCAGTGAATTTTTATCAAGCCTTCCCATGCGTCCGTAGCCTATCAATGTACCGGCAGCCATTGCCCTTACACTGGCTATGCGGCTTTCAAAGGAAAGCACAGGCTTTAACCCTGGCGACGTTGGCAATTTCTGGCCAGACAAATACCCGTAAATTCCGATTCCGGGCCGCGAAAGATTGAAACGCGCCTGAGGAAAGTTTACAAGACCGGCTGAATTAGCCATGTGAATGTATTCCGGCTCCCACCCGCAAAGGCGCATGTTACGGATAAGAGATTCAAATGATTGAATCTGCCTGAGATTGAATGGATCATCCCTCTGGTCTGCAACAGGCATGTGGGTGTACAGCCCCTGAAACAGAAGGTCAGGCCATTTTCTGCGATTAGAAACCACCTGCAGTGCATCTTTTGGATCAAGGCCGTATCTGCCCATGCCGGTATCAACCTTAAGGTGTATGGGAATCTGTACGGATTTGCTTAAAGCAGCCTGTTGAAGGTCATTCAGCATCTGTACAGACACCACGCCAACCGTAAGGCCAAGCTCCATTACTGCATATTCTTCACCTGGAAAGCAGCCAGAAAGCAGAAAAAGTCTGCTATCTATTCCTGCCCTGCGCAGGGTGTAAGCCTCGCTGATTGTAGAAATACCAAGTCCCCAGATATTGTCTTCATTTTTCAGCCTACGGCTCACCTCAAGCAGACCGTGTCCATAGGCATCGGATTTAACCACTGGCATAAGCTGCGTAGTTTCAGAAGCCAGGGCCGAGAGCGCTCTTGCATTATGAGTCAATGCGTCAAGGTCTATTTTTACCAGATTCGGATTGCAGTCATTGGGAGGAGCTGTCATAATTATACA
>WGBG01000184.1 GCA_015494395.1 Deltaproteobacteria bacterium
AGAATTTCGTAGTTTTTCTTGGGGAAGCGCAGCCAGAAAATCGCGTCTGTCTGAGCGAGGCACGAGCGAGTTCCGCGATTTTGGCGTAGCGAGCCTTAGAAAAACAAGAAATTGTTCTCCGGAACGGAAAAACAAGACCAATTATCAACCTAATAATATCAATACGCTGAACAGTTACCCTGTGGTTTGTCTTTTGAATTGTTGTAAACCTGCAAACCTGTAATTTTTACTTTGAGCCTTCAGCTTTGAGCTTTTTGGGCCTGAAGCCGCCTTATAACTGCCCAGGGCTCCATATCTAGTTCCGGTTCTGTGTGGACAAGTACGGTCTCGCCCCCAAGCGCCTGATCCGTTTTCCTGTTATTTTCATCATATATTTCCCTTACCCTAAAAGGTGTAATGCCAAGCCCCTTTTCCATGTATTCAAGCCGGTCACCTGTCCTTAAAATGTGCCCGACCCTTAACATGGGTGTGCTGCCGCCCATGACCACCACTGCCGCAGGCGACCATGTCTGATCAGCAGAGCCCCCCTCGTAGAGCATGTCCGTGGAATCAGGGGGACCATCAAAGAAGTTTTCTGTGTATCCACGGGAGCCAAATGGCTTAAGCTCATTCATAAACTGTTCAGGCATTTTAACATCAGCGTTTTCTCCCCTGTTCATATGGTCAAGCACATAGTCAAGCGCAGCCCTGTAGGTGCGAACCACGCCGGCAACATAGAATATTCCTTTCATGCGGCCCTCTATCTTGAGGCTGCTGACCCCGGCACTGACAAGTTCAGGGAGCCGGTTTATAAGGCAGAGATCACGGCTGTTAAAGATATAAACCCCTTTTGAGTCCTCTTCCACCGGAAAGTATATGCCTGGGCGTTTTTCCTCCTGAAGCGCATACCTGTACCTGCATGGATGGGCGCAGGCCCCCATGTTGGCGTCTCTTCCTGTCATGTAAAGGCTCAGCATGCACCTGCCGGAATATGAGATGCAAAGGGCCCCGTGTACAAACACCTCAGTGTCAATGCCAGCTTCAGAAAACTTCCTTATCTCTTTTATGCCAAGCTCCCTTGCAAGGTTCACCCTTACTGCACCTGCCTCCTTCCAGAACAGAGCAGATTCTACATTGGTGGTATTTGCCTGGGTAGAGACATGAATGGGAATTTCAGGGGCAATCCTTTTGGCTGTTCGGAAAATGCCGGGATCTGATATTATCAGGGCATCAACCCCTATTTCTGCTAGCCAGGCAATATAATCCGGCACACGCCTCATATCAGCGTTGTGGGCAAAGACATTTACAGTAACGTATGCCTTTGTTCCGTGGTCATGGCAGAAATTTACAGCCTCCTTCTGTTCTGTTTCTGAAAAATTTCCGGCCTGTGCCCTGAGGCTGAACTCCCTGCCCCCGAAATAGACTGCGTCTGCACCGTAATGAACCGCGATTTTCAGTTTTTCAAGGTTTCCTGCAGGCGCAAGAAGCTCAGTCGTCTTCGTATTTTCTTGCAATAACCTGTCTCCTTCCCATGGAATCGGTAGGGGTTACCACGCCCTCCCGCTCCATCTGTTCAATAATTCTTGCAGCCCTGTTATAACCTATGCGCATACGCCGTTGAAGGCCGGAAATTGATGCAAGGCCCGTTGATGTTACAATCTCCACAGCCTCATCATATTTTTCATCATGAAAATCACCGTCAGAAGCGGCAGTGTCATCTGAGTCACCGGGAACCGGTTCTGTTACACTTGGATCATAGTCAGGCTCTCCCTGGGCCTTCAGGAATTCCACAACCTTTAAAATCTCTGCCTCTGAGACATAGGCGCCATGAATACGTTCAAGGGCAGATGAGCCAGGGGGCAGAAACAGCATGTCTCCAAGTCCAAGGAGACGTTCTGCACCCATTACATCAAGGATTGTGCGGGAATCCACCTTTGATGAGACCTTGAATGAGAGACGCGCAGGAAAGTTTGCCTTGATAAGTCCGGTAAGCACATCCACTGAGGGGCGCTGGGTTGCAATAAGGAGGTGAATTCCTGCGGCACGGGCCATCTGTGCAAGGCGTGCTATCGCAGCCTCAACTTCCTTTGACGATACCATCATAAGGTCTGCCAGCTCATCTATGATTACCACGAGATATGGAAGTTTTTCTTCAGCATTGTCATTATAACCCTCAAGGTTTCTGGCATGTGCCTCCTCAAGCAGGTGATACCTTCTCTCCATCTCCATTACTGCCCACTTAAGGGCCCTGGTTGCCTCTTTTGGCTCGCTTACTACCGGGTGAATCAGGTGTGGAATGCCGTCATAGAGGGATAGCTCAATCCTCTTTGGGTCAACCATGAGGAGCCGGAGCCTGTCGGGCCCAAGCCTGTAGAGCAGGGAGCAGATCATGGCATTAAGCCCGACGCTCTTTCCTGTTCCGGTTGCACCTGCTATCAGCAGGTGAGGCATGCGGGCAAGGTCCGTTACCACAGGCTGCCCTACAATGTCATTTCCAAGTGCAAGGAGGAGTTTTCCCGAACTGTTCTGGAAAACATCGCTTGCAAGTATCTCCTTTAGCCACACCCCCTGTCGGGTTGTGTTGGCAAGCTCAATGCCAATTACTGCCTTTCCCGGAATCGGGGCTACAATCCGAACGCTGTGGGTCTTTAGTGCCAGGGCAAGATCATCTGCAAGGGAGGCAACCTTGTTTATCTTGACCCCCGGGGCCGGGGCAAATTCGTACATGGTAACCACAGGACCAGGGCAGATCTCAACCACCTTTCCTGCAACACTGAAGTCAAGAAGTTTCTGTTCAAGGATGCGGGCGTTTTCAATGTATGTATTGCGGTCAATGCTTGCCTCGTGGGGCGGCGGGTCCTGAAGCAATGAAAGCGGAGGAAGGGTGTAGTCCCCTTTAACAGGTTTTATTTTGAAATCGCCTGATTCACCATTTTCTCCTTCAGATTCACCTGATGCCGCAAGTTCCTTTCCGCTGTCCTTGTCACTTTTTTGGGGAGGTGCGATGATTTTTGGCACATGTTCGTCTTCGGATTCATCACTTTTATTATCCGTTTTTTTATCCGGTTTTTTTAAGAGTTCAGTGAATTCAGGGGACTTTCGTTCCTTTTTCTTGCTGGGCTCTGCCTCTTCACAACCTTTAAGGTCTTTTCCTGAGATTTTTGTGACAAGGTGTTCTGCTCCCCTGGATAATACTGTTATCACAAAGGGCACAGCCAGAATCATGCCTGCAAACAGCAAGACAAAGGCTATGAGCAGGGTGCCTGCTGTTCCTGTCCAGGATGTAAGAAGGTTTGAAAGCCAGATACCAAGGACTCCACCTGCCCTGAACATGAATTCCGTATGGATGTAGTTTGATGCCAGGCTGAATAACAGTGTCAGGGATACTGATATCATCAGCCATCCGGAGACTTCGGCAACAGGGGATATGCCTGGATTTTTTGCTATACCGAATATGCGGCAGGACGCATAAGCTGCCCAGAGCACTGTTATCCAGGCCGAGAGCCCGAATATGTCCCGCAAGAATCCGGCAAGGTATGCCCCTGCAAGTCCCATCCAGTTATCTGCATTGGCTAAGGGAGCGTAGTGGCTGAAGCACGGATCATCCGGAGAGTAGCTTGCAAGTGCAAGGGCAAGAAACAGGGCTGCTGCGCCGGTAACAATGCCCCCTATAATCTTTCCGGTTGGCAGGACAGGCGGGTAAGCCGCGGCTGTAGCACTGTTTTTACGGCCAGACCCTTCCTTCTTGGATGTATTTTTTTTGTCAGCTTTTTTCGTTGTCAATTTTGGAAATCTCTGTTTTGCTGTTCCAGTCTGTTAAGTTTACTTTCATGTAACTGTATGAATAGGTTTGCATTCACTATGATTTAACCCATTATCAATTATAGCAATTCTTTTTTCAAGCGCACATTATGAGCTTTGAATATATCAGAAAAGAGGCCAAGGCACTGCTTCCGTGGATGACAGAAATAAGGCGCGCCATTCACAGGCACCCTGAACCTGGCTTCAAAGAGTACAACACTGCCCACCTCATCACCAGCAGACTGTCGGGGCTTGGGATTGATTATAAACAAGGTATTGCTGAAACCGGGGTGGTTGCGTGCCTTGAAAAGGGCGGGCCCCGAGATGATAAACCAGTTGGATGCGTGGCACTAAGGGCAGACATGGATGCCCTGCCTCTCACAGAGGAGACTGGGCTTCCCTTTGCCTCCCAGGTGCCTGGAATGATGCACGCGTGTGGACACGACGGTCATGTCGCCATGCTCCTGGGTGCTGCCTCCATTTTAAAAAAGATACATTTTAACGGGAAATTAAAATTCATATTTCAACCTGCAGAAGAGGGTGTCGGAGGGGCATCCCGAATGATAGCAGAGGGTGTGCTTGATGATGTTGACCTCATATTCGGCGGTCATATTGACAGGCACTATCCAACAGGCACAATCTCAGTACAGCCTGGGCTGATATGTGCCTATACCGACACCTTCAGAATAGATATAGTTGGAAGGGGAGGGCATGCAGCCCGCCCTCATGAGGCAGTTGACAGTGTGGTTGTGGCAAGTCACCTGGTTATAAGCCTTCAGACCCTTGTATCCCGTGAGCTGAATCCCCTGTATCCTTCTGTTATAACTGTGGGCAGGATTTCAGGGGGAAGTGCGCCGAATATCATTGCAGAGAGGGCAACGCTCAGGGGTACCATCCGAACCACACACCCGGATATCAGGGCAAAGGTCCTTGAAAGCATAAAACGCATGGTGCATGCCACCGGAGAGCTTTTTAATGCGGATATTTCAATCTCCTTTGAAGATGTTTATCCGCCTGTCATTAATGACCAGAAGGCGGCCGAGATTGCCCGCAGGGCAGCCGAAAAGGTTGCAGGTGGTGAAAATGTTCTTACACAGTCCAATCCCAGTCTTGGAGGCGAGGATTTTTCATTTTATCTGGAAAAAATTCCTGGCTGTTTTGTCCGGTTCGGTGCATGCAGAAAGGGCTGGGAACATATCCCTGCCCACAGCTCAAGGTTTGATTTTGATGAAGAGGCCATGGGTACCGGAGCGGCCTTTCTTGCATCCATAGCTATAGAGGCCCTTGCGGCCCTTGAGACAGAATGAGGCCTGATGATGAAGAACCAGGTGGAATTTCGAAGCAGCGAGCCCTTTACCCTGGGTGTGGAGGTGGAGTTTCAGCTTCTTGACCCTGACACACTGGACCTGACCCACTCTGCCCCGGCAATACTGGAAGAGGCCTCTTCCCAGTGCCCTGAAAGGATAAAGAAGGAATTTATCCAGTCAATGGTGGAGGTCACTACCGGGGTATGCAAAACGCCTGGTGAGGTGGCCTCTGATATCAGTAAGACCATAGAGGTGCTTGAGGAAACAGCAGGGCGCTGCGGATGCCTGATACATGCTGCAAGCCTGCACCCGTTTGCAAGGGTAAAGGACCAGAGGCTCACAGATGAAGCACGTTACCATGCCATTCTTGAGGAGCTTCAGATTGTTGGTCGCAGGCTTATCACCCAGGGGCTTCATGTGCATGTGGGTATGAAGGATGGAGAGACTGCCATAAGGGTCTTTGACCGCATGCGAAGTTTTCTCCCGCTCTTTCTGGCCCTTACAGCCTCATCTCCTTTTTTTGAATCTGAAGATACAGGGCTTTGTTCTTACAGAAGCAAGCTCTTTGAGGCCCTTCCCCGTTCAGGCATGCCCGAAGCCCTTGGGACATGGAATAATTACAGGGAATTTTTAAAGCTTCTTGAACAGGCAAGGGTTATTGGCTCCCCAAGGGATATCTGGTGGGATGTGCGGCCCCACCCTGAGCTTGGTACTGTGGAGGTCAGGATCTGCGATGTGCCTTCAAGACTCAGGTTTATTGTAGCGGTTTCTGCCCTTATCCAGGCAGCAGCCCTGTACCTTTTCGCTGAAGGCAGCAGTCTTGAACCTGAAAACAGGGCAATTGTTAACAGTAACAAGTGGCAGGCAACCCGTCACGGGCTTCAGGCCTGTTTTGTGGAGCCATTTACATGCAGACAGAGTTTTGCAATTGATGCTATAAAGAGGCTTCTTGAAAAACTTGAGCCATATTTTGCTGAATTTGATGCTTCAAACCAGGTTGATTTGCTTGAATTGATGCTTAAACGCGGATGCAGTGCAAACAGGCAGAGACATATCTTTTTGAGAACAGGAAATCTCAGAGAGATTATAATACAGGAGAGAGCTGGATTTCATGACTGAACGCATGGAAATGGAAGCTAGGTTTCACAATGCAGCGTCCTCAGGGCACCAAGCTGTAACAGATGCCGCAATGGAGATACTTTCTTCAGGGGGCAGTGCATTTGATGCAATAGTGGCAGCTGGGTTTGCAAGTGCAGTGGCAGAGCCTGCCCTTAACAGCCTTGGCGGAGGCGGTTTTTTACTTGCAAGGACCGCAGCAGGTAAAGAGCTGCTCTTTGATTTTTTTGTAGATACTCCAGGAAAGGGCAGGGATGCCTGTCCTGAGCCACATTTCTTCCCCATAACAGTAAACTTCCCGGGTTCTGATCAGGTATTTAATGTGGGAATGGGGTCTGTTGCGGTTCCTGGAAACCTCAAGGGCCTGCTCCACGTCCACAGGAGGCTCTGCAGCCTTCCTCTTGAACGTATCCTTGAGCCTGCAATAGATATTGCTGAAAACGGGGTGGAATTAAACTATTACCAGGGTTACTTCCTGAACCTCTTAAAGCCCATAATGACACTTACAGAGCGCGGCAGGGAGATATTTGGCCATGGGGAGAGCTATGTCAAGGCAGGTGACAGGCTCAAGAATCCTGACCTGGCTGCCTTTTTGAAAACTCTTCCACTTAACGGGACAGGTGAGTTTTATGCAGGGGAGATTGCCAGGCGTATAGCCCATGAGATGAATAAGGGGGATGGCCTTCTTACTGAACAGGACCTTGCCTCATACCAGGTCAGGGAGAGACGGCCACTTGAGGTGCTTTACAGGGGACGGCGCATTCTTACAAATAATGAGCCATCCCTTGGCGGCCCGCTTATTGCCATTGCAATGAACCTGCTTGAAAAACTGGACCTGAAAAGAGACGGGTGGGGCATGGCTTCCCATATCATCTCTGTCTGTGAGTGCATGAAAGAGGTGGATCTTGCGCGTTCTCAGGGAATGGACAGGCCTGACAGGATAAGGCCTGAATGGTATGATGAGGCTTCGGATAAAATTTCAGGGCTAGTAAGCCGCTACAGGGGCAAGCGGCCACATTTCAGCAGGGGAACAACACACATGAGTGTCTCTGATGCAGATGGTAACGTGGCCTCTCTTACCTGTTCAAATGGTGAGGGTTCCGGTTATATTGTGCCGGGAACCGGCATCATGCTTAACAACATGATGGGTGAGGATGACCTTCATCCAGAGGGCTTTCACTGCTCAGGGCCAGGCATCAGGGTCTCTTCCATGATGTCTCCTTCGGTGGTAATTGGCGACAGCGGCGTTGAACTTGTACTTGGAAGCGGTGGCAGCAAGCGTATCCGCACAGCCATTATGCAGGTGATGATAAACTACCTTGATTTTGGTATGAGTGTAAAGGATGCTGTTTATGCCCCGCGGATTCACTGGGATTCGTCAGTGTTTCAGGTTGAGCCTGGTTACAGCCAGGAGGCACATGAGATAATGAAAAGCTGCGGCAGTATCAATGTGTGGGATGAGATTGATGTCTATTTCGGAGGTGTGCATGCAGTTGAGCCGTCCGGACACTGTGCCGGAGACCCAAGAAGGGGCGGGGTCTGTGCAGTAGAATAAACGAAACTGTTCAGCGTAATAACTGTAATTAAGGTGAGTAAATGGTCTTGTTTTACCGTTCCGGTGAATAATTTCTTGTTTTCTAAGGCTCGCTTAAGCCAAAATCGCGAGACTCGCTCGTCCCTTGCTCAGACAGACGCGATTTTTTTGGCTGCGCTTCGCCAAGAAAAACTACGAAATTCTTCAAAGTCACTCCAAAACAAGACCATTTACTGCACTGAATAGATACGAATCAACATGAATGGATTATGAAAATAGCAATTTGCGGAAAGGGCGGGGTTGGTAAAAGCACCATAAGCTCCTTTGTGATAAATGAACTTGCATCCCAGGGCCGCAGGGTCCTTGCTGTGGATGCTGATCCAAGCCCTCACCTGGCACGTCTCCTTGGTTTTGCGCCTGAAGAGGTGCCGGAGCCTGTGGCTGAGATGCGGGAGCTTCTGCAGGAGCGCACAGAGAGGCAGGGTGCCTTTTATAACATGAACCCCAGGGTGTCTGACCTGCCTGAAAAGTTTCTTGTAAAAAAGGGCAACATAAGCCTGATGGTGCTTGGTGCCATTCAGCAGGGAGGGGCAGGGTGTGCCTGTGCAGAAAATGCCGTTCTTCGTAACCTGCTTAATACACTGCTGCTCTCCCCTGATGAGGACATAGTGCTTGACATGGAGGCAGGGGTTGAACATCTGGGCAGGGGCACAATTGCAGCAACTGATCATATTGTTGTGGTGGTGCAGCCATACAGAGGGAGTATTGAGACCGCATCAAAAATTAGGAATCTTGCAGAGGATCTTGGCATAAAGAGCCTTCATGTTGTTGCAAATAACATACAGGGCAGTGATGACCTTGAATTTATTGAGAGTGAATCCGGAATCAAACCAATAGCAGCCTTTCCTGCCTCAAGTGAGGTCAGGAGTGCAGAGCGAAAGGGAATTCCCATTTATGAGACAGGGACGGAATTCAGAAAAGCGGCTGCCAAACTAATAGCAAAACTGGAAGAGATTGATGTCAGGAGTTGAAAAAGATCCCCTGATGCTTGCAGATGTACAGAACCGCAAGGATAACAGGCAGATTGCCCTTCAGCGGGTGGGGATAAAGAACATACGCTATCCGATAACCGTACTGGACAGAGAACGCGGCTCGCAGCAGACGGTAGCCAATGTGAATATGTACGTCTATCTCCCTGAGCACTTTAAGGGAACGCACATGAGCCGTTTTGTTGAGATACTGAACCAGTACAGGTGCGAGATCAATATCCGGACATTTCAGGACATACTGAACGAGATGAAGAGGCGCCTTGCATCCGAGGAGGCACACCTTGAGGTGGATTTCCCCTACTTTATTCGAAAGAGCGCACCTGTTACCGGTACTGTTGGCCTCATGGAGTATGGCTGTGGCCTGTACGGAACCATGACTGACAGGCTGGACATGATGCTCCTTGCCACTGTCCCTGTAACCACAGTGTGTCCATGCTCCAAGGAGATTTCTGAATACGGGGCACATAATCAGCGGGGTCAGGTAAGGGTCTGGGTCAGGTTCAGAAAATTTGTATGGCTTGAGGATGTAATCGAGTGCGTGGAAAAGGCGGCATCCTCCGAGGTCTATTCTGTTCTTAAGCGGCCGGATGAAAAGTTTGTCACAGAGGCTGCCTATGACCGGCCCATGTTCGTGGAGGATATTGTAAGGGCGGTGTGTGTAAGGCTTAAGAAGATGGAGGAGATAACCTGGTTTGCTGTGGAGGCTGAAAACTTTGAGTCCATTCACAACCACTCAGCCTATGCCTACACCACCGTTGATATGACAGGGGCAAATGCCGGATTTATCGGCGGGCATCCCAACCTTCCCTTATGAGGTCTGGTGCAGTTCATGAAAAGTAACTGTTCAGCGTATTAACAGTAACCTGGATTGAGCGATTGTCGGATTTGCTGCAGATCCGCGAAAGAGGAATTCCCATAATAGTCGGCTATATAGGAATTCCTCTGACAAAGGAGATGCAGTGAATCCGGCAAGCCCGAAGGGTTTCAAAACTGGAAAGCGATAATAGACATAA
>WGBG01000185.1 GCA_015494395.1 Deltaproteobacteria bacterium
CTTGAAAAACATGAGGACTCCTCCGTATTTGAGGTAGCTGAGGCATAGGTAGAAAGTACACAGGGCACGGAAAATACTTTTAAATTCTGCTAGAAAATTGGTATCGGTATGCAGGGGAACACTACGTTATATTGAATAACAGTAGGATTGGAGTGGATTAATGTCAACTGACAAAAAAACAGCAGCCCGAACATGAACGACTGTCATATTTGCCGTATTTTCAGAAAATGTGACCCGGCATATAGGGTTTAGCCGAACAAATGCAAATTGAGCGTTTTAATGAAAATTATTTTTAAAAAGACATTAAAAAAATTACATCGATTATAACTTTTCAATTTTGAAACCTTTTGGGATTGCCGCCTTCACCGCATCTTCTTTGCCATCGGATTTCCCACATAGCCTGCCATAGAGGACAATCCCTCTTTCGCTGATATGCGTCTGTAGCTCAAAATAGCTATAACCTGAACTAAATTCAGGCACAGGGTATTGCATAACTCTACGCAATGCATATTCTTGAACTATTATACCTGATGATCCTATAAACTAACATTTCCCTGAATTGAGCCAGGATTTACGGAGCATCTATTATGTCCGCACTCACCCAATCTTCTGTCTGGCAGGCACTGTATAAACATTATCTGTGCATGAAAAACGTAAAAATGCGCGATCTCTTCAAGGCCGATCCCCACAGATTCGACAAATTTTCATTGAGGTTCAATGATATTCTCTTTGATTATTCCAAAAACCGCATAACCGAAGAGACCATGGCCCTCTTACTCGATCTGGCCCGCCATGCAGATGTGGCCGGGAACATAGAGGCCATGTTTACAGGGCAGAAGATAAACGTCACTGAAAAAAGGGCCGTCCTTCACGTTGCCCTGAGAAATCGTTCCAACCGGCCCATATATGTGGATGGCAAAGATGTAATGCCTGGAGTAAACCACACGCTTGAAAAGATGAAATCCTTCAGCCATGCGGTTCGCTCAGGCAAATGGCTGGGCTTTACCGGTAAGCGGATAAAAGATGTAGTAAATATAGGTATTGGGGGCTCTGACCTTGGTCCGAGGATGGTGGTGCGGGCACTTACACCCTATCATGATTCAGGGATGAGTTTTCACTTTGTATCCAATGTGGATGGAACCAATATCTCGGAGACTCTTTCAAAAACAGATCCGGAAACTACGTTATTTCTCATAGCATCCAAGAGCTTCACCACGCAGGAGACCATGACAAACGCCCACACGGCCAGAGACTGGTTTCTTAAGGCAGCCAAAGATGACTCCGCATTGGAAAAACATTTCGTGGCTATGTCTACAAACAGGGAAAAGGTCATTGCCTTTGGTATAGATCCTGAAAATATGTTTGAATTCAGTGACTGGGTGGGAGGACGTTATTCGCTGTGGTCGGCTATAGGGCTTTCCATTGTCCTTGCAGTAGGTTTTGAACAGTTCGAAGAACTCCTTACAGGGGCACATGAAGTGGATGAGCATTTTCGTAAAACACGATTTGAGCACAACATCCCTGTGATAATGGCGCTGCTCGGCATATGGTATAATAACTTTTTCGGTTTCAGCACCCATGCCATCCTGCCTTATGACCAGACCATGGAGTATTTTCCGATGTATTTCCAGCAGGGAGATATGGAGAGTAATGGTAAGAGCGTGGACAGGGAAGGGCATTGGGTGGATTATCAGACCGGCCCTGTAATATGGGGTCAGCCGGGTACAAATGGTCAGCACGCATTCTACCAGCTCATGCATCAAGGAACCAAGATCGTGCCGGCTGATTTTCTCGCCCCTGCCCAAAGCCACCATCCTATTGGCCAGCATCACTCCATCCTTATAGCCAATTTTCTGGCCCAGACCGAGGCTCTGATGAAGGGAAAAGGCGAGGATGAAGTAATTGCCGAGCTTGACACCGAGGGACTTTCTGAGGAAGATCTCGCCCGACTTGTCCCGGCCAAGACCTTTCCAGGAAACCGCCCCACAAATTCTTTTTTATTTAAGAAACTGACTCCCAAGACACTTGGAGCCCTCATCGCCCTGTACGAACACAAAATCTTCACTCAGGGAATCATATGGAACATCAACTCCTTTGACCAGATGGGAGTAGAACTCGGTAAGGTGCTGGCAGGGGCTATCCTTCCCGAATTAACCGATAACAGGCAGACAAACAGCCATGATTGTTCAACTAACGGTTTAATAAATGCCTATAAAGAGATGGCTGGACAATAACTATGACGGGGGGATCAAGTACCATGAAGACATCAAGACTTATTCTACTGCGCCATGGCCAGAGTCTTTACAATAAGGAAAACCTCTTCACAGGCTGGACTGATATTGACCTCAGTGATCAGGGTGTCGAAGAGGCCAAGAGGGCGGGTAATATCCTGAAAGGACAAGGCATTTACCCTGATATATGCTTCACCTCATGGCTTAAACGTGCCATTCATACGGCACAGCTTGCGCTTAGAGAGCTTGAATGGGAGCATATAAACTGCATCAAAAGCTGGAAGCTCAACGAACGTCACTATGGAGCATGGCAGGAGCGTGACAAGAACGCAGTAAAGAGGGAAGTAGGGGATGATCATTTTATCGCTGTCAGAAGGGGCTACGATACACCTCCTCCTCTTCTTGAAGACGGGGATCCGAGACTTGCACAAAATGATCCCAAGTATCGCAATGTTGAACCCGAGCTGTTGCCACGCGGAGAATCTCTCAAGGATACAAAGAGGCGCGCGTTAAATTATTTTTTTTGCATGATCGCCCCTGAACTAACTCGTGGCAGAACGGTACTTGTAAGCGCTCACGGCAATTCGCTCAGAGCGCTTGTAATGGCAATTGAAAAACTCTCACCGGAAGAGATTGTCGCACGAGAGATCCCTACCGGAAAACCAATCATCTATCTTTTTGACGAGACGCTGCATCTGCAAAAAAAGGTAACAAACCTGTAAGGTTCCTCTGTTCCTTGGCTGCAATGTTTCTTGCCATGATAACGCAGGCGAATAACTTCGGCATTTTCACTGTGACACATTATTAAAATGAACATAATGAGAAAACAAAATTCTGACAAAGAGAAACTGGGACTTAAGGAATTAATCGCCATCGGCGTAGGAGGCATGGTGGGCGGGGGCATCTTCTCCGTTCTTGGCCTTTCGGTTGAGCTCTCCGGCCATGCCGCTCCCATTGCCTTCAGCCTCGGAGCCGTGATCGCTCTACTCACCGGCCTGTCCTATTCAAGGCTCGGCCTTTGTTTCCGGGATGACGGAGGCAGTTTTACCTATCTTGAGCACGCCTTTAAAGGAAAAAATATCGCGGGCATTGGGGGATGGCTTCTCCTTACGGGTTATATAGGGACCCTGGCCCTTTATGCCTTTACCTTCGGTGTTTACGGTACCGCCATGCTCGGAGGCGAGGCAGTTTTCCATCACGTCCTTGAATCTTTTATCCTTCTTCTCTTTTTAGGCGTCAATCTCTATGGGGTACAGGCCGCGGGCGAGACGGAAGATGTAATAGTAATGATAAAGGTGATCATATTAGGACTGTTCGCAGCAGCAGGTCTCGTATTTATGGATCCGGAACATATTTTCCCCATATTAAACAAGGGAACTGATGGCGTCCTCATGGGCGCGGCCCTGATTTTTGTGGCCTATGAAGGCTTTGAGCTCATACCAAATGCGGTAAACGAGATGAAAAATCCGGAAAGAGACCTGCCAAGAGGCATCGTATGGGCGATAATCATAACCGCTTTCATATACTTTGTGGTCTCGCTGGTTGCAGTCGGGAACCTCACCCCGGAAGACATCACAAAATACAAGGAATACGCCCTTGCCGTAGCCGCAAAGCCGTTCCTGGGGCAGGCAGGTTTTACCCTGATCGGCCTGGGAGCGCTCCTTTCCACAGCCTCGGCCATTAATGCAACCCTCTTCGGCACGGCAAGGCTGGGTATGGTCATGGCAAAGGAAAAAGATCTTCCAAGGGCCTTTTCTCACAGGGAAAGGACCAAAGACATCCCATACATCAGCCTCATTTTTATTACGGTGGTTACCCTTGTCTTTGTAAATACCACAGATCTTACCATAATATCCTCTTTCGCAAGTTCCACCTTTCTGCTCACCTTCGTAAGCATAAACGCAGCGGCGATCAGGTTGAGGGACCGGATCGGTATAAACCCGCTGATCCCCCTGGTCGGCCTTTTTTTAAGTGGGGCATCCTGGCTGGTCCTGTTTGTCTATCTCTGGCAGACCAATTTCAAGGCGCTGAGCTGGATTGGGGGATTTTATCTTGCGGTAATGGCGGCCGAGTTGATGTTCAGCCAGAGATGCCTGATCTCCAAAAAGGTATAGTGGCTGGTACAAAGGCACGGAGCTGGTCGAGAGCATCATAATATTACTGGATTTGGTCAACTTTTTATTCCCTGAAAAGGAGGAAAATGATAATGGCAGAAGAAAGCAACACGTCTACCTTGCCCTTCACCGGCCTCACCACTGAAGAAGCACAGGAAAGGCTCAAGAAATACGGGCCAAATGCCCTTGAGGAGAAAAAACGCTCCCTTATTGCGCGACTTTTTTCCTATTTCTGGGGGCCGATTCCATGGATGATAGAGATAGCTGCAGCACTGTCTGCAATGGTCCAGCACTGGACCGATTTTGGTATTATCGTTGCCTTATTGATTTTCAACGCGGGGGTTGGTTTCTGGCAGGAATTTACTGCCGGGAATGCCGTTGAGGCCCTGAAAAAACAGCTTGCCCAGAAGGCGCGCGTATTAAGAGACGGGACATGGAAGGAGATAGATGCAGCAGGACTTGTTCCTGGGGATATAATCAGGGTCCGTCTCGGTGATGTAATACCGGCGGATGTTACCATTATAGATGGTGACTACTTAAGTGTGGATCAGTCTGCCCTTACCGGCGAATCCCTTCCTGTCACAAAGAAAAAGGGGGAAGACGCCTTTTCGGGCACGATTGTAAAGCAGGGCGAGGTGGTCGCAGAGGTAAAGGCGACCGGCAAGAATACCCGGTTTGGCAAGACAGCGGGCCTGGTAGAACAGGCAAAGACGGTTTCCCACTTTCAGAAAGCGGTTCTCACAATCGGGGATTACCTGATTTACGTCAGCCTTGCCCTGGTGGCTGTTCTGGTACTGGTGGAGCTCCATAGAAGCGTCCCATGGCTCGACCTTGTTCAGTTTGCCCTGATTCTTACAGTTGCCTCCATACCGGTTGCAATGCCCGCAGTTCTTTCCATGTCCATGGCCGTTGGGGCGGTTGCCCTCTCCAAAAAGAAGGCCATTGTGACCAGGCTGGAATCCATCGAAGAGATGGCCAGTATGGACGTGCTTTGTTCTGATAAAACAGGAACGCTCACCCAGAACAAGCTTACACTTGGCTCTGTTGAGGTCTTTGATACGGCTACAGAACAAGATGTGCTTTTGGCAGCAGCCCTTGCTTCAAGGGAAGAAGACAGGGATGCAATAGACGAAGCAATAATCGAGGGCTTGGCTGATAAAAATGTACTTAAGCAGTTTACACAGGTTTCCTTTGTGCCCTTCGACCCGGTTCATAAACGTACACAGGCCCAGGTAAAAAACACCGAGAGTAAAGAAATGGTGGTGGCCAAGGGCGCTCCTCAGGTAATAATGAAGATGGCAAAGCTGAGCGGCGATGATCTGGAGTGGGCCCAGCAGATAGTGACCCGTTTTGCTCAGCAGGGTTACCGGGCACTTGGGGTAGCGCGTAAAGAAAAGAATCAAGATAATTGGACCTTTTTAGGCCTAATTTCACTCTTTGATCCGCCAAGGGAAGATTCGGCAGAAACCATCAAGAGGGCAAAGGCCTATGGAATAAAAATCAAGATGGTCACGGGTGACAACCTTGCCATTGCCAAGCAGATAGCTTCAAAATTGGGTCTCGGTATTAACATATTACAGGCGGACAGGCTTCCTGTTGCGGGAAAAGCCGGAGATATTGACAAAGTTGGCGAAGAAGTGGTGGAAAAGGCAGACGGTTTTGCCGAAGTATTCCCGGAACATAAGTTTGGCATTGTCAAGATATTACAAAAGCTCGGTCATATTACCGGGATGACAGGAGACGGAGTCAACGATGCTCCAGCTCTTAAGCAGGCAGATGTCGGTATTGCTGTGAGCGGCGCAACAGATGCGGCACGGGCTGCCGCTGACCTGGTCCTTACCGCACCCGGCCTTTCAGTAATTATAAAGGCGGTCGAAGAGGCGCGTCGCATATTTGAACGTATGAACAGCTACGCCATTTACCGGATCAGCGAAACCATCCGCATCATGATTTTTGTTGTGCTGGCCATGATATTTTTCAATTTCTATCCCATCACTGCAATCATGATAATACTTCTTGCCTTTTTCAATGATGTGCCCATAATGACCATTGCGTATGATCATACGGCGCTGTCAAAAGAGCCGGTGCGCTGGGATATGCACCAGGTCATAGTTGTGGCTACTTCCATGGGAATAGTAGGAGTAATAGGAAGTTTTGGAATGCTGCTCCTCGCCATGGACTGGCTCCACCTCGATATTTCGCAGATCCAGACCTATGTCTTTCTGAAAATGGCTGTAGCCGGGCACCTTGTCCTTTTTGTGGCAAGAAGCCGGGATCATTTCTGGAAGCGGCCATTCCCTGCTCCTATAATGATATGGTCTGCAATAATTACCAAAGCGGCTGCGACTGCACTTGCTGCATACGGCTTCGGACTGATAACCCCCATAGGGTGGACTGATATCGGTATCATATGGGCCTATTCCATAGGTTCAGCCGTGGTAACAGATATAGTGAAGGTGGAAGTCTACAGACATTTTCAGCGCAAAGTGTCTCGTCATCGTCAGTTCCTTAAGAGAATCAAACAGCCTCTGAGAGGAGCGGGTAAATCTTCCAGTCAGAATATAGGCAGAAGCTGATAAGTATAGACTGTTCTAATAAAAAACTATCATAGGGCTGCGTAATTAAAGCCGGATTATGCAGCCCTATTTATCCAGAGCCTAACTCTTCGTTGGTTATCTTTTAACTTCTCATGCGACACGTTCTTTGACAGGCGTTATTCTGCTTCTATTAATGATTTATAAATCATGAATAGTCTGACGAATATCCGCTTTGAGCTTATCATAGCGAGATAGAGCTTTGCGGCTCTTGTCATGAAGATTGGCCTTGATCTGCTTCAATTCATTAATCATTGTATGAATTTTGGTCTTTAATGCCTTGTCAGAGGTTTTGACCGCCTTGTCCAGATAGCTCTGGACTTTATCGAGTTCACTGCGAACTTCTTCAGATTTGCCCTTAACAAATTGTGCGGTTTGTGCATAGGCTAAATGTAATTTAGCCTCGATAAGGTCTTCCTTTGTAGCAATCTCACCATGCAGTTTGCCCCAAGCGGCAGAAGCCTTTTCTGACTCGCGTTCAACCAGTGCTTGGCTGCGCTGCCAAAGTCTGGATAGACCCGCCCCGGCACCCTGGGCAGTCATGTTCATCTGCATTTTCAATTTTACCAGGTCTTCTTTAAGTTTCATGGCTTCTTCGCGGGTGGTCTTGTCTGTACTATGCGCCGCCTTGTCCAGCCATTCACTGGCCTTTGCAAGATCTGCCTTGGCGGCTGCATAATTCCTGGCTGCAAAAGCCTTGCTCGCTTGCCAGATACTGTCGCGAGCCTTTGTTATCGGCGCTGTAAGCGCAATGGACAGAATTTGCACTCCATCTTCGGCTTGTTTAAGTGCCTTGTCGGCTTTTGCCGGTTGTCTGTTGTCCAGAGCTTTCTGTGCAACGATAATCTGTCTTTCCGTGTTTGACAGTGGCAGGTCCACCTCGGTATAGATCAATGCCGCATCCGCTGCTTTCAGTTCTTTCTTGGCACCGGCCTTATCGCCTTTTTTCAGATATACGCCAGCAGATCGGATGTGCTTCCTGGCCTTTTCGACAGGAACAAAATCCTCGATCTCGATCAGGTCCGCCTCTATGGGCACCAGGTCCGCAGTCACTTCCTCGGTACTTTCATAATCCAGGTGTTTCCTGGCGACCCAGATGTGATCGCGTACTTTGGCGGTAGGTTGTTGCAATTTGAGTATATCTATCAAGTTGAGCGCCTGCAGCAAATCTGATCTGGCCTTTGCAATATCATTTGCTGCAATAGCAGATCTGGCATCGGCAATATATCGCAGTACATGGGCCGCGGAGCGAGCCATGCTGCGTTCTTCAGCCGGCGTGATAGTACGGCCGGGGATTACACTGATATTTTCCTGAACATCATCTGCCAGAACATTTTCTGTTGCTACAACACTTACTGCCATAACGATAGCAATCATCAAAATCAATATGCTGGATCGAGATTGGCTTTCCATGGAATGTCCTCCTTTAAGTGATAAGGTAAAAAGAACTTGTATTTTCGATAGAATGATTAAAAGAATGTCTTCACCCTTTCTATTTCAATCATTATCGATATCCCTGCCGAAGAGGCAGGGTGCACGAATACTTTTCAACCTTCGTGATACGATCATGCCTGCCTGATAACGTCCCTTGCAAGCAGGAGGTTTTCATTGGCCCTGCCGGCCAGGAAATCGGCCGCGTTTTTTATGGTAGTTTCGGCTATGTGGGTCAGTGCCTCTCTGGTGAAGTATGCTTGGTGACCTGTGACTACCACGTTTGGAAAAGTCAGCAACAGGAGGAATACCTCATCATCGATGATCTGTTCAGACAGGTTCTTATAGAATATGTCTCCTTCCTCCTCATAGACATCGAGGCCCGCAAAGCCAAGATGGCGCTTCCTCAGGCTTTCAATCAACGCCCTGGTATCGACAATGGCACCCCTGCTGGTATTTATAAGCATGGCCCCTTTTTTCATCATGGAAAGCTTATTCCCATCGATAAGGTGATGAGTTTCCGGGGTCAGTGGGAGGTGCAGGCTAACTATATCCGAATTTTTCAGTAACTCATCTATGGCTATGTATCTCCCGCCATATTCCTTTACTGTTGGATTTTCGTTCACATCGTATGCCAGGAGATTCATGCCGAAGCCCTGCGTCAATATCTTGGCAACTATACTGCCTATCTTTCCAGTCCCGAGGATGCCAGCTGTTTTACCATTCATGTCGAAGCCCATGAGACCATCCAGCAGAAAGTTTTCCTCTCTGACCCGGTTGTAGGCCCTGTGGATTTTCCGATTCAAGGTCAGCATGAGGCCTACGGCAAATTCTGCAACGGCATAGGGAGAGTACTTGGCCACACGCATTACAGTAATGCCAAGGCGTTCGGCCGCTTCCAGGGCCACGTTGTTGAAGCCCGTACACCTCAACAATACGAGTTTTATTCCCTCTGCTGCGAGGATTTCAAGCACTTCGGCACCCAGATCATCGTTTACGAAGCAGCATACCGCCTCGAAACCGCTGGCCATAACAGAGGTATCCTTTTTGAGGCTTGCCTCGGTAAAGTGAAATGTACAAATGCCCTCATGGTTCGCTTGCTCGAGAAACTCGCGGTCATAAGGACGGGCACTAAAGACCAATATTTTCATGCTATCGCCTCCTGCCAAGTTGAGCCTCAAGCTTGTCCACATCCTGAATGGTCTTGAGCACACTGTCAGGATTAAGACTCATGGAATCTATACCGATTTTAACGAGATAGGCGGCCACCTCCGGGTAATCAGAAGGCGCCTGGCCGCAGATACCGCTGTGGCGGTGATTTCGTTTGCATCCCTCAACCGCCATCTGGATCATTTTCATGACGCCGGGATCCCTCTCGTCGTAGTCAAACGCCACGATTTCACTGTCACGATCCACGCCAAGGGTTAACTGGGTGAGGTCATTGGATCCTATGCTGAATCCATCAAATATCTCGCTGAAGGCGTCAATTTGAAGGACATTGTTGGGAATTTCGCACATGACATAGATCCTGAGTCCCGCTTCGCCTTTTTTCAGGCCATATTTGGCCATTGTATCAATTACCTTCTGGCCTTCCTCCACGCGGCGGCAGAAGGGTATCATTAAAATAACATTTTCCATGCCTATCACCTCCCTGACCCGTTTCATGGCAGCGCATTCAAGAGCAAAACCTTCTTCGTAATCAGGATGTGAATAGCGAGCAGCCCCGCGGAAGCCGATCATGGGGTTGTCTTCCGAGGGTTCAAAGAATTTTCCACCGAGAAGGGTGGCATATTCATTTGTTTTAAAATCACTCATGCGCACGACGCATGGTTTTGGGTATACAGACGCGGCAATGGTTGCCACACCTTCTGCGAGCGTCTTTACGAAAAAATCAACCGGGCTGTCATAGGCGCGGGTCATGGAAGCGATCTTTCCTCTGACCTCATCATCCACCTTTTCCGGGTGTTTCAGGGCCATGGGATGTGCCTTGATATACTCATTTATGATAAATTCCATGCGGGCCAGCCCGATGCCGTCAACCGGCAATGAAGCAAGACTGAATGCCTTGTCAGGATTTCCAAGGTTCATCATGATTTCAATTTTCGGGTGCGGAAGCCTGCTCAGATCGGTCTTTTCAATCTCGAAATCCAAAATCCCTTCATAGACGTTTCCAGTCTCGCCCTCTGCGCAGCTTACGGTAATCTCCTGATTATTTTTCAGTACTTCGGTGCCGTTATCTGTCCCAACAACGGCAGGTATTCCAAGTTCACGTGAGACAATGGCGGCATGGCAGGTACGTCCGCCTCGGTTTGTTACAATCGCCGCGGCGGTTTTCATTACCGGCTCCCAGTCAGGCGTGGTGGTATCAGCCACCAGAACTTCGCCCGCCTTGAATGCGCTTAAGTGCTTTACATCATCAACAATGCGTACCCTGCCAGCACCGATTTTAGTCCCTACCGCGCGTCCCTGGAGCAGTATTTTTGACTTTTCCTTAAGGTGGTATATCTCAAGCACCGTCCCCTTCTTCTGCGACTGAACCGTCTCAGGGCGGGCCTGCACCATATAAAGGTGTCCGTCAAGGCCGTCTTTTGCCCACTCCATGTCCATGGGTTTGTGAAATCCCGCCTTTTGGGAATAGTGATTTTCCACCTTGATTGCATAGTCGGCCAGTACCATCACATCATCATCGCTGATGCAGAAACGGTCTTGCTCGTTCTCGGTGGTATTGATATTTTTTGTGTACTCAACGGCAATATTGTCGATGTTAAGCACATCTGTAAAGATCATCTTCTTTTCTTTTTTCCCAAGGCGACGCTTCAGGACAGCACGATATCCCGTGTTGAAAGTGGGTTTATGCACATAGAAACTGTCTGGATCAATAGTGCCCTGAACCACGTTTTCTCCCAGCCCGAAGGCCGCGTTGATAAACACAACGTCTTTAAAGCCGGTTTCCGTATCGAGCGAAAACATGACCCCGCTTGCGCCCTTGTCACTTCGCACCATTTTCATGACAACCACGCAGAGATAGACCTTATAGTAGTCAAAATTATTGTCATACTTGTAATGAATGGACCGGTCGGTAAAATTGGAGGCTAGGCACCTCTTATACGCGTCAAGCAGCGCGTCTTCACTGCTGATATTGAGATATGTATCATTCTGACCGGCAAAAGATGCCTCAGGGGAGTCTTCGGCCGTGGCGGATGAACGTACGGCCAATGAAACGTCCGCTCCGTATTCATCCTTCATGCCCACGTATGCCTTCAGAATTTCAGTCTTCAGATCTTCGGGAATTTCACATCCATACACTATGGACCTGGCCTTCGCGCCCCGTGCCTGCAGATCTTTCATGTCATCAGGATTAAGGCCGTCAAGGGCCTCGTGGAGCTTTTCCCAGGCAGCGTTGCTTTCCAGCACATGACGATACGCGGAAGCTGTAACCGCAAACCCGTCAGGCACACGCACACCTTCAGCCGTAAGATTCTGATACATCTCGCCGAGGCTGGCATTCTTGCCCCCCACCTCCGGGATATCTTCAATGCCGATTTGTTTAAACCATTTTATATATTCAGACATAAAGCCTCCTTTTTTAATATCGCGCAATCATTTTCATATAAGGAATTATGAACAGCCTCACCATACGCGTTTTTATTTTTTGTCCATGTAGTTCATGTGAGTCCATGGATGGTTAAAATGTATTTTTCCATAAATCTCAGGAGGGAAGAAGGCCTGCCAGGTCAATAAGCCTCCTGGAATAGCCGAATTCATTATCGTACCAGACCTGGAGTTTCACCGTATCGCCCTGCACAACCCTGGTGGAAAGCGCGTGAACAATGCCTGAATGTGGATTATCAATGATATCAATGGAGACTACTTCCTCTTCCGTATAACCCAGTATGCCTTTCATGTTCCCTTGGGATGCCTCTTTCAACGCGGCATTTACTTCATCCACGCTTACATTTTTCTTAAGGACCGCGCTGATATCAGTGAGGGCGCCGTCAGGAAGGGGTACCCTTACCGCAAGGGCGCTGAGCCGTCCCTCAAGCTCGGGCAGGACCTTGGCAGTTGCCTTATCGGAGCCTGTGGTTGTAGGGATGAGAGAAACCGCGGCTGCCCTGCCCCTGATCTTTTTCCGTGCAGGCCTGTCCACCAGACCCTGGGTGGCCGTATACGCGTGGATTGTGGTTACAAGGGCCTTTTCAATGCCAAAGGCGTCGCTTAACACCTTAAGGGGAGGAGCAAGTGAATTGGTAGTACAGGAAGCATTTGAAATGATAAAATGTTTTTCCGGATCAAGCTGTTCATGGTTGACGCCCATAACCACGGTTATGTCAGGGTCTTTGGACGGTGCGCTTATTATTACCCTTTTGGCCCCGCCTTCAAGATGCCTCGACGCCCCGGCCTTTTCAGTAAAGCGGCCTGTGCATTCAATAACTACATCTATTCCCAATTCTTTCCATGGCAGTTTTTCAGGTGCCTTTTCTGCAAATATCCTGATCCTCTTCTGGCCAAGCTGGACAAAATCATCCCCGAAGGAGACCTCATACGGAACCGACCTGTGTACCGAATCGTACTTGATGAGATATGCCAAATCTTCAGGGGGGACAAGATCATTGGCTGCCACGATTTCAACGTCTTTACTTTCCGAGGTCATGTAATGTCTGAGGACAAGCCTTCCTATCCTGCCCAGTCCGTTAATTGCTATTTTTTTCATCTGTAATCTCCTGAAATTTTAAAAGGTTTTTTTGTTAAAATCCTTCGTGGGCTTCGTGGCTTCGTGGTGATATTCTTTAAAAACCGTATGCTTGATAAAATACAAATTAAGCAGAGAAGAAAGAAAAGCAATCCATGGAACACTTTGCCTTTATTAGCGTACTTTTTGATACCGTATGTGCGTTATTTTAACGGAAAAACCTTTTTCACCACGAAGCGCACGAAGGACACGAAGGATTGATTTTTAATGGCAGCATCAGGCAGCGTTGAAGATATCCATGGCCTTTTCCACTGTTGCACCGTCTACCGTCACGGCATATATGGCATTGCACATCCTGACTGCCTCGTCAAATGGTCTCTGATGGATATTACGCCCGGTGGCATTGCCTGAGGCGCCGGCAATGTGGATCTGGTCATGGAGTCTTTTGAGAAATTTCTCAACTGCCGTCTGTTTTCCGCCAGCGCATATCACGCCTGTACGTCCTGCAGCCATGACCGCTTCCTTGAACAGCTCCGGTTCATTCCCGGTATCTGATTTTGGATAATTCACCTTTACAAAATCAGCCCCAAGACATGCCGCAATGCCGGCTGCCCCTGCTATCAGGTGATTGTCTTTTTCTTCCTTAACGGCCCGGCCTCTCGGATAGGCCCAAATCACTGCAACCATTCCCATCTGGTGCGCTTCAAATATTACATTAGCTGCTTCGGCAAGCATGATATGCTCAAATTCACTTCCCGGATAAATGGTATATCCCACGCCCAAAATCTTAAGGTCTGAATTTTCCTTGAAGTGCCTGACCTGCTCCATGTTCCAGAGGTTTGAACTTAATGGGTCACGCTGACTTGTGGGAATGAGGTTTGTCTTGCTGTTGATCTTTACCAGGTAAGGAATGTCTGGATAATCCATGCCATACTTGGAAATAAGACCTAACTGGGTAGCAAATACCCCGATGTTGGCCCTATCTGCTATCTGAAACATGTGCTCCGGAGACGCATCATGGGGGGCTATGCCAGGGCCGTAAAAATCGTTATTGAGATGCTCGATTTTTTGGTCTCCGGCCATGAGCATAAGTTTTCCGGTTCCGTGGGTAATTGTCTCATAGCTGGATTGGAAAATCTTTCCGGTTTCTTTTGAACAGCTAAGAGGGATTTTCATGAAGGGGCTCCTTTGAAGATATATGAAGCGTGGTCAGAGAGGATATGCAAAAATCCTCTCTGACCACGCCATTTGTTAAAGGTGCTATGCCTTTTTATCACTGATAGAGCCTGTATCACCATTCTCAGGTGGCAGTTGCAGGCCGGACAGATATTTATAAACAGACATCCGGCACCTGGCTCCGTACTGAGCCTCCTGACCATAGAGCCTGAACCCTTCAGGATCTATCTTTTCCACCATCCTGAAGCGGGTCTCATTCTTCGTGTAATCACTGACCGGAATTCTGTCTCCAGTGGAATCCACAGTGAGAGGCGGCTCGCCTGCTTCAACCCTGCGGGGATCAAATCGATACAGGGGCCATACACCACTGTCCACAGCACGTTTCTGCTGTGCCGGGCCGAATTTCAGGTCATAACCATGGGCAATGCAGTGGCTGTAACAGATAATCAGTGAGGGACCTTGATATGAAGCTGCTTCCTGAAAGGCCCTGACTGTCTGGCTGTTTCTGGCCCCGAATGCAACACTTGCCACATAAACGTGCCCGTAACTCATGGCCATGAGGCCAAGGTCTTTTTTGGCAATAGATTTCCCCTTCATGGCAAACTTGGCAGAAGCACCGATGGGCGTGGCCTTTGAAGCTTGGCCGCCTGTGTTGGAATAGACCTCGGTATCAACCACCAGCACATTGACATCATGATCCTGGGCCAGTACATGATCCAGGCCGCCATAGCCGATATCAAAGGCCCAGCCGTCACCTCCTATAATCCAGACACCCTTTTTCTCCAGATATTCAGTCAGCTCTTCAAGTATCCTTGCCTCAGGGGCCTGGATATCTGCCAGCTTTTTCCGAAGCGCGGCCACCAGCTCCCGCTGCCTTGCAATACCTGTCTCGGTTTCCTGATCATTTTCAAGGAGTTCCTTTACCAGGTTATCGCCAATGGACCCTGCCAACTGCTGCAGCAGCAGCTCTGCCTGCTGTCTGTGTTTATCTACAGCCAGCCTCATGCCGTAACCGAACTCGGCATTATCCTCAAAAAGGGAATTTGCCCATGCAGGTCCACGGCCCTGATTATTGGTGCAATATGGTGTGGTAGGGAGATTTCCGGAATAAATGGCTGTGCAACCTGTGGCATTGGCGATAATGATGCGGTCCCCGTACAACTGGGTGAGCAGCTTGATATAAGGGGTCTCGCCGCAACCAGCGCAGCAGCCGGAGTATTCAAACAGGGGCTGCAGGAGTTGTGATGTCCTTACATCTATCTTGTTGATTGTGGTACGTTCAATTTCAGGAAGATTGAGGAAAAACTCGTAATTTTCCTTCTGGACATCAAGATTTTCAATGCGGCTTTCAAGGTTTATTGCCTTGCGGTCCGGCTCTTTTTTATTTTTGCCGGGGCAGACCTCTACGCAGAGTCCGCAGCCAGTACAGTCTTCCGGTGCGACCTGCACGGTAAAGCGCATGTCTGTAAATTCCTTTGACCTGAAATCTATTGACTTGAAACCTGCAGGCGCTGACTTCAAGGTATCAGGCTCGCTGAGCTTTACCCGGATAGCTGCATGAGGACAACTGAATGAGCATTTGGCGCACTGGATACATGCATCAGGGTCCCAGATGGGGATGTTAAGGGCAATGTTGCGTTTTTCCCACTGGGTTGTCCCAAGGGGCCATGTGCCGTCTATGGGAAGGGCGCTTACAGGCAGCCGGTCACCTTCCCTGACGAGCATCTCTGCTGTAATCCTGCGTACGAACTCCGGGGCCTCTGCCGGGACTATGGGGGGACGCCCGTGAGTCGCTGTGAATTCAGACGGTACGCTGACTTCGTGCAGATTTGCAAGAGCGCCATCCACAGCGGCAAAGTTACGATTGACAATATCTTCGCCCTTGTGCGAATAGGTTTTCTGGATCGCCTCTTTAATCCTGGTTATGGCAAGATCCAGATCAATAATCTTTGCAAGGGCAAAGAAACAGGTCTGCATGATTGTATTTATACGAACCCCAAGGCCCAGTTCCTGCGCGACCCTGCTGGCATTAATAGTATAACACCGCAATTTTTTCTCAATTATTCCAGACTGCACCTCCCTGGGCAGATGTTCCCATACATCTTCTGCCTCAAACGGAGAATTCAGAAGAAATACAGCGCCGGGCATGGCATACTTCAGGACATCATATTTTTCCAGAAATTCAAACCTGTGGCAGGCAACGAAACCTGCCTGTTTTATCAGATAAGAGGAACGGATGGGCCGGGGTCCAAAACGCAGATGAGAGATAGTCATTGACCCTGACTTTTTGGAATCATACTCAAAGTAGCCCTGGGCGTAATAGTCTGTCTCGTTTCCGATAATCTTAATGGAATTCTTGTTGGCGCCCACTGTGCCGTCTGCGCCAAGGCCAAAGAAAACCGCCCTGTGGACATCCTGGCCTTCAACATCAAAACTGTCGTCACAGGGCAGTGAGGCGTGGGTAACATCATCATTGATCCCTACGCTGAAAGAGCGCTTCGGAGAGGGAGAGTCCAGTTCATCAAAAACAGCCTTGACCATTGATGGAGTAAACTCCTTGCTGCCAAGCCCGTAGCGGCCGCCCACAACCATTGGGCTGACCTTAAATGGTGACTTGCCGGACACCTCTGCATCCCTTATGGCCGCAGCCACATCGAGATACAGGGGTTCCCCCACAGACCCGGGCTCCTTGGTCCGATCAAGGACAGCTATGGCCCTTGTGGTGGCAGGGAGGGCTGCAAGGCAGTGTTTGCCTGAAAAGGGCCTGAAGAGCCGCACCATCAGGACCCCTGTTTTTTCGCCGTTTTTATTCAGGTATTCCACGGTCTCATGGGCTACCTGCGCACCAGAACCCATGATCACCATGACCTTTTCCGCCTCTGGATCGCCGATATAATCAAAGAGGTGATACCTGCGGCCGGTACGTTCTGCAAAACGATCCATTACCTTGCTGACAATGTCCGGACAGGCGAGATAATAGGAGTTGACAGCCTCCCTGGACTGGAAATAGGTGTCAGGATTGTGCCAGCTTCCACGAAGCACTGGACGGTCAGGAGAAAGGGCCCGCTCCCTGTGGGCCTTGACCATTTCATCATCTATCATAAATCTGAGGTCATCATCTGAAAGCGCATGAAACTTGGAGACCTCGTGGGATGTCCTGAAGCCGTCAAAAAAGTGCTGGAACGGCAGGCGGCTTTCAAGGCTGGCTGCCTGGGCAATACAGGCAAAATCGTGTGCTTCCTGTACGGAACCGGATGCCATCATGGCAAAACCGGTCTGCCTGCATGCCATGACATCCTGATGATCACCGAAGATGGAACTGCCGTTTGCAGCAAGGGCCCTGGATGCAACATGCTGAACAAAGGGCAGCAGCTCTCCTGCAATCTTGTACATATTGGGAATCATGAGAAGGAGGCCCTGGGATGCAGTGAATGTTGTTGTGAGCGCCCCAAGCTGCAGGGCTCCATGGACCGCGCCTGCGGCCCCCCCTTCTGCCTGCATTTCAGTCACGGAGACCACATTGCCCCAAATGTTTTTTCGTCCCAGGGTCATCCACTCATCAAAGTGCTCGGCCATTGGGGACGAAGGGGTAATGGGATATATGACTGCCATCTCATTTATGCGGTAGGCTACAGATGCCACGGCTTCATTACCATCGACCATTGCCACAGATGTACTGTCCATTTTTCATGCTCCTTTTGGGTGCAGCTAATTAGATAGAATGGCCACTCAACAGATTATTTTTTGTTGGCACCGGATCGCATCTGTCTTGCCATATCCTTCATGTCAACAAGGGTTTTCTTCATTTTCGCCAGGCCATACCAGGTAGTGTAGTCAGGCATGATATGAAAGGCCGCCTGGTAGGTCTTCATGCGATAATCCATGAACATCTCATAAAGGTCTTCTTCAATCGGGGTATTCACCTCGTAAAATGTCAGCAGATCGGGATAAGGATAAGTAGCCTGGTTTGTTTCCTTTTTAATAATGCCATCACGATAGAGATCAGCAACGACATTGATTGCCTGGGCCAGGAGTTTATCGGATGCCTTAATCATCAGATCAGCATTTTTTAAATTTTCTCTCACAAACGTAGCAGAATGACATTTCTGACATATGGCCTGCATACGAGCTCGTTCATCTTCCCAGCTCTTCTTGTCAAGCCTTGCCATATTTGCCGCCTTGACAACATCAAGCCTTGCGGTTGGCCTGGCGTCTTTATCAAGCACTCCAAGGGCCTGCAGAATGGTTATTCGATATCCCATCCATTCCTGGTCAGATTCCGGCAGACGCAGGGCAAGGAAACCCCATGCAGTCATTACCCTGTGATTGCCATCGGCCATGTGGCAGTCCTGGCAGGTCGGGCCGCGGTGAGCCTGGCGGTCGGTGTTGTATGCGGCTCCATGCTTGGAATGGGACCACATCTCCCACTGGGCATGATCAAACCCTGTGTGGCAACTGTTACAGGCCTCTGGCTGCAGGGCTTCTTTCTTTGAAAAAGCATGCCGGGTGTGACAGTTCTGGCAGTCCATGCCATACTTGTAATATTGGAAGGCCTTATTATTTTTCCTTACTTTTTCATCGGTGATTCCAAGATTATGACAGCCATTGCATCCCTTTTGACCAGCGATAAAAGCCTGGGGCTGTTGATGCTCGAATTTGGGAAATGCTGTGATGGGCAGCAGGCCAAGCGCATGTTTGCCAGACATATACTGCTTTGCCTGTTTTGCATGACACTTTTTACACGTTTTTATAGTGGGAAGCCTGGCTTTGTCAGCGTCATCAGCACTGGTATGAGATTCTCCGTGGCATGATTTGCACGTCAGTACTCCGGCCATTTTGCCACGGTTAAAATCCTTGACTATTCCGGGATTCAATTTCAAATGGCACTCCTCACACGTGGAAGGCTTTGCATGGATGGAAGAAACCAGGAATCCAAACAATAAAACCGGCATTGCGATACTCACCCAAAGACATTTCCTTGATACCATGATGACACCTCTCTTTTACATGGAGATTAAAAAAACTTGAAATTAGTTATACCTGGATTGAGCGATTGTCGGATTTGCTGCATATCCGCGAAAGAGGAATTCCTATTATAGTCAGCTATATGGGAATTCTTCTGACAAAGGAGATGCAGTAAATACGGCAATCCCGAAGGGTTTCAAAAGTTGAGAGATAACTGCCTTGAATAGAGCACAAAATTATTTCAAACTTTTGAAACGTTCAATTCAGGTTATATTATTGTAGTTTAAGGTCTTTCAGGCAAATAACAATACCGGGTTCACAAAATATGCCTGTTCAGCTTTTCATTTCGTTTTGTACAGCAGAACTGTGCGATGACGTCAATTCCTATATTACAACAACTTGAAAAGTGATTCTGCTACCAGAGTCACACAGTCTGTTTTCCTTAAAGCAGGTATATTCGGGTACATTCACTGTCTGCACTGATACAGTTATCCCTGTTATAAACAATGGAGCGCCTGTAACTTGACACATTGAAAATTCAGTCATATTTCTAATTCAATGCACTGAAATAATGTCCGGCAAATATTCTAAAAACTGGTCATAATTTCGTTCATGATTCTATCGCCTTGATCGACCGATGTCGGATTTGCTGTATATCCACGCCATCTGAAACGCTTAATTCAGATAGCCGACTTTTTTCACTCGGACGCTACATCCCAGAATAAGGACAATTAAAAATGCCAGACATTTTAAAAGGGCAGACAGCCAGCCAGAATCCATCTTCAACACAGGCCATTAAAGCAGCTTTCAAAAAAACGATGCACGATTTTATTGGGAAACCAATGATGACTGCCACTCCGGAAGACCTTTACAAGGCGTTGGCATATACAGTTCGAAGCCTGCTTTTAGAGAGGTATATCAGGTCTGTTGAAACATATCTCAGAAAAGACGTTCGAACTGTGGCATATTTTTCAGCAGAATTTCTCATAGGACCACAGCTTGCAGGCAACATGCTTAATCTCGGTATCATGCCGCAGGTTGAACAGGCCATGGAGGAACTGGGGCTCGATCTTTCCACGCTTATTGATATAGAGGTTGAGCCGGGGCTTGGTAATGGGGGCCTTGGCAGGCTTGCCGCATGTTACCTGGATTCTCTTGCCACCCTCAGGATTCCTGCCATCGGATATGGCTTGCGTTATGAACACGGTATGTTTGAACAGCGCATAGAAAATGGCTGGCAGGTCGAATACTCGGATAACTGGCTGCATTTCGGAAATCCCTGGGAACTTTACCGGCCTGAGGTTACGTACAGCGTTAAATTTGGCGGATTTACCGAAGGTTACAGGGATTCAAGAGGATCCTATCGCGTCAGGTGGAAGCCGGGCATGAAGGTCAAAGGTATTGCCTATGATATTCCCGTTATCGGTTATCAGGTTTCCAACTGCGTACTCCTGCGATTGTGGCAGGCTGAAGCCACCGAGGGGTTTGATTTTCAGGATTTTAACAGGGGAGATTTTTACGGAGCGGTAGAACAGAAGGTAATGGCAGAAAATATTACCAAGGTCCTCTATCCCAATGACAATACAATGGCAGGAAAACGCCTCAGGCTGCAGCAGCAGTACTTCATGGTCTCCTGCTCCATTCAGGACCTTCTTCATAACCACCTGGTTAAAATGAAGGTAAAGCTTACCGAACTGCATAACCATATGGCTGCTCAGTTAAATGACACCCACCCTTCCCTTGCCATACCTGAAATGATGCGATTGCTTGTTGATCATCATCACATACCGTGGGAGCCTGCATGGGATGTTACAAGGCAAACATTTGCATATACTAATCACACTATCCTGCCAGAGGCACTTGAAAAATGGCCGCTTCCCATGTTCAGCGAACTTCTCCCCCGTCATATTGAAATTATATATGAAATCAACCGCCGTTTTCTGGATGAGGTGAGAATACACTATCCGATGGATACCGAACGTGTGGCCGCGCTTTCCCTGATTGACGAATCAGACCAAAAGTATGTCCGCATGGCAAACCTTGCATGTGTGGGCAGCCATAAAATAAACGGGGTTTCCCGTCTGCACACCAGGCTTCTGGAAAATATTGTCCTGAGAAAGTGCCATGAATACTGGCCTGACAAAATCATAAACATTACCAATGGTGTTACTCCAAGACGATGGATCGCAGTCAGCAATCCCCGTCTTACAGAGCTTGTAACCGAGGCTATTGGAGATGGGTGGCTGAAAGACATGGAGAGACTTCATGAGCTTGAATCTTTTGCTGATGACGCAGCATTCAGAGAAAAATGGCATCGGGCAAAAAAGGAACACAAAAACAAGATTGCCAACCTGGCACGTAAAAATTTCAACTGGATAGTAGATCCTGATTCCATGTTTGATGTGCAGGTAAAACGCATACATGAATACAAACGGCAGCACCTGAACTGCCTTCATATTATTACCCTGTACTGGCGTCTGAAAAACGGTATCGACACTGACATGGCACCGAGGACATTTATCTTTGGGGGAAAGGCGGCTCCAGGTTATTTCATGGCAAAGCTTATCATTAAATTTATAACTTCCATAGCCAAAGTGATAAACAGTGATCCCGAAATAAAAAACAAAATAAAGGTAATTTTCAGACCAAATTACAATGTCAAGATTGGCCAGCTTGTTTATCCCCTGGCAGATCTATCTGAACAGATATCTCTTGCAGGAATGGAGGCATCAGGTACAGGGAATATGAAATTTGCCATGAACGGCGCTCTTACCATCGGAACTCTTGACGGCGCTAACGTAGAGATCAGGGAAAAGGTCGGCGAAGACAATTTTTTCAATTTCGGCATGACAGCCCAGCAAGTACTGGATTTGAAAAACCGAGGTTATAATCCTTATGATTTTTATAATCGGAACGACGAGCTTAAAAACGTAATTGCCCTGATTGAAAGTGGACATTTTTCTCATGGCGATACGTCACTTTTCAAGCCGCTGACAGACGAATTGAAATTTAATGATCAATACATGCTCCTTGCTGATTACGAATCTTACGTAAAGTGCCAGGAACAGGTGGGGCAAGCCTACGGAAACAGGGATGAGTGGACTAAAAAATCTATAATTACAGCGGCCAGAATGGGACATTTTTCATCGGACCGTTCCATCTCTGAATACGCAAAGGATATATGGCAGGTGGAGCCCGTGGATATAAAAATTGGGGGATGAATAAATGAATTTTGATATTATCTTCATAGGAGCCGGGCTGAATTATGCAGGTGCCATTGTAGCAGCAAGGGCCGGGCTGAAATGCCTGCTTATTGAAAAGGACCTTGACCATCTCGGCGGGGCCTGCCTTCATGAAGGGTGCATTCCATCCAAACACCTTCTCCATTATGCAGCCACTCTTCTCGAACTCAGGAAGCCTGCTTTCCGGTTCAACGGCCTCAAGGTTGATATACCTGCCATTCAACAGGAAAAGAACAGTTTAATCATTAAGACAACAAAGGTGATAAGAAATCAGCTTGATAGAGCAAAAGTAAACCTCATGGAGGGGACCGGGGAAATTACCACTGCCCACACAGTGGAAACAGCCGGGGAAAAATTCCTGTCCAGGTACATCGTGATAGGCACAGGTTCTTCACCATACATACCGGAAGGTATCAAGTTTGATGCTGACAACATTATTACCAGCAACGAGGCATTGAACCTGGAATCCCTTCCTGAAAATATGGCCATTATGGGGGCAGGCCCCATTGCACTGGAATTTGCCTCTTTTTTTATTGCAAACGGAGTTGAGATATCTGTTTTTGTCAGAAGGGACGAGATACTGCCCCAGGCCCACCCTGTTATCAGAGAAAATCTCACAGGGAAACTTGAGGATGCAGGCGTAAAATTTCATTTCTCTACGCAGATCAGCTCAGCCGAAGCTGTAAACGGGAAGGTATCTCTGCAGACATCAGCCGGGCCATATACTTTTGACAAGTTAATGGTGGCAACCGGCAGAAAGCCAAATACGGAATGTGTTGCGTGGAATGATATAGAGACAGGCAGGGGAATCGTTACGGACAGCAGCTTTGAGACTACGGCAGCGGGACATTATGCCATAGGCGACTGCAACAACAGGCTGAAACTTGCCCATGCAGCCAGGGCACAGGCACTGTTTGTAGTGGCTAAGATCCTCGGGAGGAAACCTGCTCCATTAGACATGTATAATGTACCAAGGTTCATCAACACCCTCCCTCTTTCCTACGCCAGGGTTGGCATGGTACAAACTGACCTGGAAAAACATCACATACCTTTTAACGAATCAATATTCAAACTGTCCGGCATTACCATATCCAGAACATATGATGCCACGGAAGGGGTTGTAATTCTTTACAGTGACAAAAAAAATTACCTGACAGGCGCAGAGATCCTGAGCCCTCAGGCCCCTGACATTATCGGAATAATAACCACGGCCCTGAACACAAAATGCAATTCAGATACCTTCCGGAAGATAATATTTCCTCATCCTACCCTGTCTGAAGCTGTTGGAAGATGCGCCATGCACCTGTAGGTGCTTCCTGCAGGTACGCGCAGTACGCAGTATGGTGTCTAGAGTGAAAAAATCACCGTATCTGCTCAGGGGGTGCTGCAGATGCAAGGCGGAGGGGGCGAAGGCGTACTTCCCGTACTTCGAACCCCTGACAACGCAACAAATACGGCACCCCCTGAGCAGATACGTGTCAAGGAAAAAGATGAACGACTTTCCGTTATGGGAATTCATCCCTGAGGGGGGAGTAGTTACCATCATAGGTAAATGGTATCATTCACGAGCCATCAAACGAAATGCTGAATCGTTCAATGTTGGCAGCACCACTATCTTACTTTTTGTCAAATCATTTGACGAATTGATAGTCATTTTGTCAAATCGTTTTCTGTTATGTCATGTTAACCTGCCTGAAGCGCCGAAACGCCCCCTTATAGAGAGCGGTTATGACAGCAGCCTGCTATACTTTGGTACCCGACCGGGGCATATGCGGAATATTGAAGGTAGGGGGTGCGCACCCTGCATGGGAAAGCAGGAGATCGGACAATTATTATTCGCTCGTTCCCAAACTCCGGTTTGAGAACGTACACCCGGGAGCTCCAGCTTCCAAACAGGGACATGTGCCCCATCTTGCAGGTATCAATAAGGAAAGAAGCAGGAGCTTCAGACCGATGGGTACCAAAACTGGAATTTGGGCACCAGCAAAACATTAGTGACACATCATAACAGTTTCAGAACCAGTCTCAAAAAGTTACATAGCCGCAGCACGTTATGATATTGGGACAAACGGGGAATCCTCTATTGGACAGCTACTCAGGGACTACCTCACAGTCCCTGAGTAGAAGCTTACGCGTCGGGAAAATTAAAGAGACCGGAATTGAGTTCAATGCAAGGTTTAAGCTGATGGCGGCACAACAACTACCGGGCACGGAGGAGAGGAACTGAACAGCCTTCGAGTAACAGACCCCATATCTTCAGACAAAAAGCCGGAATTACCATGCATGGCCACCACTATGGTATCAGCATTTTCAGATTTGGCACTTTCCACAATGGCCTTGGCGATTTTTTCACCCCTTACCACTTTACCTTCAATATTAATACCCCGTCTTTTGCCCATTTTCACAATCTTAGCAACATTTTTTTCACCTTCAGCCAGGAGTTTGTTGGCGATGGACTCACTTTCTTCCACATAAACATACTCTAACTTCATACCGATTATGGCTTCTATAGGACGGATGACAGTTATACATACCACTGAAGCCTTCATTTGCTCCGCACACTCTAGGGCAAACACTGCCGCCTTTTCAGCTGATTGTGATCCATCAACAGCTACTAAAATTTTTTCAATCATTGGATTTACTCCTTCTCTGACTTCAAAATAAACTTCTCTTTCTGCCCACCGCACTTAGGGACCGTCCAAAAACAACTTGCCGATTTCTCATCTCATCTTCAAACCATCCTGACCCAAATCTGAGCGCGCCATCATACAACTTATTTTGGGACATTTCCTTAACCACTTGCAAAATCACCGCTTCTTGTTTACATAGCGCTTCTTTCACCTCCTCTTCTGACACTTTGCATAAACTGGCTCAACATACGTAATTTATGTAATTTATCCTCTTCTTAAAATTAACATTAAGTTCACCATTAATGATTGGCAATATCTGCAATAAATAAACTCTCCAGCTTGTCTGTGCGGTCAGGCAGAACGCGGATGATGGCTTTCCACTATAACAGGGCTATGTGGGTAGTCCGATGACTAAGGAGATGCGATGAAGACGGCAATCTCGTAATTTATCTCTTTACCTTTGCGCTATTAATGATTACAAATAAAGATTAAAAGTAAGGTTATCTTGTTAATTCAACCAGGCTGTTTTTCTATCAATAGCCAAAAAAGGAGGAACAGAATTATGGATAAAACTATAGAAAGAGCTGAGCTGTGCGAAAAACTGCAGAAAATTTATCCGGATCTCGGTCAGTGCGGCATCAACGTAAATGCTACCTGGGACGATGACAAAAAGGCTTGGGTGGTCCATCTTGTCAAAAACGGAAAGGCACTGAATACTTATCTCGAAGATCAAGAAATTGAAGATTGCGTAGAAGGCAAGGAATGCGTGAACCTGGCCCTTCAAATTGGTGAGTTAAAACGCGATATCGATCTGATGCCACCTACCAGACAATAAAAAAACTTTTCCAGACTGACCGCCATCCAGAATCAAGGTTCAGGATGAGATTATGGCGTCCAGTGCAAAAAGGTGGCTGTTGAGTCGCACTTAATCAGCTTATAGACACCATTTTGCTGTTACGCAAATACCTTCTTCTGGATGGCGATAATAATGACCTTTCCCGCTGAATTTACTCCATATATTAAAAATTTCGTAGGTATAATCGCCATTGTAAATCCGCTTGGTGCAATACCTGTCTTTCTCTCGCTCTGCGGAGACCGCTCACCTGCTGAAAACAGACGAATTGCACGTATAACTGCCACTGCTGTAGCCATGGTCCTGCTGCTTTCTGCCTGGGCAGGAGAGGCACTCTTGTCTTTTTTTGGAATAAGCATACCTGCCTTTAGAACTGGTGGAGGAATTCTTATCCTGCTGATGGCCATTGCAATGATGCATGCAAGACAGTCTCAGGTGAAGCGAAGCCCTGAAGAAGAGGATGCTGATGAAGACAGGGATGAGGTGGCAGTGGTGCCACTGGCCATCCCGCTGCTTGCAGGCCCTGGGGCAATCAGCCTGGTAGTTGTAGATGCCCACAATATTGCAGATATTACACACAATACACTGATAAGTCTTTCTATTCTTGCAGTTGCAGTCACGGTATGGTTTACCCTGCGCCTTGCTGAACCAATTGGTGAACGCCTGGGCATTACAGGGCTGAACATTGCCACACGGATAATGGGGCTGCTCCTTGCCGCCATAGGTGTCCAGATGATAGCTGACGGAATGATTCAACTGTTCCCAGGCCTTGCCTGATAAAATCAACGTAACTGTTCAGCTTATTTACGATGATGCTATATTAAAAAGGTTGGTAAATGGTCTTGTTTTTCCGTTCCAGTGAATAATTTCTTGTTTTTCTAAGGCTCGCTTAAGCCAAAATCGCGAAACTCGCTCGTACCTCGCTCAAACAGACGCGATTTTTTGGCTGCGC
>WGBG01000186.1 GCA_015494395.1 Deltaproteobacteria bacterium
TGAGCGATTGTCGGATTTGCTGCAGATCCGCGAAAGAGGAATTCCCATAATAGTCGGCTATATAGGAATTCCTCTGACAAAGGAGATGCAGTGAATCCGGCAAGCCCGAAGGGTTTCAAAACTGGAAAGCGATAATAGACATAACTCTTTTAAATTTCATTAAAAAAATAATTTTCCAGATTTTGAAACGCTCAATCTAGGTACATATTTTCTATGTTACCACCTGCCGCTCCTGATCATCGGGCTGAACCACACTTCTTCTTGCCACAACAAGTATGTCAGTTCCGGGCTGCTCCTGGAAGAGCCGTATTGCCGACAGCTTTGCAAGCTCAAGCAGGGCAAGAAAGGTCACGATAATATAATACCTGTCCATATCAGGGGTCATAAGCTCGGCAAGTGTTGTGCGACCCTGGTTTCTAAGCAGCTCTTCTATTGCCTCCATACGCTGGGAGAGTGTAGCCCTTGCCCTTGTAATCTCAAGGGAGCGGGGCAGGGCACTGTTTCCAAGGGCATCTCTCAAGGCATTTATAAGGTCTAATATCCCCACCTCAAGACCGGGAAACCCTGCATCACTCATCTCATCAGGGACTTCAAAGCCAGGATCAAATTCCCCTGATGGCTCCCTCAGGAAAACATCCCGGTCAAGCCACGGCATCTCTTCCAGACAGTCTGCGACATTCTTGAGCCTGGCCAGTTCCTGAAGGGGTTTTACAATTTCAAGGCGTGGATCGTCTTCTGACTCCGGCGGGTCAGGCTTTGGAAGGAGCATCCTTGACTTTATCTGGAGCAGAGTAGCAGCCATTACCAGGTACTCCCCGGCAACAACCACATCAAGGGCATGAAGAAGTTCCAAGTACTCAAGATACTGGTTGGTAACAAGCGCAATGGGGATGTCTGTAATGTCCAGCTTGTTCCTGTCAATAAGGTGCAGAAGCAGCTCAAGAGGCCCTTTGAACGCCTCAAGGGTTACATTACATTCCGGCTCCAAATCAGGACCCCGTTATGTATTTAAACGAAATAAAAGGGAAGGTCTGGCATAAAATATCAACCAGCAGGCCAAGGCTCAGGAGACTACTCCCCGGAATCAGCCTGTTCTGAAGGTGGCGGCTCGGAAAACAGGGCATTCCTTGCCTCCTCCATGGTCTTTCTTGCCACTGCCCTTGCCTTTTCAGCTCCAGCTTCGAGGATACGCTTTACAGTATCAGGGTCTTCTGCCAGTGCCCTCCTGCGCTCCCGCATTGGCTCCATTGCGGCATTTACTGCTGCGGCAAGCTCCTTTTTACAGGCTACACAACCGATTTCTGCAGCCTTGCAGCCGGCAACAATCTCATCCAGTCTCTCCCTGCCAAGGTAGAGCTTGTGAAGATTAAAGGCTACACACCGGTTTTCCGGATCTCCGGGATCGGACTTCCTGGGCCGTTCAACATCAGTTACCATTGTGGAGATACGCCTGACCACCTCCTCTTCACTGTCGTTAAGATAGATGGAGTTGCCGTAACTCTTGCTCATCTTGCGGCCATCGAGGCCAGGAAGCTTGGGCACCTCGGTCAGCAGGGCCTCCGGCACAGGGAACACATCCCGGTACAGGTAATTGAAACGGCGGGTTATCTCCCTGGTCAGCTCAACATGGGGTAACTGGTCAACACCTACCGGCACCTTGTTGGCCTTGTACATGATGATATCTGCTGCCTGGAGCACGGGATATCCAAGAAAACCATAGGTGGCCAGATCACGTTCTTTTAACTGCTGCTGCTGCTCTTTGTAGGTAGGATTGCGCTCAAGCCATGACACAGGTGTAATCATGGAGAGCAGCAGGTGAAGTTCAGCATGCTCCTTGATATCGGACTGCACGAATATGGTTGCCTTCTCAGGGTCCACGCCTGCGGCAAGCCAGTCAAGGACCATATCCCCGATATTTTCAGGGATTGTCCAGGGTTTTTCATAATTTGTGGTCAGTGCGTGCCAGTCAGCCACAAAAAAGAAACATTCATATTCATCCTGGAGCCTTATCCAGTTATCCAGCACACCGTGAAGATGCCCCAGATGAAGACGGCCTGAAGGCCGCATACCACTTAAAATTCTCTGTCTGCCCTGTGCAGCCATTTAAACGTCACCTCAAAAATTTTCGTACTATATCAACGTAATATCGTAGTGCTGAATTGGACGTTTTAGATAATTCGCCCTATGAGCATCCTGTTCAGGAAATCGATCACCGGGATTATAATTGCGCCGGTTGCCCCTGTAAAGACAAGTAGAAGTATGAGAACAAAGCCGTATTGCTCCACAACCGCATACTTTCTTGCCATCTGTTCCGGCAGCAGTCCCATGAGAATGCGGCTTCCATCAAGGGGAGGGATGGGGATCAGGTTAAATACAGCAAGGCCGAGATTTATCTGGATGCTGACATACGCCATGTAAAACAGGGGTTTAAGAACGTAGGATGCGGAGCTGTGCCACATGCTGGCAGGACCAAGGACCATGCGCATTACCATGGCACTCACCACGGCAAGCAGGATATTTGAAGCAGGTCCCGCAAGGGAGACCCAGATCATATCCCGCCTTGGGTCCTTGAAGTACATTGGATTTACAGGCACAGGTTTTGCCCAGCCAATGGTCCTTGTAAGAAAGAATACCAGTGTACCCACCAGATCAAGGTGCTTGATGGGATTCAGGGTAAGACGGCCGGCATTTTTTGCTGTAGGATCCCCAAACCTGTATGCAACCCAGCCGTGGGCAAGTTCATGCACGGTAACGGCAAGGAGTACCGGCGGAGTAAGTATTGCTATTCTCTGTGCTATTTCATTGATATCAAACATGGTCCATTGAAATAATGTATTTTGGCTATACGGGCAAGCTTTTAATCGCTCAATCTAGGTAATCACGCTTTGCTATGTATGCGTAAAGCCAGGTCAAGCTCATCCTGCCTTGTTTTAACCTTGCCATCCAGTTTGGCTCTTAACACCTCATCAAATATGGTCCTGTACACAGGGCCCGGGGCTATACCCATCTCTTTAAGGTCATTTCCTGTAATGTCAATCTTAACATCCTGAAGCGTTGTAATATACTTTGACAGCCAGTGTCCCGCCCTGTCATCGGACACAGATGCAAGCAGGTGCAGAATCACCTCAGGGGCAAGGCCGTCAAGCAGGGCACGCACTGCGCCAGGTTTCATGTCTGGATGCCTCTCAAGCTTTGAAAGGGCTGAAAGCCCCCTCTCCCGCTGAACCACCAGGATATGCCTCAGATTCTCAGAATAGGAGAGACGGTCTATACACTCCATGTACTCATGGTATTTAAGCCCGGAAAGCAGGGCCATCAGGTAGGTCATCCACTGGCGCACCGGCTCTGGCCTGTACAAAAGCCTGTACCATGCAAGGACATCATAGGTGGTATCAAATATCCTGCGCCTTTCATCATCAAACTTCAATTCCGGGTGAATAAACTGGAGTATCTCCAGCCCGGCACAGCGTTCAATTGCTGGCAGGGGATTCTGCTCGCTTAAAATCAGCCGCAGCTCCCTCTCAAGCCTCCTTCCTGACACCCTGGCAAAAACATTTAAGCGAACCGCATTTTTTATAAGGTTAAGGGTGTGTTTGCCAATGGTGAAGTTGTAACGCTGCTCAAAACGCACGGCCCGGAATACCCTGGTGGGATCTTCAATAAAGCTAAGGCTGTGCAGGACCCGTATTACGCCATCTCGTATATCCCGCTGTCCCCCGAAAAAATCTATGAGGGTGCCAAATCCTCCAGGATCAAGCCTTATGGCAAGGGTATTGATGGTAAAATCCCGCCTGAACAGGTCCAGCTTGATGGACGAAAGGGCTACTGTGGGAAGGGCTGCAGGATATTCGTAATATTCCCACCTGGCAGTTGCCACATCTATCTTGAAGGGGGTCTTAACAGAGGAAGAGACCTTGAAATCTTCAGGAAATATAATAACTGCTGTCTGGAACTTCTTGTGTTCCTTCACCCGTGCGCCAAACCGTGACGCCAGCTTCTTTGCAAACTCGATCCCGTCTCCCTCAACAACAAGATCAATATCAAAATTGGGAAGCCGCATTAAAAGATCCCGCACAAAGCCGCCTACAACGTAAACCGGGACATCAAGTTCGCCTGCAACATCACTGACAGTGGTAAACAGCTCAAAGATCCGGGCAGAGAGCCTCTGTTTCAGCAGGGAGGATACATCCCGCGTCTGTCCTCTGGATTCAAAGGCTCCTGCTGGATGAAGCGCAGGAGTTTCTGAAAGCATCCTCAAAAGATCGGTGCGGGTAACAACCCCCACCAGCCTGCCGCGTTCAGATACAGGCACAAATCTCTGGTTAAGCCCAACCATAACATCCTGCACTTCAGAGACACCGGCATCTGGCGACACCTCCCGGAAATCCGTGCTCATGTACTCCCGGACAGGAAGCCTGGCAAGGCCGTGAAAAATGGCCTTTTCAACCGTGCTCCTTGAAATGAGCCCCTTCATCCTGTCATCTTCCACCACAGGGATTCCAGAGATGCCATACCGGTTTATCATGTCATGCACTTCGTAGAGCGGGGCATCGGGAGATACATGGATTACCGGGCTGGACATGATATCCCTGACCCTTGGCTCCTGACCAAAAATCTTTTTCAGCTCAGCAACCAGGCGGTTCTCTGCTTCAGATAGCGTCACACCCTTAAGCGTGACCGAGGCGGCCATTGCATGCCCGCCCCCGCCAAGGTTACCAAGCACCGCCCCTACATCCACCTTGTCTGTCCGGCTCCTGCCAACTATAAGGACCTGGTCTGACATTAGCACAATCACAAACAGCGCAGGAAAATGGCGCATGTCCATGAGTTCATGTGCAAGCACTGAAAAATCCTCTACATATTGGGCTGAGGATGTCTTGGCAATGGCTATCTGGTTGCCACCCAGATTATAGGTCACGCATGTCTCAAGGAGGTCGTTCAGGAGAGAAACATGTTCAGGCGTGATGCGGCTGTTAACCACCCTGGCAACCTGTTCCAGGTCTGCCCCCTGTTCCAGCAGCCAGGCCGCAGCGTCGAGGTCTTCCGGAGTGGTAGAGGTGTAGGTAAATGACCCTGTGTCCTCATGTATGCCAAGAAGAAAAAGCGTGGCAAGGGCAGGTGGAACCTCAAGACCCTGTTCCCTGATAAGACCTGTCATAAAGGTGGTATTTGCCCCTGCCCTGCTGAAAAAAATCCTGGCTTCCTCCGGCGTTATGCAGTCATCATCTGCCACGTGATGGTCATATACAATGACATCCACGTCATCCCTGTGAAGGAACCTTGCCAGGGAACCTATACGGCGTTTCTGGCAGGTATCCACCACCACCAGGCGAGTTACCTCGCTCTGGTCTATCTCCTTTATTTTCTTGATGGGGAGGAAAGATGGAGGAAGCTCCCGAATAAACTCCCTTAGCGGTCTTTCCATGGAACCGGGCAGTACAATATATGCGCCGGGATACAGAAGGGCCGCGGCAACCGCCGAGGCCATGCCATCAAAATCGGCATTAAGATGGGTTGTTATAAGAGTTTGAGACAATGTTTATGATGTTGAAATGAAAAGGGATCGGCTGAACCGATCCCCCTGGTTTGGCAAAATATGAATATAAACAGACAGACTATTTAAACGGATTAACTGTGAGCACAGGACATTTTGCCTTCTTGACCACCTCGGCAGCAACACTGCCGAACATGATCTTCTCAAGGCCCTTCCTGCCATGAGTGCCCATGATGATCATATCCACTCCATTATCATCTGCATACTTGACAATCTCTTCTCCAGCATTACCAACAAGCACGGCAGTATCTGCATCGGAAAGCCCGTTTTCCTCAACAAAACGTGTCATTGCCTTTTCGGCGCCGTCAATGAGCTCTTTTTCAAAAGAAGAATACCACGCTGCCCCCATTTCAAAACCAGCAAACTCCTCTGCGCCTCTCACCACGTGAATTAAAGCAACCTTTGCCCCCAATTTATCAGCAAACAACTGCACATAGGGCAACACCTTCTCTGAACTGGCTGTAAAATCCACAGGGAACAAAATCTTTTTAATCTCTGCCATGGTCTTTCTCCTTTCATCTTTTAAAATATTTATAAAACATGCTGGCTCAGAACATTCCGGCCGCACTCCCCTTCCTATGCCGGAAATATACTACTCACCGTGTATTGTTCCAACATAAAAAATTTCTCTTAATGTTTGTTTTTAATATCAGTACCCTTGTCACTTGTGTCAAGGCATTGGATGATTTTTTGCCCGAAAACAAAACGGCTATTCCCCGTTTTCACCAGACGGATTGACATCATCCCGGCTGATGTTATGGTCACTATATAAATCACTATATAATAGTTATACTGATTGTCAAAGTAGATCACTGGCAAGACATCCAGGTACAATCATTATCATAAGCAATATACCAATGAAATTACTGATACATATTTGCTGTGGACCATGCCTGTTTTATCCTATGGAAGTCCTGAATAAGGAGGGCATCAAACCGGTAGGATACTTTTTCAATCCTAATATCCACCCCTTCCGGGAGTATGAACGGCGCGTGGAGGCATTGGGTACTGTTGCTGAAAAATACCATCTTCCTGTAATATGGGATAAAAAAGGCTATGATCTTGACTCATGGTTCACAGCCATTGGAGAAAATCGTAATGTACACAAGAGATGTCCGGAATGTTACCGGATACGCCTTGAGGCTGCAGCGCAACAGAGCTTGAAACAGGAAATAGAGACATTTACCACGACGCTTTTATACAGCCGTTACCAGCGCCATGAACTTATCACAGAGATGGGCAGAGAGATTGCCCACAGGCACGGTCTGAAATTCTGGTACCACGACTTCAGACAAGGCTGGCAAAAAGGGATTGACATGGCCATTGATTCAGGCATATACAGGCAGCCTTACTGCGGATGCCTGTTCAGTGAACGTGAACGGTATAAAAAGAGGGAGAAGAGGCTTGCACAGTCACTTTCCGACACACAAGGAGGGTAACAGATGAGTCCCTTTGGTGAGATTGGCAAATTTCTGGTTGTTGCAGGTTTATTAATGGCAGCAGCAGGTCTTGCCATGATACTGCTGCCCAAGCTTCCTTTCCTTGGCAGACTGCCTGGTGACATAGTTGTAAGAAAGGGAAACTTTACCTTTTACTTTCCTATTGCCACATCTATAATAATTAGCATTGTCCTCACCCTCATTTTTTCAATATTCAGAAAATGACACGGCGTTCCTGGATCAAAAAGATGCTTATGGCAATAGCTGCTGTACTTTGTGCCTGGCCGGTTATTGGTTTTATTATGCCGGTGCGCTACCGTCCGCCCAGGAAGGTTTTGATAAGGGAAAAACTTCCCAAAGGCAGCTTTTTGATTGAACCTGAATTTGTGCTGTTTGCATCTGAAACAGGTCCTGTGGCAGTCTCACGTACCTGTACACATCTTGGCTGTACAGTAAGCTTTGACGAAACCAGAAAACAGTTTATTTGCCCGTGCCACCAGAGCATGTTTCACTGGAACGGAAAATATATATCAGGCCCTGCCCAAAAGGACCTGCCCAGGTTTGAAGTAAAAACCTCTGAAGACGGAAAGGGATATGTGGTGCTGATTTAAGGCTGCAATCACTGTAACTGTTCAGCGTATTGATATTATGTTGATAATTGGTCTTGTTTTTCCGTTCCGGAGAACAATTTCTTGTTTTTCTAAGGCTCGCTACGCCAAAATCGCGAAACTCGCTCGTGCCTCGCTCAGACAGACGCGATTTTCTGGCTGCGCTTCCCCAAGAAAAACTACGAAATTCTTCAAAGTCACTCCAA
>WGBG01000187.1 GCA_015494395.1 Deltaproteobacteria bacterium
CTGGCACGGTTCTGCCGCATCAGGCCACAGGACTCGGTTCTTGATCTTGGCACAGGGTGTGGAATCATAGCCCTTACCCTTGCCTCCATGCATCCTGAAATTTCCATTACAGCAGTTGAAATTCAGGAACAACTTGTAAAAACGGCTGTTACCAATGTAAAAAATAACGGCTTTCAGCACAGAATTAAAGTCATACAGGGAGATCTTAACAATATAAGCCACCTTATTTTTGCACAGTGCATGGACCATGTGGTCTCAAACCCTCCATACAGGCATCCGGTGTCAGGGAGAATCTGCAAAAACTCCATGGATGCCCTTGCAAGACATGAAATACTGACGAACATACGGCAGGTAATAAGTGCTGCCAGGTATGTGCTTCGTCCAGGAGGACGCTTCAGCCTGATATTTCCTGCTGAAAGGCTTGCAGAACTCATCTCCCTGCTGGTTAAAAACAGGCTTGAGCCAAAGCGTTTGCAGATGGTGCATCCCTCAAACAGACAAAAGGCCAGGATGTGCCTTGTGGAGGCCTGCAGGGACGCCGGACATGAACTGCATGTTCTCCCTCCAATATTCCTGAACCAGAAATGAACATTTCAAAAGTTGCACCACTGCCCTGGCTGATGTATGAATATTTTCCTGAATAAAGAGAACAATAACATTTGAAAAATAACCAAATAAATTAAACAAAAAACAATCAACTGCCGAACAAGATGGATATAGTTACCATTGATGGACCTGCAGGGGCAGGGAAAAGCACAATAAGCCGGATGGTTGCCCAACGGCTTGGCTACGACCGCCTGGATACCGGGGCTATGTACCGTGCCGTGGCATGGCTCCTGGACAGGCATAACATAGACCCGTCTGACAGCGAGGCAGTTGCGGATATATGCAAAAAATGCGATATCCACTTTGAAGGAGAAAAAATTTTCATAAACGGTGAGGATGTTACCGGGCTTATACGAACCCCCAAAATGGATATGCTAGCCTCACAGGTCTCGGCAATACCGGCTGTACGTGAAAGATTGAGCGAACTTCAACAAAAAATAGGCAGCAGGGGAAGGTGCGTAGCAGAAGGCAGGGACATGGGCACTGTGGTATTTCCTGATGCAGATTACAAATTTTTCCTCGATGCATCTCCAGAAGAGCGAGCACGAAGGAGAAAAAAACAGCTTGAATCTGCGGGTGAAATAGTGCAATATGAAATCATATTAAAACAAATTATAGAAAGAGACCGGGCTGATATCTCTCGTGCTATATGCCCGTTAAAACCGGCCGAGGACGCAGCTATTGTGGACTCTACGTCACTTTCACCTGCACAGGTGGTCGATTTTATTCTTTCAGAAATTAATAAAAAGAGAGAAAAGTCATGAAAAACAACTTTACTATTGATGAATGCCTTGGATTTGTAGCAAACAGACTGGTAAAAGTCTTTTACAAGGCATTTGACAGTGAACTTGAGGCAGAAGACATTACCAGCGCGCAGTTCTGTGTACTTGCAAAACTTCTTGAAGAAGAGGGCCTGACCCAGACTGAACTTGCATCGCGCCTCTTTATTGAAAGCCCCACCCTTGTCCGTACCCTGGACAAGATGGAACAGGCTGGATACATCGAACGCAGAAGTGTCCCCACAGACAGGCGTGCACACCACATCTTTCTGAAGCCAAAGGGTAAACAGATGAGAAAGATGGTAAACCGCGTGGGCAAACTGGTGCACTCCAAGGCGGTTGAAGGTATTGAACCTGAAAAGCTTGAGGAAGTAAGGAGTGCCCTTACCAAAATCTGGCATAACCTTGAGGCCATGATTGAAAAAGACAAGTCCTGACAAGCTGGATTTGAACAGGTCTTTTTAAGCAAAGCACATCCATCAAAACTTTCCCACAAGTTCATCCTGGCAGGAGGAGTAAAAAACCTCCTGCCAATTCCTTTCTTCATCATTCCAAGTAGTCCATTACTGTTCAGATACTCCAACATATACAGTCAGAACCATTTTTGATGTTCTCGTAAAAAGTCTTATTTTTGAGCTTGCGCACATAATACATACAATATATGTACGACACCATTATGGCGATACACTCTATGTTGTATGACTATCATTTGGCTCTGACTTTTTACGAGTCCATCATTTTTACATGCAAAACAGTTCTGGAAAATCCGGATAAAAACACATATAATTTACAGCATGGCTGCCAAAGACATTCCAAGTCACCATCTTATTTATGGAAAATGCAAGGACTTTATCACTGGCGAAGAACTGGTGGATACAGATGATGAGAGGTTTCGCCAGAAAATCGCCAGGCTCCTTGTAAACGAAAAGGGATGGAGCAAGAAAGAGATTGTACCGCGCCAGAAAATAGAAACCCTTTTTTCAGGCACCTACGTTACCTCCCGCGTTGACTTTCTGGTTTACCTGGACAAACAGCCCTTTATGATTATTCGCTATGGGCCAGGATCCATTGTCACAAGACAGCGGCCAGCCATAGCAGCGGCCAGGGTATTGTTTACAGACACAAGAATCCCTGTAGCAGTGGTGACAAACGGTACAGACGCCGTAATCCTTGAAACAGGACACGGCAAAGAGCTGGGAAAGGGACTTGAGGCAATTCCATCCAGAAAAGAGGCCCAGGACCTGATATTACAATTCCCGCCTGAGCCATTTCCGCAAGAAAAACGGGAAAGGGAGCTCAGAATACTGAATGCCTGTGACGTTGAGGTCTGCTGCACAGGTGGACCATGTGCTCTGCCCGGTGCCAGAGAGGGCTAACCCCCTCACCCAATTTCATTTTTCTTCATACATCATGGAACTTTTCATAACAGGAACAGGAACAGGAGTTGGCAAGACCTTTGTCACAGCACTGCTTGCACACCATTTCCATGAAAAGGGTATGAAAACAGGTGTACAGAAGTGGGTAAGCACGGGAAACCCCGGTTTTGCTGATGACCTTGCCTTCATAGCGAAAAATGTACCAGGATTGGAGCAGAACAAAGGCATAAACAGTAATCTTCAATCAATTTACTGTCTGGAGTTTCCAGCCTCTCCCCATCTTGCAGCGGAAAAACAGAAGGTTGTTATTTCTTCCGAAAAAATCATCCATGGCTTCAAGGAGATGAAGGAACACTTCCAGATACTTATGGTTGAGGGTGCCGGGGGGCTAATGGTACCACTTACCCGGGAAACCCTGCTTATTGACATTGTAGAGGAATTAAAACTTCCCACCCTTATTGTGGCTGCGGCAGGGCTTGGCACCATAAACCATACACTGCTCTCAATTGAAGCACTGAGACAGAGAAAAATCCCGTGCGCGGGGGTTGTATTGAACAGTCAGGAATATCCGCCTGCAGTTGCCAACGAGATGGAACATCCGGATATAGTCAGGGACAATGCCAGGGTCATTGAAGATATTTCAGGTGTGCCGATTCTCGGAGTGCTTGACAGGGTCAAGACATTTGATAAAGCTATTGATTCAGGAAACTCCATATTTTCAAATCTGCTGCACTCTCCTGTCCTGTAGGAGCAGCATTATTTCTCCTTTACCGCTTTATATTTTGGTGTACAATAAACTGAACACAATCATCAAATCTCCAGGTTTGAGTTCACATAATCTTCATTCCGAATCAAATTAATTAAATTATGGTTTTGTTCGAGAATTATCAACTTAACTCCAACAAAACATACCTTTCACGTACATCAAAGATAACCAACAAGTTAAGTTAAATAAGGCTGTCAGTTATACATCCATGAAACAAATCAGTAAAATATTATTCTTATTCATACTATTATTCACCATCAATGCATGTTCCCACACCACAGGAATAAGCAACCCGGGCACAATTACTGTATCAAGTGCTCCAGACCAAAAAAATGTTGAGTACATAAACCGGATTGCAAAAAAGGAAATAGCCGACTCTGATGAGCAGGCAGAAACATCCACAGACCTGATGTTTCCTGGTGCCGGTGTCTGTTTAACAAAAAAGTTCGACAACAGCGATCAGGGACGCATTGATCATGCAATGGCCCTGTGCGATGCTGCCAGAACCATGTGGCGAAACGGCGACAATGAAAGGGCAATAAAGTACCTTGATCAGGCATACAGCATCATACTTCAGATCCCGTCAGACAGCTCGCCTGAAATTTTGCAGCAGAAAGATGACATGCGGTTTGTTATCTCCAAGAGGCTTCTTGAGATAAAGGCATCACGTTTTACCATTGCCAAGGGCAAACATGATGCAATTCCTTTGGAGATGAACCGCTATGTTCAGGATGAAATCAAAAGGTTCACAGGAAAGGAGAAAAAGTTCTTTCTGGCATCATACCGCAGGTCCGGTCTTTACAGGCCAATGATCCTTAAAGAGCTTAAAAAGGCCGGGCTTCCGGAAGATCTTTCATGGCTCCCCCTTATTGAAAGCGGATTCAAGACCAGGGCGCTCTCACACGCCAGGGCGCTTGGACTGTGGCAGTTTATACCCTCCACAGGGTACAAGTTCGGACTGAAACGTACAACCTGGATAGATGAACGACTGGATCCGAAAAAATCCACCCTGGCTGCAATCGCCTACCTCTCAGAGCTCCACGAGATGTTCGGAGACTGGAGCACAGTGCTAGCTGCCTACAACTGCGGCGAGGGAAACGTGCTCAGGGCGATTAACAAGCAGAAAATCAACTATCTTGACAACTTCTGGGACCTTTACAGAAACCTCCCTTCTGAAACAGCACGTTATGTACCGAGATTTCTTGCCACCCTGCACATTATAAAAAATCCCTCAAAATACGGTATGGAACTGGGGGAACCAGACCCGCCCCTTACCTATGACACAGTAACAGTAAACAAGCAGATGAAACTAAGTGCCATTGCTGCAGCAATGGGAGTTCCTGCCAGCACACTAAAACTGCTTAACCCGGAGCTCAGGCATCATGTTACCCCTGACAGGCCCTTTGAGCTCAGGGTGCCTACCGGCACATCTAGCATCCTCCTTGCCAAACTTGACACCATCAAAAAATGGCATCCTCCGCGCACCTACTATGTCACACACAGGGTCAGGAGAGGAGAAACCCTGTCATCAATTGCAAAACGCTACCGCACATCTGTACGGGCTATCAAACGCACCAACCGGCTGCGGAGCAACATGATTCGCAAGGGCCAGAGGCTAAAAATTCCTGCTGGAAGAACAAAGGTGGCATCTGCCTCATCGTATCGTAAAACCAGGAGGGTGAAACTCACATCTAATGGCCGGTACAGGGTAAAGAAGGGGGATTCCCTCTGGGATATTGCCCAGATGTTTCACATGAGTGTTGATGAGCTCAAGAGACTGAACGGCCTTTCCAGTAACTGCCTGGCAGTGGGACAGACCCTCAAGGTGAGGACCAACCGCAGAAAAACCGTCAAGAATACACGGATTTATCACGTAAAAAGGGGAGACACCCTCTCAACCGTGGCAAAAAAATACAATATTACGCTTTCAAGGCTGTTAAAAATGAACGGCCTTTCGTCTTCAAGCATGATCTACCCGGGCCAAGTCTTGATTTTAAGCAGGTAAGCCTGTTACCTGCCCGTTACCAGCCATGAAGCTGCCTGTAGGCCTCATAGGTAACTATGCCCGCTGCGGTTGAAAGATTAAGGCTTCGGACATGCTCTGTGATCATTGGAATGGCATAGGTGCGTTCACTGTAGCGTTCAAGAAGTTCCGGTGGCAAGCCGGATGTTTCACTCCCAAAAAGTAACCAGCACCCCGGGGTCCACGGGGCAGTGGTATAGAGCCTTTCTGCCCTTTTGGTAAAGAGAAAAAGCTCCTTGTCCCCATTTTTTTCAAGAAATACCTTGATACCGGTATGGTGCACCACCTGCACACTATTCCAGTAATCAAGGCCTGCACGTTTCAGACTCCTGTCATCGGTACGAAACCCCAGAGGGTGAACCAGATGCAGGACAGAGCCGGTGGCAGCGCACATCCGTGCGATATTACCGGTATTTGGCGGTATCTCAGGCTCCACCAGTACAATATTCAATGAATGTCTGAAAATTACACTGTCCATTTGTCATTATCCCTGCAAAGACTAAAAAATGCCTTCTCTTTTTTCAAGTACCAAGAGTTTTATTATCTCTGCACCTGATTCTGTGGCCAGCTAAATTATCGTTGACATCACATGGGGATAGCGTTAATCAATTCGCTCACTGCAAGAAAATATCTCGGCACAACAGGGAATTCCCATGCTTTTCAACCTGAAAAAAAAATTATCCCGGAACTGCGACAAAAAGTCATGCAGAAAGAAGAACAGCGACTTTTTTGTACCCCCCAATCCCACATCCAACACTGCCTCCGGGACTTGTTTTGACCGCCTGCACCAGAAGGAAAAACAGGAATTTCTTGACCTCATATCCCACACCTGTGACACATTGCCACCACAGGGCGAGGCAGTGCTCGACCTGTTTATCTGTACAGAGGGGCATGTAACGCCTGAATACCTGCATGACACACTGGTAAAGCAGGGCAGAAACATACCCCTGGCCACAATCAACGAGGTCCTTGACCTTCTCTGCAGGTATGGAATTGCACAGAAGGTAATCCTTAACGGGACCGGTCCCTGGTACGAGCACCTTCACCTTGGAAGTCGCCATGATCACCTTGTATGCACCAAATGCGGCAAGGTAATTGAATTTGAAGATGATACCCTGAACAACTTTATTGACAAACTTGCAGGGGAACAGCAGTTCCTGCCCCTTGCCCACAAGCTGAACATAGCAGGTGTGTGTCCGGAATGTCAGCAGGGAGGAGAGCGCATACTGCCGCTGTCCATGACATCAAAGGGAGAACGGGTGAAGATAATAAGTTTTGAGGGGGGAGCAACATTGAAGGAGCGGCTCAACTCAATGGGGCTGTCAGTGGGGCAGGTGGTGGAGGTACTGAACAACTCCGGACCGTTTATAGTTAATGCCCGCAACACAAGAATCGCCCTTGGCAAGGGACTTGCCCAGAAGGTTATGGTTAGCATAGTATAACAAAGACATCTCACAATCAGCTTTAAAGAGAACAATACAACATGAAAATTTCCGGAAAACTTGGTTTCATAGGCGGGGGACAGATGGCAGAGGCCCTTGTTAAGGGGATTCTGGCAAAGGGCCTTATTGCTCCCCAGGATGTAGTAGTGTCAGAACCCTTTGATGCACGCCGGGCATACATAGCGGAGGAATGTAACGTAACAACCACGTCAGAAAACTCTGATGTAATGAGCCAGTGCAATACTGTCATCCTGGCTGTAAAGCCACAGGTTATGGCTGTTGTGCTGAAGGATATCAGCCAGGGCATCAGGACGCACCATGTCATCATATCCATTGCCGCAGGTATCCCCCTTAAAACACTTGAAAGTGGCCTCCCTGAAGGCACAAGGGTGATTCGTGTCATGCCAAACACACCAGCCCTGGTTCAGGCCGGGGCTGCAGGGCTATGCAGGGGGGCTTCTGCACAAGCAGATGACATGGAGCTTGCCCTCAGTATCTTTAATGCTGTTGGTGTTGCAGTTGAAGTCCCGGAACACCTGATGGATGCAGTTACGGGACTCAGCGGAAGCGGGCCTGCCTACTGCTTTAAATTCCTTGAGGGACTCATTGATGCCGGGGTGCGTGAAGGGCTTACAAGGGATATTGCCACAAAACTTGCGGTTCAGACCATGCTGGGCTCTGCAAAACTGTGCGTGGAAACCGGCAAACACCCGGCAGAACTTACGGCAATGGTCACAAGCCCTGGGGGAACCACCATTGAAGGGTTATATCACCTTGAAAAAAATGCCTTCAGGGGTGCCTTAATGGATGCGGTGTGCGCAGCCTCAGACAGGTCCAGGGAACTTGGCAGCAAGGACTGACGTTCAAGGCATAATCCCTGATAATGGCAGCTCCAGGCTTTAAAAAAAAGACCTCTACTACTCCGTCTGAAGAGTGCCGTGCCCTTTTAGCCCAGGCCCGCTCTGGTAAAATATACCCATGCTATCTGTTTCTTGGTGAATTTCCGGTTACTGCAGAACACCTGGAATCCTTGACCAGCTTGCTTGTTGAAAAAGGCTCAGCTGACATGAATCTTCAGGAGCTTTCAGGTGAAGAAGCCATGCCTGGAAAGTGCGTGGAATTTCTGGAAACTCTGAGCTTTTTCCCTGGAAGAAAGGTCCTTGTGGTAAAGGACCCGATGTTTCTTCAGTCATCAAGCACGGTTTCAACCCGATGGAAGTCGGTTATCAAGGCAATTGAGAAACAGGACACCAGGCGGGCTGCACGCATGCTTTCCCAGCTCATGGGGCTTTTCAAAATCACTGCGTCTGAAATACAGGATCTTGAGCCTAACCAGTTAAGGACAATGCTTAAGTGGCCTGCAGACCTTGCATCTTCTGAAGGTGCAGTGGGTGCCATAAAAACCTTTCTGGCAAAAGAGGGCAGCCACATAATGCCTGCGGAAACTGCAGACAGCAGCTCTGCAGAGATCCTGGTACGCTGGCTCAAGCAAAAGGCAGACCCTGCAAGGTCAGTGTTGCTCATTCAGACAGAAACAGCAGACAAGAGAGGCTCTGTGTTCAGGGCAATAAAGGAACACGGGGCTGTTGTTGACTTTACCGCATCCGGTAACGCAAGACAGGCACGTCAGCTTGCCGCCTCCACAGTACGTGAATACCTCTCCCGTCATGGCATTGTAATTGAGCCAAGGGCTCTTGAGCTGCTGTTTGAGCTGGTTGGTGAAAACAATATCCCGGCCCTTCTCAAGGAGACTGAAAAACTTGTATCAGGCACCGGATCAACACAGGGCCAAAAAAGAAAAATCACCCCGGATGACATAAAACGCCTTGTATCTCATCAAAGAGAGGAGGAGATATTCAAACTCACCGGGGCCATTGCACGTCAGGATGTGGCGGCAGCACTTGGCTCTCTAAACCTTATTCTTGACCAGGGTATCCATCCCCTCCAGGTAATGGGCGGGCTTAACAACTTTCTTAAAAGCATGCTTGCCATAACAGCGGCTGGAGCGGCAACAACAGGCATTCCTGCCTTGAAACGTGCACAGTTTCAGCAGTTCAAACAGAGGCTTCTTCCTGAGCTTGAAACCTATTTCAAAGACTCCGCCACATCACCCATCAAGGGGCACCCCTATGCCCTTTTCATACAGTGCAAGAGTGCCGGGACAATGAGCATAAAGCGCATAATCTCCCTTATGAAACGCATGCCTGAAATTGACCTTGAGCTTAAAGGCGGGGCTCTTTCCCCGCGCCTGGTGCTTGAAATGCTGGTTTTGGATATGGCTGGAGGAGATAAATGACAGCGGATAACAAAAATAGCACCCATAACACCACCAGGGCAACCTCCTTCCTCTTTGAGTGCGCTTTGCTCAAGCGCATCATGCGAACAGGATACGCCTTTCTTGGGCAGGGCAGCGAATCAGTGGCATCCCACACCTTCGGGGTAGCAATGGCTGCAATGATGATGGTGGAGTTAAGCCCGCGAAAGGCAGAGCTTGACATGGAAAAGATACTGAAATTCTGCCTGCTGCACGATGTCCCTGAGGCAAGGACCGGGGATGCAAATGCTGTAAACAAGCTGTATGTGAAGATTGATGAGGAGGCTGCAATTAATGATCTCACCCAGGGGCTTCCCGGTGGTGATGAGATCCGGGCTTTGCTAAAGGAGTATGCAGAGTGCAGGAGTGCTGAGTCCCTGCTTGTGCACGATGCAGATCAGATTGACATGCTGGTCTCTCTGAAGGAGAATCTGGATACAGGGAGCAGTGATGCAGCAATCTGGATACCCCACGTTAAGGCACGGCTCAGGACCAGTGAAGGTATGAGCCTTGCGGAATCAATAATTGAAGAGCACTGGTCAGGGTGGTGGATGAGACAGCTTATCGGGCCGGATTACAACTCTTCCAAACAGGACAAAGGAGAAAATGCATGAGATTACGGCAGAAACACACAGACCTTTTTGGGCACAAAACGCCAGCCTGGGGCAGGCTTTTAAGCACTGCACCCCTTACATGCGTGGTGTTATTCTGGGCAGTAACAGTTCTGTTTCCCCAGAACTGTATTGCCGCAGGCAAAGAATTGCGTTCAGCGCAAACAGGGACTGCTGCCACTCTTCCGGCACCCTTGGAAAAAGTCCCTTCAAAGGCAAAACAGCCTGATACGGTTACTGAAACTCCCGGAAAGATCGTCACCTTAATATACACGTGCAACTCGTGGGGATATCTTGATCCCTGCTCTACCTGAAAGGGCAAAAAAGTCGGGGGAATCTCCCGCCGGTTCCGGTGGATCCGTGAAAATATCAACAAATACCAAAATGCCATAATTATTGAAGCAGGGGACATGCTGTTTAAGAGCAACCGTCTTCCAGGATCAAACAAGACTGGTACAAACACCAGGCCCAACCCTGCTGCGCAAAAGGAAAAGGCTGCTGCCCTCCTGATGCTCAAATTATATGAGCAGGTGGGTTACCAGCTTGCAGGTGTGGGGCAGAAAGACCTTGCTGCGGGCCTTGATTTCCTCAAGGATGCAACAGAAAAGAGCAGTATCAAATTTATCTCCGCTAACATCATAAAGGATGGAAAAACTGTATTTGAGCCGCAGACTATAATAGAAAAAGACGATGTAAAGGTGGGCTTTACGGCAATCACCGCCTGTGACGCAGTCTATTACCACAGGGGGCAGTTTGAATGCATACCGCCTGAAAAGGCCCTAAGCTCTATCCTTCCGGAACTACGCAAAAAATGCGATTTTGTGATACTGCTATCAAACCTCAAGGACCAGATCAACAGGAAACTTGTAAAAAAATTCCCGGATATAGACCTTATTATCAAGAGCGGTTATGGTCAGAGGACATACACCCCGCTAATGCTTGGAGATGTGCCCTCTGTAATGACACACCCAAAGGGAAAGGCAATTGGGGTAGCAGTGCTGGCGCAGGAAAAAACAGGCAACAAAAGGGCAAAACTTAAGAATTCGCTTTTCCTGCTCACCACAAAATACAAGATTGACAACGCAGTTCAGGCAGAGGTGGATGATTTTAACAGGCGTTTTGCAAAGCAAAAGCCTGCGGTGAAACACCGGAATGAAACACACAGAGCGCCGCCAATGCCTGGGAAATAATAAGACATCCTGTCTCTCTGCACATGAAAATCTGTTAGTCCTTTCATATCGTTCAATACTGTGAACGCACGATGTGCCAAATGCGGAGCGTGTCTGCCTGTCTGTCCTGTTTACAGGCAGACATTGCTTGAACGCTTGAGCCCAAGGGGAAAGCATGCGCTGCTAAAAGATGGAGCAGCAGACTACTCATGGGCATCTGTCAGGGAAACGGTCAGCGCATGCCTCCAGTGTGGAGCCTGCGGGGCACGGTGCTCCGCAGGCATTGAGGTAAACAGGGAAATTCTGGATGCCCGTGCCCAAAACAGGGAATTTGCCCCCTCTTTTCCTGCACTCTGGAAGCTCTTTGGATCAGACCTGGCATGGTCAGGCGCATCCGCTCTTTTAAGAGCACTTCCCGCATCATCTGGAATCATATTAAGGCTTGCCGCACTTTCAAGCAGCACGGCTGATGGTGGCTCACACCTTCCTCCACCGGCTGCGTCTCCCCTTACAAGCCGCAGGGGCATGGCCAGATTTCGGAGTGCGGCAGATTGCGCCCGTAAAAAAAGCGGCAAGTTCACTGGCATGAAAATAGCCATCTTTACAGGATGCGTCCAGAACCTGGTCTATCCAGAGATCCCGGAGGCAATGGCCAGGTGGTTTCCAGGGGCGGATTTTATCATTCCGGAGCACCAGTGCTGCTGCGGCCTTCCTGCCCTTTCAGCCGGAGCCGTAAAGCCTGCCTCAAACCTGATAAACAGGAATATAAAGGCGTTTGAGAAGGCTCGCGCAGATATGATCCTTACCGGATGTGCATCATGCAGTTACATGATACAAAAGTGGCATGAGCTGCTTGACAGGCAGGACGATAAACAAAAGGCCCTGAACTTTGCCGAACGTCTCAAGGAATTTACCCAGGCAGCAGACCCGGCAATTATGGACGGGCACTTTAATAAAATCCACGGCACCGTAACCTTTCATGCCCCGTGCCACAGCCGTTTTTCTACGGGAGGGGCAGAAGCCCCAGAAAATTTCATAAAGCTTATCACAAAAGAAACTTTTGCTAAGATGGAGCAGGGCTGCTGCGGGCATGGCGGCTCGTTTTCCATAAAATTCCCCTCTATTTCCCAGGGAATCTTCACAGAACGCCTTGCAGCCCTGAAAAAGACGCGCGCATCAACCGTGGTTACCACCTGTTCCGGCTGCCTCATGCAGTGGAAAACCAGGCTGTCAGGGGCAGACTGCCCCACTGAGATAAAAGTAATCCATGCATCAGAGCTGCTTTCATCTTAAGGCTTGTCCCAAGATAGGGCATATAGAATGAGGCTTATAAACGGGTTCAATTCTGAGGTCGATATCATGTTAAACAGATGAATTCATCGACAGCTATCAACAAGGAAGGGGTCACCGCAGACCTAACTCA
>WGBG01000188.1 GCA_015494395.1 Deltaproteobacteria bacterium
CCAGGGCTCGGTAAATGATTTTGCGTTTTGGGAATTCTTTATCTTTATTGTTAGTTCTTTGCATAGCGGGGCAGATTCGCCAAATACCATGAGCCTTTTTATAAAGTTCTCAAGCTCCCTGATGTTTCCCGGCCAGTTATACTCCTGAAACAGGTCCATCAGTTCCCTGCTCAGTGTAATCTCCCTGCCCTTGGCAAGACCTTTGTGAATGCGCATGAAGTGATCACAGAGCAGAGGGATGTCTTCCTTGCGATCCCTTAAAGGCGGAACCATGATTTTGATCATGTTAAGGCGATAGTACAGGTCTTCCCGGAATTTGCCGTTCTGGACGTCAAGTTCCAGATCATGGTGCGTAGCGGCTATGACCCATGCATCAACCTCCACATCTTCAACCCCTCCAACCCTGGAAAATACAGAGTCCTGCAGGACCTGCAGCAGTTTTGCCTGCAGGGCAAAGGACATGTCACCAATTTCATCAAGGAATATGGTGCTGTTTTGTGCAAGTTCAAACTTCCCCTTTTTTTGCATGGTTGCACCGGTGAATGCGCCCTTTTCATAGCCAAAGAGTTCGCTTTCCAGGAGTTCACCAGGCAGTGCCGCACAATTGACCTTGACAAGGGGCCTGTCACCGCGTTCAGACAGGGCGTGGAGGCTGCGCACCACAAGCTCTTTGCCTACTCCGCTTTCTCCGGTTATCAGGATGTTGAGATCAGTGTTTACAACCTGCTTGATAAGCTCTTTCAGTCGTACTACAGGTTCACTATTACCAATTATGAGATTCATATGCTGGCACACATTGTCTGCGTGGAAAAGCTGCAAGTATGTTAGCGAAACTTTTTCACTATATCCAGGGCATTTAGTGGTAAAAAATTACAATAATCGTTTTATTATTAACAATAATAATGGATAAAGGCAACACCGGAATGAGATTTTTCGGATACTTGACATGGATAAGGGTGTTAAGTAACTTTAATCGTTTGGATGCTGGCCTGACATTGTTTTTTAAATCGGCATTCTCAATCTATTAATTAACATTTTACCTGGATTGAGCGATTGTCGGATTTGCTGCAGATCCTACAATTTCGAAGGCTTTCGAAAGTTGAACAGTACGGATAGATGTATCCTCTTGTAATATCGTAAAAAATCACTTTCCCAAACTTTTGAAACGCTCAATTCAGGTTCTACTTACGGGGCATAGATAATTTATGTTTGAAACACTGGGCAATCGCCTTAACAAGGTTTTCAAGAAACTGAAAGGCTACGGGAAACTCTCTGAGGAGCAGATACAGGAGGGGATGCGCGAGGTGCGCCTTGCCCTGCTTGAGGCCGATGTTAATTACAAGGTTGTAAAGGACTTTGTTGCCGGAATTAAAAAACGTGCCCTTGGTCAGGAGGTTATGGACAGCCTTACCCCTGGCCAGCAGGTGGTAAAGATTGTCCACGATGAGCTCGTAGCACTCCTTGGAAGCAGCAATCAGCAGATAGATCTTGCAGGCAGGCAACCGGCTGTGATTGTGCTGGTTGGTCTCCAGGGTTCAGGTAAAACCACCACTGCAGGAAAACTTGCAAGGTGGCTCAGGAAGAAGGGAAGAAAGCCCTTTCTTGTTCCTGCGGATGTTTATAGGCCTGCAGCCATTGAACAGCTCAAGACCCTGGCTAAACAGCTTGATATTCCTGTGTTCCCCAGTGAAACTTCAATGCAGCCTCCTGAGATTGCGCGGCAGGCGGTTGCACAGGCGGGCATGAGCAATCTCGATACGGTTATAATTGATACTGCTGGCCGTCTTCATATTGATTCAGAGCTTATGGACGAGCTCAGGGCGATAAAAGAGGCTGTAAGCCCCCAGGAGATCCTGCTTGTGGCAGATGCCATGACTGGTCAGGATGCAGTAAATATTGCCGAGGCATTTGACAGGGAACTCTCAATTACAGGTGTTGTGCTTACCAAGCTGGATGGTGATGCAAGGGGAGGTGCTGCCCTTTCTATTCAATCGGTTACTGGCAAGCCTGTAAAGCTTGTGGGTATTGGAGAAAAACTTGATGCCATTGAGCCGTTTCATCCTGACAGGATAGCAAACCGGATCCTTGGTATGGGTGATGTGCTGAGCCTTGTCGAAAAGGCTCAGGATGTAATTGATAAGGACAAGGCGGTTGAGCTGCAGAAAAAGCTTGCAACAGATGCCTTCACCCTGGAAGATTTCCGGGACCAGCTTCGTCAGATTCGTAAACTTGGGAGTCTTGAACAGATAATGTCCATGATTCCCGGTTTTAACAAGATGAAAAAGATGAAGGGCCTGATGCCTGATGAAAAGGAACTGGTTAAAATAGAGGCAATTATCAACTCAATGACCCCTCTTGAACGCCGGAAATATTCCATCATAAATGCCAGCAGGCGTAAGCGCATAGCAAAGGGAAGTGGCACAACCGTGCAGGATGTGAACGGCCTTCTTAAAAATTATGCCCAGATGAGCAAAATGTTCAAGAAGATGAAGAAGAACAAGTTCAAGGGTTTTCCAAAGGGTATGCTTCCCTTCTAAACTTTCATGACAGTGAGTCACCCCCTGACATGAAAGTTAGCTCAAAGCTCAAAGTCGGAAGCTGAAAGCAAACATGGTTTCTTTTACTTTGAGCCTTGAGCTTTCAGCTTTGAGCATTTTAAAGTAAATCATCTGAATCGGGCATGCAGCAGGCTTAGGAATTAAATCTTGATAAAAAAGTTGACCACGCCGTTATGTTGGAGTAGAGAGGCGGGTGCATGTTGCAGTTTTGTGTGTGTTTTATTAATTACAAAAAAATCATCTGATATTTTAATTAAATAATTCTGGAGGCTTTTATGGCAATAAGAATCAGGCTTACACGCGGTGGACGCAAAAAAAGACCTTTTTACAGGGTTGTTGCTACAAATTCCACTTCCCCGCGGGATGGTCGTTTTCTGGAAATTTTAGGCACTTATGATCCTTTAAAGGATCCTGCCGAGTTCAAGATCAACAAAGACAAGCTGGACAAGTGGCTCAGCAGAGGGGCAGAGCCCAGCAATACGGTAAAGAGTCTTCTACTTAAGGCTGCATCATCATAACAAGCTGCATCTGTAAGGGCATTGTTTTTTAATTTGCCCATTTGGTAGCGAGCTTTATTTCAGTACATTTGTGTTTAATATCCTCAACCGGTTAGCAGAAGCGGAGATTCATCATGAAGGAGTTGCTGGAGCATATTGCCAGATCACTGGTTGATAACCCGGATGAAGTAGAAGTCAGTGAAATAGAGGGGCAGCAGACCTCTGTTCTGGAGTTAAAGGTTGCCAAAGAGGATATTGGCAAGGTTATAGGAAAGCAGGGGCGGACTGCAAGGGCCCTGCGCTCCATACTAAATGCCGCTGCCTCAAAGCTTAACAAAAGGGCGGTTCTTGAAATCCTTGAATAGATGCCTTTGCTGGCATAGTAAAAGATAAGAATGGCGGGTTTATCCCGCCTTTTTAAGTGGGGTGTCCTTGCAGGGAGTGTCCTTGTAAAACTGGTCCATGTAACTGTAATGCATCAAAATGCCGACCTGATCAGTATAGCCCGAATTTCAAGCCCTCATGGCATAAAGGGGGCGCTTAATGTACGGCCTTATGGTTCTGACCATTCATTCTTGTCCTATTCACACTTTTTAATACCCACAGAAAACCGAGCATTTCAGGAGTACAGGGTTGTCTCTTCACGATTAAAGAAGCCTGGGAGCATTATCCTTTTCCTGGCCGGGGTAGATGACCGCAACCGGGCAGAAGAGCTTGCAGGTTCTGAAATTTACATCAAAAGGGATATGCTGCCGGAGCCGGATGATGATGAGGATTACTGGCAGGACCTTATAGGGCTCAGGGTGGTGACTCAGGAAGGCAGTGTGGTGGGTGTTATAAAAAATATTCTGGAAACAGCAGGCCATGATATCTACGTGGTACGCTCTGAAAATGGCAAAGAGATTTTGATTCCTGCAGTCAAGGATATTGTAAGAGACGTGAACCTGGAAAAAGGTGTGTGTGTCATTGAGCCTCCTGATGGCCTTCTTGATGTGAATGCCTGAGCCAGCAAAGATCTTTCCCTGCGCTGCTTATTTCTCCAACAATTCCTCCCAATGATAATAGAGATCCTTACAATATTTCCGGATTTTTTCAAATCTCCTCTCCAGGCCGGGGTTATTAAGCGGGCCATAGATGCCGGTATTATTGATTTCAGGACCATTGACCTCAGAGATTTTACCCACGACCGCCATCGCACCACAGATGACCGCCCATTTGGAGGAGGGGAGGGGATGGTAATGATTCCTGGTCCTATATTTGATGCTGTGGATACCATCCGTGCCGCAGGCCCTGCCCCCTGCATAATCATGCTCAGTCCTGGTGGCAGGCTGCTTGATCAGGAATTGGCACGCAGCCTGTCAGAGAAGGAGAGACTGGTATTTATCTGCGGAAGATATGAAGGTGTTGATCACAGGGTGGTCCAGGGATGTGCAGATATGGAACTTTCCATTGGTGATTATGTGCTTTCAGGTGGTGAAACTGCTGCCCTTGTGGCGGTTGAAGTGATCACGCGTTTTATCCCTGGTGTCCTTGGGTGTGATACCTCAGCGGAGAACGACTCGTTTTCAACCGGGCTTTTGGAGCATCCTCAATATACGAGGCCAAGGGAATTCAGGGGCATGTCTGTTCCGGAGGTTCTGCTAAATGGAAATCATGCAGAGATTGAGAGGTGGAGACGGAGGCAGTCTCTTAAGATTACTGCGGAGAGGCGACCGGATCTGCTGAAACGTGCGGCGTTGACAGAAGATGACAGGAACTATTTGAAAAAGCTAGGTTTGTGGTCTGAATCATGATCTATATCGCCCTGGTTCATTATCCCGTCCTGAACCGCAGGGGAGAGACAATAGTTTCGGCTGTTACCAACCTGGATATCCATGACATAGCCAGGGTCTCTGCAACCTACGGCATTGCCGGGTATTTTATAATCACCCCGGTAGAGGAGCAGCAGGCACTGGTGCATGATCTTACTGCCCACTGGCTTAAGGGAGGCTCGCCAAACAGTGACAGAAAAACAGCCCTTTCCCTGGTGCATGTGGTCTCATCCATTGAAGAGGCAGGAAGCCGTATAGTTGAGGTCAGTGGTGCGTCGCCAAGGATGATTGCTACATCGGCAAGAGTGCAGGAAAAGTGCATATCATGGCGAAGTCTGCGCAAGGATATAAATGAAGAGAAGCAGTGCAGCACTCCTCTGCTTCTGCTGTTTGGTACTGCATCAGGGCTTAGTGACCAGGTGTTTGAACAGGTTGACGGAACCCTTGAGCCCATAGAGCCTGGGCGTGAATACAATCATCTTTCGGTTCGAAGTGCAGTGGCAATTACACTGGACAGGTTGCTGGGCAGGTCCTTTGCGTGAAAAAAATAATTTGTGCATTGCAAAAATGGCAGTAATAGAGTAAAAGACTGCTTCTGTACGTCAATACTCATCAGGTCAGGGCAATGTTTTTTAATGCCGTGGTGTTGGTGAAGTGCATATTTTAAGGAGCGTGAAATAAAGATGGATATAATGCGGAAGCTTGCATTTGAAGAAATGCGCATGGATATCCCGCCGTTCAGGGCAGGGGATACGGTGCGAGTGCATGTCAGGATTCGTGAATCTGCGGACAAGGAGCGTATTCAGGTTTTTGAAGGCGTAGTTATCAGCCGCAAGGGGAGTGGCGTTTCCGAGACCTTCATCGTAAGAAAGATCTCCTATGGTGTTGGCGTGGAGCGTATCTTTCCTGTTCACTCACCAATCATTGAAAAAATTGAAATCGTTGCCGAGGGCCGTCATAACAGGTCCAAGATGTACTACCTGCGTGGCTTGAGAGGAAAGGCAGTACGCCAGAAGATTCGCAAGCGCACCTGATTTTTTAGGCAAGTGCCCAAGGAGATATATCAGCCCTCTATATGGTCAGGGCCTGATACAGGAGAAGCGGCTTCAACGGAGCAAGAAGGCAGTAATGATATCCTGTTTTTCGAGGGCCTTTTGCGTGACCAGGGATTTCAACTGGTTGCCGGAACAGACGAAGTGGGCCGTGGATGCCTGGCAGGGCCGGTGGTGGCAGCAGCAGTGATACTGCCATCTGGTTGCGTTATCAGTGGCCTTGATGATTCCAAGAAACTTAGTCCAGAACAACGTGAGAGTCTGATACCTGAGATAGAGTGTCAGGCTCTTTCTTTTTCCATTGCCGAGGTTTCACCTGCAGAAATTGATCGTATCAACATCCTGCAGGCAAGTCTGGCTGCCATGAAGATAGCCCTGGAGGGTCTGAATCCAGGGCCTGATGCAGTGCTCGTGGATGGAAATCAGGCAGTGCCCATATCAATTCCCCAGAAAACTGTTATTAAAGGTGACTCCCGCTCTGTCTCTATTGCTGCAGCCTCAGTTTTGGCCAAGGTGCATAGGGATCGGCTTATGGCAGAACTTGACAGCAGGTTTCCCGGTTATGGATTTGCAAAACACAAGGGTTATGCCACCAGGCAACATTTTGAGTCATTAAAAAAGCTGGGACCTTGTCCTGTGCACAGGCGCTCTTTTAAGGGCGTCAAGGAACTTGTACAAGATTAAAGAATTTTTTACTGAATCAGCACCTGTTTAACTCCTCTTGTTTCACTATCAATAAGTGCCCAGCCAGCCGGCTCCTTCTTTCCCATAATTTCCCCAGGATTCAAAAGGATTGTATCTCTGATTTTTTCCATGTGCCACAAGTGGGTATGTCCGAAAAATACCATGTCAAAATCCCCGGAGCGGGCAATGGAATTTGCTATTTCAGGTGCATGAACAAACGCAACACGCAGGCTCCCTGCTGTTATGATGCCCAGCCAGCCGTGAAATTGAACCTGGGGCCTGGTTTTAAGCCGTTTCATAAGGAGTACCTGGTCACCACTGTTGTTGCCGAAAATGAGGTGAATTTTCCCCCTGAAAGCATCAAGCTCTTCAAGCATGAAGGGCGATATCAGGTCACCGCAGTGTATCATCAGCTCTACGCCAAGGTCATTTGCCTGCTGTACCATTCGGCGCATATTCCAGATATGATCGTGGCTGTCACTTATAACTGCTATTTTCATTCTCGTGTCTCAAAAGTAATCTTTTTATCTCAACACCTGTGGCAAATCCACCCAGTTTCCCCCCGCTGGCAACTATACGGTGACAGGGAATGATTATGGGAAGCGGGTTTGCCTTAAGTGCCTGCCCTGCAGAGCGCGGACTGCCGCCTGCAAGCTGTGTTATTGCTCCATAGGTAATTGTAGTTCCGTAAGGTATGGCAGATGCTGCATGCCAGATCCGCTGCTGGTAATCGGTCCCTGAGAGCTTGTAAGGCAGTATGTCCGGGCTGACACGGCCATCAATGATTTGCTGCATATATGTCTTTAATATGCACTTTTCATCAATTAAGTTCCCTGTCTGGGGATGCTGTGTCAGGCGAATTTCTGTTATGACTCCACCTGAGATGTTCAGGTGAACATAAATTTTCCTTCCTGCTGCCAGCACATGGAACTGAACAGCGCCTTCTCCGGGCAGAATTTTTAAGAGATCAGTGTTCATAACCCTGATATGAGATCTCCTTGCTTCCATTTTTTCCTGAAAGCCAGACACCGGATTTTTCAGTTACAGTTCCAAGTACAAATGGCTTGACTTCCCTGAGGCGCGCAACCTCCCTTTCCATTTCCCGCTGTTTTGAAGGGGGCACTGTCCAGAGCAGTTCGTAATCTTCGCCCCCGCCTATAGCAAGGTCAAGTGGGCGCACAGGTAGGTTCAGGCCGCGGCACAGTGTTTTTACTGCCCTTGATAAAGGTATCCTGTCTTCATAGACCAGCGCCCCTGTTTTGCTCATGTTGCAAAGATGCGCAAGGTCTGTTGCAAGACCGTCTGACATGTCCATTGCCGCAGATGCAAATCCGCCTGAAACAAGCAGGCTCCCAAGTTCCACACGGGGCACAGGGTCAAGGTGCCTGTTTTCAAGCCGGCGGCTTGCGCATCGTTTCAGTTGGCAATGGCGATTCAATTTATGTCCAGAGGATAAGATGAGCAGGCCTGCAGCTGATTCGCCAAGGTATCCAGAACAGTAGATAATGTCTCCGGGGGATGCCCCTGAGCGAGATAACCATCTGCCCTTTGGGAGCTTACCAATAAGGGTCAGGGTGAGGACGATCCTGTCAGGGCAGGATACAGTGTCTCCTCCGGCAAGCACTGCGCCAAATGCGCCGAGTCTTGAGCACAGGCCCCTTGTAAATGGTTGTAAAAAGTCCTGAGGCTGCCTGCGCCACTTGTCAGGCAGGCCCAGGTTAAGAAATGCCCACGTGGGAGATGCACCCTGGGCTGCAATATCACTCAGGTTTACAGCAGCAAGTTTTCTTCCAACATGCCAGGCAGAGAAGTAGTCCATTGAGAAATGCACTCCCTCCACCATGGTGTCAGTAGTAACGGCTATGTTACTGCTCTGCCCTTCCTGTCCCACGGTCAAAACTGCGCAGTCATCCCCCGAGCCGTGAAAATCAGGGCGTTCCTGGGCCTGTTTGCCACATTCCTTCAGTATCAGGCTGATAATTTTACGCTCAGGTATCTTTGGCATATTTCATTTTACCGGTGTTTGACCCAAAATTGGAAAGTCCTTTCCTTGACTTCATTTTTAGCATTGATTAGATTTACGGTTTCTGAAAAATGGCAGTGGTCCGTTGATGCGAGAGTGGCGGAACTGGTAGACGCACTGGACTTAGGATCCAGCGGCCCTGCGCCGTGGGAGTTCGACTCTCCCCTCTCGCACCATGAACTCTGCATACAAACAGGAGATCTATACAAAAGTCAACTCCATGAGGTTTATATCTCTCTGACCTGACGGTGTTTCCTGAAATCACCTGTTTCAGGTTTGGGGTAATGCTCCAGGCTGTGTGGAAAACAGCGTTTACTCCAGCTTTTTATCCCTGAGGCTACCTGTATAAATGACCGTGCGTTGAAGATTTTGCACGATTAACCCAAGTTGAGCGTTTCAAACGCCATTTCACGGAACTGCAGCAAATCTGGCAATCGCTCAACTCAGGATTAAATAACTTCCCAGAAAGGTTGAATATTTATGAAAGTTACTGTTGAAGATGTGAGCCCTGTCCAGAAGCGAATGAAGGTGGAACTTCCTGTTGAGACAGTATCAAGGGCATTTGGAGATGTTTATAATGAGTACAGGAAACAGGCATCTGTAAGGGGTTTTCGCAAGGGCAAGGCCCCCAATACCATTCTGGCACGGGAATATGGCCCGCAGATCAAGGGCGATGTGTTGGAGCGGCTTATACAGCAGACCATTAGCGATGCCATTAAAGAGGCAGGTGTGGTAATGGTGCTTGAACCTCTGCTTGAGGATGCAGGTGATCTTAATGAGCGCAAGCCGTTCACCTACTCTGTCCTGATGGATATCGTACCGGAATTTGAGCTTGGTGAATACAAGGGTATCAAACTGGTAAAACCTCCTGTTGAAGTGACCGATGAGGAGCTTGAGGAGCAGCTTCAGGCGCTGAGACGCAATTTTGGTACGGTTGAACCCCTGGAAGAGGACCGTCCTGTGCAGGATGGTGATGTTGCCATTATTGACGTTACTGCTGAAGTGGATGGTGAAGAGCTGGAAGATCTTGAGCAGGAAGATATGTACATTGAAGTGGGCGCCAAAAACTTCAATGAAAAATTTGAAAAAGCCCTTGTAGGAATGTCAAAAGGTGACGAAAAGGATATTGAGATCACATATCCTGATGATGCAGTGAATGCCAAGGTTGCCGGTAAGACTGTGAAGTACCATGTCACCTTGAAGGATATACAGAAGCGTGACCTTCCTGATCTTGATGATGAATTTGCCAAGCGCATTGGCTCACAGTTCAAGACCATTGAGGATGTGCGTGAAAGGCTCAGGGAGCAGATAGCAAAGGACAAGCAGGAAGCTGTTGAGTCAATGCTCAGGAATCAACTCTTTGATTCACTTATGAAAGATGTTGATTTTCCTGTTCCTGACAGGCTTGTTGAGAAGAAGCTTGACCAGATGATTGACAATGTGGCAGGGCACATGCAGGAGCGGGGGGTTGATCTTGAGAGGGCAGGTCTTGATGAGACCCGTTTGAGGGAGAAGATGCATGACGATGCTGTGAAGCAGGTCAGGCTGGAACTCATTCTGGACAAGATTGCTGAGGCAGAGAATATATCCATCCCCACAGAAGAACTTCAGGGATATGCCCAGTATGTGGAGACCCAGTACAAGGATATGAATGTCAGCAAGGAGGAACTGCAGTCGGCGGTTTTTGATACAGTGCTTCCAAAGCTGAGGGCACAGAAAACTGTTGATTTTCTGCTGGAACAGGCAGAAACAGTTGATCCGCCTGAAGAAGATGAAGCTGATGATGGAGAAAAGCAGGGATAGGTGTGAATTATTCAGGTTTCCCTGCTGTTTATTCCGTTAAATATTGAAAAGTCAAGGGGTTGAAAATATGCCTTTAATACCTATGGTAATAGAACAGAGTCCTCGCGGCGAGAGGGCTTATGATATTTTTTCCAGGCTTCTCAAGGAGCGGATCATATTTCTTGGAGGAGCTGTGAACGATGAAGTAGCGAACCTGATAATTGCCCAGTTGCTTTTTCTTGAGGCAGAAGATCCCAAGGCTGATATTACCCTGTATATCAACTCACCAGGCGGTGTGGTCACTGCGGGCTTGGCGATTTATGATACCATGCAGTACATAAAGCCGGATGTGGGTACGCTCTGCATCGGGCAGGCTGCCAGCATGGGTGCCCTGCTTCTGGCGGCTGGTGCTCCGGGGAAGCGGTATTCACTACCCAATTCCCGCATCCTGATACACCAGCCCATGGGCGGTTTTCAGGGGCAGGCAACGGATATTGATATCCATGCCAAGGAAATCTTGAAATTAAGAAAGAGGCTTAACGAGATTTTTGTAAAGCATACCGGAAAAACAGCAAAGAGAATTCAGGCTGATACAGAACGTGATTATTTCATGGGCGCTGAAGAAGCCAGGAAGTACGGTTTGATTGATACGGTTATTACCACTCGGGAAGCTGAGTCCCAGGAGGAAAATGTCTGATGTCAGACAAGAATAAAGACCTTGAATTGCAGGGTGATCTTGCCTGTTCTTTCTGCGGAAAGGGACAGGGAGAGGTCAAAAAACTCATCGCAGGGCCAAATGTATATATTTGTGATGAGTGTATTGACCTTTGTAACGATATTATTGCCGAAGATTATGACAGCGATGATGATGTTGCCGGCTGCACCACCATTATGACGCCGGCTGAGATAAAGGCCCATCTTGATCAGTATGTCATTGGACAGGAGAATGCCAAGAAGATTCTCTCTGTGGCAGTACACAATCATTACAAGCGCATTGACTGTAACGTCTCCCTTGAAGACGTTGAGCTTCAGAAGAGCAATGTTGTTCTGATCGGGCCTACCGGCAGCGGAAAGACCCTGCTTGCCCAGACACTTGCCAAGATTCTGAACGTGCCGTTCACCATAGCAGATGCCACCACACTTACAGAGGCCGGATACGTGGGTGAGGATGTTGAAAATATCATTCTCAACCTCCTTCAGGCTGCAGACTACGACGTGGAGCTTGCAAGCCGCGGCATTGTCTATATTGACGAGATAGACAAGATAGCCAGAAAGTCTGACAGCCCCTCCATTACCCGCGACGTGTCTGGTGAGGGAGTCCAGCAGGCCCTGCTCAAGATTATCGAGGGCACCATGGCAAATGTGCCGCCAAAGGGCGGAAGAAAGCATCCGCAACAGGATTTTGTAAAGGTGGATACCACCAATATCCTGTTCATTGTAGGTGGGGCATTTGTTGGGCTTGATTCCATTGTGAAGGCACGGATGGGCAAGTATTCCATCGGGTTCGGCGCAGAGGTGGATGAAAACAAGGACATGAGCGTTGGTGAGCTCCTCAGGAAGATACAGCCGGAGGATCTCATCAAGTACGGCCTTATCCCTGAGCTTACAGGCCGCATTTCTGTGGCTGCAACCCTTGAGGAGCTTACTGAAGAACACCTGGTGAGGATACTTCAGGAACCCAGAAACGCCCTTATCAAGCAGTTCCAGAAGCTCTTTGCAATGGATGGTGTGGAGCTTCACTTTACGGACAGTGCAATATCTGCCATAGCCCGTGAGGCCATAAAGCGAAAGACCGGCGCCAGAGGGCTGCGGTCAATCATGGAGCAGGCAATGCTCGAGGTGATGTACGAGATTCCTTCCAGAAAGGGAGTGAAGGAGTGCATTATCAGTGAAGATGTAATATTAAATAACGCCGATCCCATTCTGATTTATGAAGATGATGAAGAGGGGGCCAAAAAGGCCACTGCTTCCTGATTCAGAAGATTTAACCTTAACACCATATTTCCATTAATAAAACCAGGCGGTGCAGCCTTGATGCGCCGCCCGGATTATTCCCCCTGTTGAACTTTCACAACTGCTTTCTTGAGGCAGCTGTAATCTTGGCTGACGCTGTCTTGTCCCTTTGCCCTGACGGGCACAGACAAAGATCACGGAACTTCTATGGACGAAAAAAACAGAGTTAAAACATATGCAATGCTTCCCCTCAGGGACATGGTCCTTTTTCCTGCAATGGTGGCCCCGTTGTTTGTGGGAAGGGAGAAGTCTGTGCAGGCAATTGAGGAAGCCATGAATGACGGGCAGGAGATATTCCTGGCTGCCCAGAAGGATGCAAAAATTGACGATCCTTCAAGCAAGGACATTTATTCCATTGGCACCATAGGGCAGATACTGCAGCTTCTGCGTCTGCCTGACGGTACGGTAAAGGCACTGATAGAGGGCAAGAAACGGGGCAGGATCAAACGCTTCCTCCCTGACGAAAAGCACTTTACAGTAGAGGTGGAGGTGCTTGAGGAAAAGGAGGCCAGCGGCCCTGAGGTTGATGCACTTAGACGCCTTGCAGTGGAGGCGTTTGATGATTACGTCAAACTTAACAAGAAGATACCGCCTGAGGTGGCACTTTCCATTGCAGCCATAACCAATCCATCAAGGCTTGCAGACACCATTGCCTCCCATGTAGTCCTGAAGGTTGCAGAAAAACAGGAGGTGCTTGAGCTACTTGACCCTGCCAGGAGGCTTGAAAAGCTTTACAGTCTCATGACTTCCGAGTCCAGGATTGCGGAACTTGAAAAACGCATAAAGGACCGGGTCAAAAAGCAGATGGAGAAGAATCAGAAGGACTACTATCTCAATGAGCAGATCCGTGCCATCAAAAAGGAGATGGGGCAGAAGGATGATGCTGCAACCGAGATAAAGGAACTTCAGAAACGCATAAAGCGTAAACGTCTTCCAAAGGAGGCGGCGGCCCGGGTAAGGAGTGAGCTTAAGAAACTCAGGCTTATGGCACCCATGTCAGCAGAGGCAACTGTTGTCAGGAATTACATTGACTGGATCCTTGAGCTGCCCTGGTATGAAAAGACCAAAGACAAGCATGATATTGATGAGGCCGAGGCCATCCTCAATGAAGATCATTACGGCCTCAAGAAACCCAAGGAGCGCATCCTTGAGTATCTTGCAGTCCAGAGCCTTGTAAAGAAGATAAAGGGGCCTATCCTCTGCCTTGCCGGGCCTCCTGGAGTGGGCAAGACCTCACTTGCCAAGTCTGTTGCCAGGGCACTTGGCCGTAACTTTGTTCGCCTCTCGCTGGGAGGCGTGCGGGATGAGGCTGAGATAAGGGGGCACAGGAGGACCTACATAGGTGCACTCCCCGGAAAGATTATCCAGTCCCTCAAAAAGGTTAAGACCGTAAATCCGGTCTTCTGCCTTGATGAGGTTGACAAGATGAGCTCTGACTTCAGGGGTGATCCTGCATCTGCCCTGCTTGAGGTCCTTGATCCTGAGCAGAATTTTTCTTTTAATGACCACTACCTTGATCTTGACTATGACCTCTCCTCTGTAATGTTTATAACCACTGCCAATGCCCTTCATACTATCCCGCTCCCATTGAGGGACAGGATGGAAATTATCGAGCTTCCTGGCTACACGGAAGAGGAAAAGGTAGAAATTGCCCGAGGTTATCTTATCCCCCGTCAGCTTGAGGCTCACGGCCTTAAGGAGGGGCAGGTCCATATTACAGACGGTGCGCTTTCCGACATCATTCACTATTACACCCGTGAGGCAGGGGTAAGAAACCTGGAGAGGTGCATTGCTGCGCTTTGCAGAAAGGCTGCCCGTAATATCGTAAAGGACAAGACACCTGACAAGGTTGTCCGCATCGGGCGGCAATCTGTCCAGAAGTACCTGGGTGTACCCAAATTCCGCCACAGCCAGACTGAGGAAAAGGACCTTACCGGTGTTGTTACAGGGCTTGCATGGACTGAAACAGGTGGAACACTCCTGCAGATAGAGACGGCCATAATGCCTGGCAAGGGAAGTCTAACCATTACTGGCAAACTTGGCGATGTAATGCAGGAGTCTGTCCAGGCAGCCATGAGTTATGTGCGGTCAAGGGCGTACCAGTTTGGGCTCCCCTGGGATTTTTATCAGAAAGTTGATATCCATGTCCACGTGCCCGAGGGAGCAATACCAAAGGACGGGCCATCTGCAGGTATCACCATTGCAACCTCCATTGTGTCAGCACTCCTCAAGATACCTGTTCGGCACGATATTGCCATGACAGGTGAGATTACATTGCGCGGGCGGGTGCTTCCAATCGGAGGCCTTAAGGAGAAGCTGCTTGCAGCGAGGCGCGGTGATATTAGAAACGTCCTGGTGCCGGACGAAAATGCAAAGGACCTCAAGGAAATATCCCCCAGGATTTTGAAATCCCTTAAGGTGCATACGGTGGAGCACATGGACCAGGTCCTGCCCATAGCACTTGCCCTTGAGGAGGGGCAGACCCTGTTTGTGAACAAGGACCCGCTTGAGGCCCCGGACTGGTTCAGCCAGCCTGACGCAAGCGGCAAGGGGGTTAAGGATGATGTGCCTGCGGCACCTCATTAAGTAGTACCGGTTGCCTGGCAAGCTGTTTGTAGTGATGCATCACTATTAAAACATGGAGGATAACTTGGGAGAGCCTGTAAAGCAGTCTGAAAAACAATGGTTTGCCGTGCGTACGCAGCCCATGAAGGAACCGGTTGCAATGACCCACTACAGGCGTCAGGGGTATGAGGTCTGGTTTCCGCGCATCAGGAAAACCGTGCGTCATGCCAGGAAGATCAAGAAGGTACTTCGTCCCCTGTTTCCCGGTTATATATTTCTGCACCTTGCCCCTGAGGAGCGTAACTGGGTAACCATTGCGTCCACCATAGGTGCCATTGGGCCGGTACGGTTCGGGGACTATTATCCTCCTGTACCGGAGTGGCTTATACAGGATCTTAAGCAGAGAGAGGCTGAGGAAGGATTTATTCCCATGCCTTTTGATGACTCCCTTGGCCTTAAACCCGGAGACAGGATCACTGTTACTGATGAAAATAATACGGAGATACAGGGTATTTTCCAGGCCCTTAAGGGAGAGGACAGGGCTCTCATACTGCTTGATCTGCTTAAACGTGAAGTACCGGCTGAAGTCCCACTTGCTGCTGTAAAGGCTGCCTGATGTACGAGAAGTTTTTTAATTTCAAGGAAAAGCCCTTTTCAATAATCCCTGACGCCACCTATTTTTACCAGAGCAGGCAGCACCGTCTTGCCCTTGCACAGCTTGAATACGGGCTCATGAACCGTGTAGGGTTCATAGTCATAAGCGGTGACATAGGGACAGGCAAGACAACCCTTATCCGTACACTTCTTGCCGGCCTTGATACGGATATTGAGGTTGCCAGCATATTCAACACCACTGTAAATCCCTCAGAATTTCTTGATCTTGTCCTTCAGGAATTTGGCATTGAGCCAGGAAGCGGCAACCGCTCAGATAAGCTTAACAGGCTTCGAAAACACCTTGTAAAACTGCACGGCAAGGGGAAAAAAGCACTGCTCATCATAGATGAATCCCAGAATCTCAGCATTGAGACCCTGGAAGAGGTACGTCTTCTCTCCAATATGGAGATGGAAAAGGAGTATCTGCTCCATATTGTCCTGGTTGGCCAGACAGAACTGAGGGAAAAGCTGCTCCACCCGGCACTGAGCCAGCTTGCCCAGCGAATAGCAGTTCATTACAATCTCGCCCCTTTAAGTGAGGAGGAGACCGAGCAGTATATTATGTACAGGCTCAGGGTTGCCTCAAACAAAGGGGAGCCCGGGGTGGTGTTTGCAAAGGAGGCTGTAAAGGCTATCTATGAGCACACCAACGGTATCCCCCGGCTTATAAATGTCCTTTGCGATCTGTGTCTTGTCTATGCCTATGCCGATGAGCTTCCGGGAATCAATCTCCATGTGGTGGAGGAGGTGGTGAAAAATCAGGAGGCAAGCGGTTTTTCATCCCTCTTTACAGCAAGGGCCAGTTATGTTCAGGATGATGACAGGGAAGATGCGGTATCTTCCATTAAACCCGCTGCAAGGCCTGTGGATAATGAGTCCCTTGGGAGACTTGAGGCAAAGGTGGCTGAACTTCAAAGCGGACTGATTGCAGTTAATCGCACTGTACAGGATTTTCTCCTTGAACATGCCGGAGCGGTATCCAGGCGGGAGCAGGAGCAGCAGGATGCCCTTAACCGTGTAATAGATGTCCAGAAGGTAGAGATTGAGAGGCTCAAGGCGGAACGAAAGGATCTGCTTAAGAGAATATATGAGCTTTCAAGCCAGCTTAAAGACAGGGAGGCGGCCACAAGCCAGGAGGATGCCCTGTCTGCAGATAAAAAAAGTGCTGCGGCTGCAGGGCATGATGATACAACCGTGCAACCCGGTACAGCAGCTGTAATAATAGATGGAAAGTCTGACAGGAACAGTTTTGATGGAGATGTCCCGTTTACAAGGAAGCGGAAGACAGGCTCTTCCAGGATGCTGTACATTGTAATAGCAGGCGTGCTTGCTGCAGCCTGTGTTGTTGTAATGGCCTATGAACCCTGGCGTGCAAAAGTTTTGGATATTATCCTTCCTGTTCTACCCTTTTGATAAATCTTCTTATTTCATTCATGGCATCGTCAAGCAGTTTTCCCCTTGGTTTTGAGGCGTCCAGGCGCCGGATGTATGGGTAATCCATATTTTTGAAGTTCTCTGCAACCTGCTCAAGGTATGCCTGTTTTTCAAAGTTGTTCAGCTGATCCCCCCGTCCTGCTGTGATACGTTCGATTGCCGTTTCCACCGGGAGTTCAAGTATAAGCGCAAGATCAGGTTTTGGGGCAAATCTGAGATTTTCCTGCTCTATGACATGCATATCCATTCCCCTGGCCCCCTGATAGGCCATTGTTGATAGATAATACCTGTCACATACAACTATTTTCCCGGACCTCAAGGCAGGAAGAATCTGGTCTTTTACATGCTCTCTCCTGTCTTTAATAAATATGTCTGTCTCCTCTTCGGGAGAAAGACGGGAGCCTGCGGTAAAACTCTCCCTGAGTATCGTGCCCCACTTTCCGTGAGTGGGCTCAAAGGTGCACAGGCACTCATGTCCTTCTTTTTTGAGGGCCTGCTGGATTCCAGAGGCAAGGGTGCTTTTGCCTGTGCCGTCTATACCTTCAATAACTATAAAAATGCCTTTTGGCATGGTCGTCTTGTACATGTATAATTTGGTGCGTCCTTAAAGTTTAAATCCGATAATGGATAAAGCCTGTTAGCATCGTATCTATTCAGTGTGGCAAATGGTCTTGTTTTGGAGTGACTCTGAAGAATTTCGTAGTTTTTCTTGGCGAAGCGGAGACACAAAAATCGCGTCTGTTTGAGCGAAGTACGAGTGAGTTTCGCGATTTTGGCGTAGCGAGCCTTAGAAAAACAAGAAATTATTCACCGGAACGGAAAAACAAGACCATTTGCTAACCTTCATCACAATAATGTCATCGTTTATACGCTGAATAGTCACCAGAGTTTACGTTTTTTTCGCCTTTTTCTTGGTACTGGTTTTTGTCTTAGAAGTACATAAGTGACTCCCGGGCCGCCGTCCCAGCTTGGTGCGCTGCTGTAGGCTATGATATGCCGCCTCCATTTTCCCTTTGTAAGCCATTCATGCACCATTTTTTTTAATACCGGCCCTCTGGGAGAGGAAAGTCCGCGTCCGTGAATAAATGCTATACAGGATCTGTCTGCAACAAGAGAGCGTTTCATGAATTCATCGCACCACTCAATGGCCTCCTTTGAAGTAAGGCCGTGGAGATCACAGTATGCCTGAATGGAGAATTTGCCACGCCTGAGTTTTCGTACAATGCGGGGATTGCTGTTGATCTGCGGGCCTTCAGCATATTCCGGTGTGTGCTCGACCGGTATCTGCGATTTGCCCTTTACTATGTTTTCAAGCTCTTTTCTGCACGCATCTTCTTTGTCCTTTGCCTGAAGGGCCGGCCCCGGTGTATCCCTGGGGATGACATCAACTGTACCTTTGCCCCATTTGACAGGACGTACCCCCTCCATTGCCTGAAGGAAAAGGGCAGCTTCATCATCTGTGGCGGTTGCTGTTGGTGATGGGGATTGTGCCGGTTCGTTTGATTCTGAAGGCTCTCCGGGCGGGAGCACCTTGACCGTTGAAGTTTCAGTCTTAGATTTTTTCCGGGGCGTGTGGCAATGCCCGGATTTTTTTCCCTTTGCCAGTGGGGCATGTCCGGCAGATTGTTTCAAGCGTTTTTTCAGGTCAGCAAACGGGGTGTTGGCAAATGTTTCACCATCTGTCCACTGCTCCACCACCGCGGCTGCATTATTATTGTCCAGAAAATCAGAGGGGACGCGCTGCCTCTTTTTTTTACGTTTACCAGCCATGTCCAATATTATACAAAATATGTTAGTCTTAGAAAGGTGTTTCGCTGAACGCTTTTATATCTATTGTAAATGACAGAGTCATGGAGATAAAATTAGTCCCTGGAGTAGTTACAGACCTGAAAGAGCTGGTGCGCCTGCGTGGAGCAGCCCGGAGAGCGGTTCTTTCTGGCCGCAGAAGTCCCACGGCACTTCAGGCAGGGGCACACAGGTCAGCCTTCAGGGGCAGGGGCCTTGAATTTGACGAGGTGAGGATCTATCAGCCAGGTGATGATGTCCGCAGTATTGACTGGCGGGTAACGGCAAGAAGGGGTAAACCCCATACCAAGCTCTTCAGGGAGGAGCGGGAACGGCCTGTGCTGCTTCTGGTTGACCTTAACCCCGGCATGTTTTTCGGCACAAGGCTTCAGTTCAAGTCAGTGCTTGCTGCAAGGGCTGCGGCACTGTTTGCATGGTCTGCGGTTTCCTGCGGTGACAGGGTAGGGGGCGTCGTGTCCGGAGGAATCGGTGTGCGTACGGTGTTGCCCAGGCCAAGACAGGCCGGCGTGCTTGGCCTGCTTCGCACAGTTATTGAACTTCAGCCAGTGGAGCCTGGTGATACTGAGCATGGCCGTCTGGACCGCTCCCTTGCAGCTATTGAAAAGATGTCCCGTTCGGGAAGTCTGGTTGTTATTCTGAGTGATTTTCGTGAACTTGGCGAGCGTGGCTCAACTTTGCTTCGGGCAATAGCAATGAGAAATGACGTTATAGCATGTCTTGTCCATGATGCCCTTGAAAGCACGCCTCCACCGCCAGGTGTGTATAGGTTTGGCTCTAAAAATAGCCGGGTTACAGTTGATACATCCCTTGGCCAGGTGCAGAAGGCGTGGTCACAGCAGTTTTTGCGCCACAGGGAGCATCTTCACGCTGTTACCAGGGGGCTTGCAGTAAAGTGGCTGGACTTTCCATCTGATATTCCTGCCCAGCGTCTTGTAAGGCGTGCCTTAAGCCCGGTGGGGAGGGCGGCATGACTCCTTCTTCCCTGTCATCAATCCCGTCAGGGACCCTGGATGCACTGCGCCCCATCCACGCGCCACCCCCTGTTTCCTGGTGGCCTCCTGCCCCTGGCTGGTGGGTGCTGTTTTTTCTGTTAATTGGGCTGATTGGTGCTTTGGTATGGCTGTATGTGGCAGGAAGGCTAAGGCGTTCAGCCCTTAAGGAGCTTTCAGCCATAGGCGAAGACAGCACGCTTTCACAGAGGGAGTTTGCCCTTGGTGTTTCGCATGTGCTTAAAAGATATGCCATTTGCTGCTTTCCTGATGAAAATGCAGGGATGCTTTCCGGAAGAAAATGGCTTGAATTCCTTCATGCCCACGCACCCAGCGGCAGTGATTTCCTTTCAGGGCCAGGGACGGTCCTTGGAGATGGGATTTATGCGCCTGATTGCAAGGTGGACCGCAGGGAACTTCTGAGGCTCGCAAGACGGTGGATAAAGGGTGTCAAGTGCAGTAGGTCCGTGTTGTCAGGGTGTAAAAGGGCTGCCAACGGGGAGGCTGGGACATGATGCACATTGCCTGGCCCTGGATATTTATTCTGCTTCCACTTCCCTGGGTTGTATGGCGTTTTGTCCCTGCGGTAAAAGGAGCTGGGCCTCCTGCCCTCTATGCCCCCTTTGTGGAGGATATTGTTCAGGAGTCCGGCATATCCTATCGCCGGGCACGAAAGCAATGGAGGGCAGTTCTGCTCTCGCTGGTGTGGGTCCTGCTTCTTCTTGCTGCCTCAAGGCCCCAGTGGCTTGGAGAACCTGTGGAGCTTCCGGAAACAGGCCGTGGCCTTATGCTTGCGGTGGATGTCTCCAGGAGCATGGATACGCCTGACCTTGATCTTGAGGGCAGCCGTGGAACTAGGCTTGATGTTGTAAAACAGGTGGCTTCTGATTTCCTGAAAAAACGTAAGGGAGACAGGGTGGGGCTTATACTCTTTGGAACACGGGCGTACATGCAGGCACCGCTCACCTTTGACAGGAATACAGTTATAAAATTTCTTAATGAGGCCCAGACCGGCATTGCAGGCGACAAGACAGCCATTGGTGATGCCATAGGTCTTGCTGTAAAACGCCTGATAAAGTCAGACAACAAAAAGGCCTGTATAATACTGATCACAGACGGGGCGAATACCGCTGGCACTGTTACACCAAGGCGGGCAGCTGAGCTTGCAGCCCAGGCAGGAATCAAGGTCTATACAATAGGTGTCGGGGCAAGGCGGATACGAATAAGGGATTTCTTTGGTACGCGCACGGTGAACCCTTCCGCAGACCTTGATGAAGATATGCTCAGGTATATTGCCAGGGTAACCGGAGGCAGATACTTCAGGGCAACTGACAGGAAGGGACTTGCGGAGATTTATCACGAGCTTGACAAACTTGAGCCGGCAAATGCCGAATCTAAGATGGTGCGGCCTGTTAATGACCTGTTTTATCTGCCGATGGGGATGGCCTTTGCGCTGACCCTGGCATGGGGATTTGGGGATTTTTTTGTTAAAAGCAGGTTGTTTGCACAAGTCAAGGCCAGATTTTCCGGACATGCATCATGATGATAATCCCTCCAGATTTTCATTTTTTAAGACCCCAGTGGTTTTATGCGCTTATCCCATGTGCGCTGGTGCTTCTGTTTCGCTTCAGGAAAAAGACAGGTTTGCAGCAGCTTGAAAATATCTGTGATCCCAGGCTGCTTCCGCACCTCCTCCTTGACAGGCCAGGCGCCTCCAGCAGATTGCCACTGGTTGTTCTTGGCTTGTCGTGGCTCATAGCAGTAATTGCCCTTGCCGGGCCTGCATGGGAAAAACAGCCCCAACCCGTATTCAGGCTGAAGACAGGCAGGGTTATTGTGCTTGATATGTCGCCTTCCATGATGGCAACTGACATAAAGCCCTCACGCCTGTCCAGGGCAATTTTCAAGATCAGGGACATGCTTGATGCAGGCAGGGAGGGTTTTACCGGCCTTGTGGCGTTCAGTGGCGAGCCCTTTACTGTTGTTCCCCTGACCGATGATACTTCAACCATCAAGGCAATGCTTCCTGCGCTTTCCGCGGATATCATGCCGGTTGCCGGGGACAGGGCTGCTCTTGCTCTGGATATGGCATACAGGCTCCTTGTCCAGGCAGGTATAAAAAGGGGCAGAATTATACTTGTCTCAGACGGTATTTCCGACATGGCTTCCACTGTAAATGAGATAAAAACGATTAGGCAAAAGGGTATAGAGGTTTCTGTGCTTGGAATCGGGACCAAGGCTGGCGCCCCTGTGCCTGATCCTTCCGGCGGGTTTGCAAAGGATAGTTCTGGAAATACCTGTATGGCACGCCTTGATGATGCAGGGCTTGGCAAACTGGCAGAGGAAGGTGGCGGAGTTTATGCAAAGATAACAGCGGATGATTCTGATATACGCAGGATTTTGGCGGAAAACAGCAATACGCCGGGGACTTCATCTGTCAGGGAGAGGAAAGCCCATGTTGACAAATGGCAGGATGAGGGTGTGTGGCTTGTGCTGCTGCTTATTCCTGCATGTCTGGCAGCCTTCAGAAGGGGAATACTCCTAATGCTGGCAGTTTTCATGCTGTATCAGTTCAGTGTAACAGGTCCTGCATTTGCATTTGGCTGGGATGACCTCTGGATGCGCAAGGATCAGCAGGCATGGAGCCTGTACCAGCAGGGCAAGTATGATGAGGCGGCAAGGCTTTTTGATGACCCGGAGTATAAGGCTGCAGCACTCTATAAGGCAGGCAAGTACAAGGAGGCTTCAAAACTTCTAAAAGGGCTTGATGGTGCCCGTGCGCTCTATAACAGGGGGAACAGCCTGGCCAGGGAGGGGAGGCTTGAAGGGGCGCTTGATGCCTATGAACAGGCCCTGAAGCTTGATCCTGATAGCAGTGACGCGAGGTTTAACCGTGACCTGGTTAAAAAGGTTCTTGAGGATCAGAAGAAGCAGCAGGAGGCTCAAGGCGGAAATCCTTCTGAGAGCAGTAATAAAGACAGGAAGGAGCAGCAAGGTGGAAAGGAGAGCGGTAAGGACAGCCAGGAAAACAAAGGGGAAAATCAGGATAATCAGGGTACAGAAAATATGGATTCGCAGGCCGGTAACAGCGAATCCAAACGGTTTAATGAAAAGTCGAATAAACCATCAGATAAAAACGCTGACGCACAGCATGGTGAAGACAGCTCTGAAATTGAAAATACTGCGGAAAAACAGAGCAGGGAAGATGGCAGAAAATCAGGGCAAGAGAAAGATAGTGTAAAAGGTCAGGCCACAGGCAAGGAGCAGCAAAACAAAACCAATGACAGGAAAAAGCAAGGCGCGATAAGTCACAATAGGCAGCAGGAGGGAGAATCGGAATCTGCCAGCACCTTGTCTGGCCATGATTCAGAAACGGAACCGGAAGGGCAGAAAAGCCAGGAGGAACGGGAGCTTGAACAGTGGCTCAGGCAGATACCGGATGATCCTTCAGGGCTTCTTAGGCGTAAATTTTATCTTGAGCACCAGAGGCGTCTCAGGGGCCTTCGCTAATCAAGCCTTACCACCAGTACATCACACCTTGCCTTGTGCATTATGCTGTTGGCTGTAGAGCCTAAAAGGCGTGCAATGCCTTTCCTTCCGTGGGAGCCTGCCACAATAAGATCTGCCTTCTGTGATTCAGCATAGGAGATTACAGTGGCAGAGGGAGAGCCCCAGATCACCTGGGCACTGATTTTATCGTAATCTGCCTTTTTTACCATCTCCTCAAGCCTCTTTTCTGCTGAGTCAAAGAGCTGCTGTTCAAGTTCAGGATCATACATCGGAAGGGCTGTTCCTGCCCCTAGGAAATCATCAGGATAGACATCGTAAAGCATGAAATTTTCAAAGGCGTGCACCACGGCTACCTTTGCCTTGTAGAGTCTTGCCAGCTCCACTGAACGGGCCAGGGCCCGTTCTGCATGTGGCGAGAAATCCATTGCCACCACAATATTTTTGTAGGGCAGAAGGGGCTTTTCTTCTTCTGTTTCCTGGCTGATTTTATCATTGTCTGTAGGCTCCTTTGCAAGTATCCAGTCCCACGCCTGTTGTATTTCATTGTGGTTGAAATATTTTACCTCACCACAGGTAAATGCGTCTGCAATTATGGCAAAGAGATGAAACCATGCCTTGTCCCCGACAATTGCGATTTTCTTGAAATCATCCGGGTGTTTCAGCCCGATCCTGAAGTCTTCCCAAAGCGCCTTTGGCTCCCAACCCTTGAAATTTTCAAACTCCACCAACATTGAGATGGCACCACGTTCGTTGATGAGTCTTTCAAGCTCAGGGACAAAGTTTTTGTAGTCTTCATCTGTAAGCCGCCCTGTAGCCTTTACAACTACTACTTCCTGGTGGGGTGAGGGGATGATCTGAAGCATTACCTTTCCTCCCTGTGTGGATTTTTGAACCGGTTTTCAAGCCATTTCAACTGCTGTTCAGTCAGTATCTTGCGGGTATCATAGATGCACTTGAGATGAACCATGGTTGCCTCTGTCTTAAGTGCCGCTATCTCCTTTACAGTTGGAAGCAGCTGGTCCGGCTCCATGCCGGTTTTTATTCCGTTTGCCACCTGTCTTTCCAGGCTGGCGGTCTTCTGGGCAATCCTCCTGATGTCATGTATTGTCTCCTCCCTTACCACCTTGAGCCACCGTTTCTGTTTGTCTGACAGACCAAGTTCCGGATCATCCCATACCTTCATGAGCATGGGGGTATAGTGTGGCAGCTGTCCTGTTATAAGGAACGGTTTGTTGGCTATTTTGGGCATTTTGCTGGCTGTGCTTGATGCCACTGCTGTGTTTGTCACAACCAAAATAAGGGAGATAAGGATGATTTTGGCAATGGTGTGTTTTATGCTCATATTTTTGTCCTCACGGTTTATCGTGGAAATAGGTCAAACCTGAAAGCTCAAGGCTTAAAGTCCAAAAAGACAAAAGCTGAACCGCAAAGGACGCTAAGGACGCAAAGGGTTTTTTAATTTTTCCCTGTCGGGGTGGCCGACAGGGAAGAAATAATTTCCTTGGCGTTGTTCTTTGCGTTCTTGGCGTCCTTGAGCGAAGCGGGCGGTGAAGGAGTCATGTTTGCTTTCAGCTTTTGACTTTGAGCTTTGAGCCAACTTTCATGTCAGGGGGAGACTAACCCCATGTCATGAAAGTTTAGTGAACAAAATGTGGATAGTCCAGGAGATTATACAATCAGGTTTGATGGATGAAATTTCAGGTAAATCAAAATTTGACACTATTCTTGCAAACTGCTATTTGCTTTAGTAGATTTGTAAAAATGTGATTTTACGGTTTTCCGCACTGCCCCGGTGATTCCGGCAACATGGGCAATGCAGCGTGATGTGTGCCTCGCGAAATATTGCTTGTATAAGACATCAGTCATGTATGGAATGGCATGCGTAACTAGCCGTAAAAATTCTGGGTAACCAATACGTTCAGAACAGGACTTGAAGATATTATGTTTAAAACCATAGCAGGTTGGCTCTCAAATGATCTGGCCATTGATCTTGGCACTGCAAATACCCTTGTTTTCGTCAAGGGCAAGGGCATAGTGCTCAGGGAACCTTCAGTGGTGGCTGTAAAGAAAGACGCCAGGGCAAACAAGGTGCTGGCAGTTGGCAAGGAGGCCAAGATGATGCTGGGGAAGACCCCTGGCAACATAGTGGCAATCAGGCCCATGAAGGATGGCGTCATTGCTGACTTTGAAGTAACCGAGGCAATGTTGCGTTATTTCATACGCAAGGTCCATAACCGCATGCTGGCCCGGCCAAGGATTATCGTCAGTGTGCCTTCGGGCATTACACAGGTTGAAAAGAGGGCTGTGCGGGAGTCTGCAGAGTCTGCCGGAGCCCGTGAGGTCTATCTTATCGAAGAGCCCATGGCCGCCGCAATTGGCGCAGGGCTTCCCATTACAGAGCCAACTGCAAACATGGTTGTTGATATTGGTGGCGGCACCACGGAGGTGGCGGTTATCTCCCTTGCAGGAATTGTGTACAGCAAGTCTGTGCGTGTTGCCGGCGACCGCATGGATGCAGCCATACTTCAGCACATAAAGAGGCGTTATAATCTCCTGATTGGGGAACACTCTGCAGAGACCATAAAGGTTACCATTGGTAATGTTATGCCCAAGGAGCCCTATGAGCAGATGGAGATAAAGGGCAGGGATCTAATCTCCGGCGTTCCCAAGAACATCACCATTGACGCATCAGAGGTTAAGGCAGCTATTGATGAGCAGATTGAAAATATCGTAGAGACCGTGAAGATTGCCCTTGAACAGACTCCCCCGGAGCTTGCAGCAGACATAGTTGACAAGGGAATAGTGCTCACAGGCGGTGGTGCCCTTCTTAAAAATCTGGACAAGCTGCTCAGAGACAAGACCGGCCTGCCAATTATAATAGCCGAAGATCCCCTCTCCTCGGTAGCCCTTGGTTCAGGCAAGACCCTGGACAATCTCGATATCCTAAAGGAGATTATGATTAACTGACGGGCTGTGCGCGGTCTTGTGAGCGTATTATATATAATATCAGCAAGATCAGAGCGATGATCTGAGTTGAACACCATACATTTCGTTGCCGGTACCCAAAAAAAAATCCAGAAAAATAGGAGCGGCACTTGTTGCAATTATAGCAGCGGTGCTGGTCATTTTTGCCCTTGTAGGACTTAACTTCCGGTCCGTCTCCCTCCTTGTGCCTGTTGATTCAGTCTTTACTGACATGGCAGGCTATTTCCAGAAGGGAATATCCAATCCCCTGCAGTGGGTCCGTCATGTATGGGATTCCTACGTCAATCTCAGAAATGTCAAGCAGCAGAATAATGCCTACCGGGAGGAGATAGCCCGTCTCAGACAGGAGGTGATTCGTTACCGCGAGGCCCTTATTGAGAATGAGCAGCTTCGGGGGCTTCTTGGCATCAGAGAAGAGGTGTCCGGAAGGACCATGGTTGCAACCATAGTGGGTATGGACATCGACTCCTGGGTCTCTTCGGTCACGGTTGACAAGGGCCGCATGAATGGTGTTCGCAGGGACATGGTTGTGCTTGCCCCTGAGGGCGTTGCCGGAAGGGTTATCAAGGCTGGGCTTCACTTCAGCAGGGTCATGCTGATTTCAGACTATAACAGTGCAGTGGGTGCAATGATTCAGAGCAGCCGCATACGTGGAATTGTCAAGGGAAACGGCAGGGGAGGATGTACCCTGGAGTATGTTGAAAAGGGCCAGGATGTTGAGACTGGCGATAATGTAATCACATCAGGAACAGACGGTATTTTTCCAAGGGGCCTGCTTCTTGGCAGGGTTTCATCAGTGAAGAATTTAGGTGAATCCACCCTGTTTCAGACCATCGAGGTAGAGCCTGCCGTTGACCTTAAGGGTCTTGAAAAGGTCTTGATCCTGCTGACTGAAAGGCCGCTTCTTGAGCAGGAAAGATGAAACGTGATTATAGCTTCTTTCTTGTAACGGGTTTTTTCCTTCTGGTCATTGAAAGCGCCATTGGCGACCATGTCTCTGTTGCAAACATCCGGATTGATGCCCTTTACACACTGATAGTCTGGTTCGCCCTGAGGGTGCCCATGCCCCAGGGTTTTACTCCTGTTCTTGTCCTCGGGGTAATGGCTGAGGGCTTTACTGCACTTATTCCAGGGCTCTATATTGGTGCGTTTGTTCTGGCATATCTGATGGTGCGTTACATCGCAAGCCACCTGATGTACACTTCAATACTTCATAGGGTTCTGCTGGTGCTGTTTGTGAGCATGAACGGAACAGTTATAATACTGGCAGGTGGCGGTCATGCCGAACTGGTGTGGCCCCAGGGAGTGATGCAGGCTGCAGCAAATGCCCTTCTTTCCCCTTTATTCTTTGCATTTTTTGAAAGTATCTATCAGTTTTTATTTAGCTCTGAAAACTATTCATCTGCTTGAGTTTTAAATGCGTCTTTCTGCAATTAGAGCAGTCCTTAATGTAAAAAAATTTGGCCCTGAAGATCAGGGCGCCAGGCAGGGGCTGTGTGCCGGTGCGTATGTACTGATATTCTTTGCCATGTCCATCATTGTTGCCCGGCTCTGGTATCTTCAGATTATAGAGGGGGAAACCAACAGGAAAAAGGCTGAAGATAACAGGCTCAGGGTAGTGAGGCTGCAACCCCCTCGGGGCAAGATACTTGATCGTAATGGCAGGCTTCTTGCCGGTGTAAAGCCTTGTTTTAATGTCTGTATTGTTCGCAAGGATGTCCGGAACATGGAGGAGCTTCTTGGGCGCCTTCTGCCCCTTCTGAATGAGCCTGAGGGCCCTGTAAGGGTAAGGCTTAAAAACAGCCTTCAGCAGCCAAGCTATCTTCCTGCAGTCATAAAACGTGATGCAGACTGGGACGAGATTTCTCGCATAGAGGCTCGTCTTCCTGAGCTTTCCGGTGTTGTTATTGAGGTGACACCAGGAAGAAAATATCCATACGGAAGCATTGCTCCCCATCTGCTTGGATACATCGGGGAGCTCAGTCAGGCGGATATTGACGCCAACCGTTTCCCAGGTGCACGTCCCGGGGACCTTGTTGGCAAGTACGGGGTTGAGGCGCGATTCCAGCCCCAGCTTGCAGGCATCAAGGGTGAGCGGAAGCTGGAAGTTGATTCCCGCATGATGCTCAGGCGCGTGGTCAGTGAAGTCCCGCCTGTTGCAGGAGATGACATCTATCTCACCATTGATGCTGATCTGCAGATGGCAGCAGAGGATGGCCTTGGAGATGAGGTGGGCGCTGTTGTTGCCCTGGAGCCTGATACAGGCCGTATCCTTGCCATGGCAAGCACTCCAAAATTTGATCCAGAGGCATTTGCCCGCGGTGTAACAACCGAAGAGTGGAAGGTCCTTAATGATCCCCTATACAGGCCAATGCGTAACAAGGCCATTCAGGAGGCCTATGCGCCGGGTTCAACCTTCAAGATTATAATGGGGGCCGCAGCCCTTCAGGAGCATGTGGTTGATGAATCTACCCGTTTTTTCTGTAACGGTTCCTTCAAGCTTGGGAGGCGTACCTTCAGGTGCTGGGACTGGCGTGGGCATGGCCAGACCGACATCTACAAGGCAATAGTCCAGTCATGTGATGTCTATTTTTACAACGTAGGGCTGAAGCTTGGTGTTGACAGGATAGGAAAGTACGCCCGTGGATTTGGGCTGGGGCAGCGTACCGGAATTGATCTGCCGGGCGAGCAGCGTGGGCTTATCCCGACCAGGGAGTGGAAACTCAAAAGATTTCACGAGCCATGGCAAAAGGGCGAAACCCTTAATATCTCCATCGGACAGGGTTTTGTGCTGACAACTCCCATACAGATGGCATCTGTCATTGCCGCTGTTGCAAACGGCGGGGATATCTATGAGCCCCGGTTCGTTGAGAAGATTAAAGGGCCTGATGCCTCTGAAATCCAGCATTTTACCCCTGTGAAAAAGGGTCATATCCCTGTTTCTGAACGGAACCTTGGCATTGTGAAAAACGCCCTCAAGGGTGTTGTTCAGGATAAACGCGGCACTGCAAGGCGCTGCCGCATAAAGGGGATTGAGGTTGCGGGAAAGACCGGCACTGCCCAGGTTATAAGGCAGGCAAGAAGGCGTCAGTCTGAAAAAATGGCATGGAAGTACAGAGATCACGCATGGTTTGTTGCCTATGCCCCTGCGGATGCGCCTCAGATCGCTGTGGCCGTACTGATTGAACATGGTGGTCATGGTGGCTCTGCCGCTGCTCCTGTCGCCAGAATGGTCATTGAGAGATGGTTTCAGCTAATGGCACCAAAACCTGTGATCAAGCGGCAGATAAATGCTGATGCAATTCCGGTGATCTCCAAACCGGGTTTCATAAAAGCGAAAAATGTTTGATAAGCGATACATAGAAAATTTTGACTGGTGGTTGTTCTTCTCAGTGCTTGGCATAATGGCCATTGGTTTTATCAATCTGAACAGTGCAAGTGCTGCCACAGGCTACCATTTTCAGTACAAGCAGCTTCAGTGGTACACAGTAGGCCTTGCTGTAATGTTTCTAGTTATGTGTTTTGACTACCATGTTATTCCCTCCATTGCGCTTCATATCTGGGTGGGGATAGTAATACTGCTGGTCCTTGTGCTCTTTATAGGAAAGAGCGTGGGGGGGTCCCAGCGATGGCTCTCCCTTGGATTTATGCGGCTTCAGCCCTCAGAGCTTGCCAAGATATGCATAGTAATGGTGCTGAGCTCATGGTTTTATAAAGACGAACGGGAGCAGTACAGGATAAGGGACCTGGGTGTTCCCATGTTGCTCACACTGATTCCTGCGGTGCTCATCCATCGCCAGCCAGACCTCGGGACGTCCCTGCTTCTGATCGCACTCTTTGCCTCCATTGTTTATGTGGCAGGTATAAGGTGGACCAGTGTTATCATAGTGTTTTCCGGGGTGATGGCAGCCATGCCCCTTGTCTGGAAGTATCTTAAACCCTACCAGCGTAAACGTATTGAAAGTTTCCTGAACCCGGAGAGCGATCCTTTCGGTGCAGGGTATCACGTTATACAGTCAAAAATTGCCGTGGGTTCCGGGCAGTTTACCGGAATGGGCTATATGAAGGGGAGCCAGGCACAGCTCAAGTTCCTGCCTGAAGTACATACGGATTTTGCGTTTTCCGTGTGGTCCGAGGAGTGGGGATTTGTTGGTGATATGGTCCTGCTGTCCCTTTTTACCATACTGCTTGTAAGGGGCATAGCCATTGCCCAGGACAGCAAGGAGCCATTTGGCACCTATCTTGCCTTTGGCATCACCGCAATGATCTTCTGGCAGATGGTTGTTAATCTGGGCATGGTAATGGGGCTTCTGCCTGTGGTTGGCGTGCCTCTTCCCCTCGTCAGTTATGGCGGCTCCTCTGTGCTTACCACAATGATCGGAATAGGCCTGCTCCTTAACGTAAGAGCACGGCGGTTTATGTTTCATTAGTTGTACCTGAATTGAGCGTTTCAAAAGTTTGAAGAAATGATTTACAATATCAAAAGGAGTTACACCTATAATACTCTTCAACTTTTGAAACCCTTCGGGATTGTCGGATTCACTGCATCTCCTTTGTCAGAGGAACTCCCATATAGCCGACTATTATGGAAATTCCTCTTTCGCGGATCTGCAGCAAATCCGACAATTGCTCAATCCAGGTTGTATCTATTCAGCGTGGTAAATGGTCCTTGTTTGGGAGTGACTTTGAAGAATTTCGTATTTTTTCTTGGCGAAGCGCAGCCAAAAAATCACGTTTGTCTGAACGGGGTACGAGTGAGTTTCGCGATTTTGGCGTAGCAAGCCTTGGAGAAACAAGAAATTCTTCTCCGGAACGGGAAAACAAGATCATTTAATAACCTTATTCAATAAATGCGCTGAACAGTTACCATTGGTCCTATTCAGCTCAAGGCCCAAAGGCCAGGTCAAAATGGGGCATGTCTTGCCGGTTTCCCAGCTACAGGCATGACATTTTGGCCTCTTCCCCTCTATATAAATTCCTGTTCCGCATATATGCGGCAGATTCCACAACCGCCCAATCCAGCTTTGATACCATCAAATTCTTGCTTTTTGAGCAGTGGGATGATAATGTTGTTTCGTGTTACGTATTTGTTAAAAATATTACTGCTTGAAGGCCGGGATATGGTTGTCCTTGAGGAGGTTCTCTGTGACTGGCAGATTGATACAGAGAAGTAATGTGTTTTTGGATTAGCCTTCTTCAGGATGCTGCTTTGGGGAAGGGTAGGGAGAGCAAAAATGTATTCACGAACATCCATTTTTTCATTTCTTGTCTTTGTTGCCAATTTTATTGCCTTTCTGTTCAGTTGTTCTTATTCCGCTGCCGGTGATGTGTATGAACTTAGGGACTTGGTTGTCAAGGGAGAGGTGATTTCTCCTGTAAAACAGGCAGGTGATGCCCTTTATTCCGGCAGCATGGTGACCAGAGAGGGGATGGAACTTAAAGGAGTAGCCGCAACATCAAGCATTTACGAGGTTGTGGACCTTCTTCCCGGTGTATCCCTCGAGAGCACTGACCCCTTTGGCCTGGGGAAAAAGAATACCAGGTTTCGTGGAATCAAGAGCATGTTTGGAAGCGTTACTGTGGAGGGAATGCCCGATTACGGAATAATGCCTATCGGGCCACGGGAGTCAATTTTTGATACGCCTAATCTCAGGAGCGTGGCCCTGTACAAGGGGGCATCTCCTGCGGATCTTGGTACTGGAAACGGCAACAAGGGCGGGGCCATAGAGCTGTTTTTCAGGCGTCCACAGGAGCAGGCCGGTATATTTTTCAGGCAGAGTGCAGGTTCAGACTCTTTTAATCGGTCCTTTGTGCGGCTTGATTCCGGAAGGTTGCCTACCAAAACAGGGCTTTTCGCATCATATTCCTATACAGAGGCTGATAAATGGAAGGGTCCCGGCGAGCTTGGTCCAAGGAATCATGTGGATGCAGGGCTTACCCAGGATATAGGAGATCTGGCTGAGCTTGATGTCTTTTTCAGCTTCAATGATGCTGATCATGACTCTTTTCGCCCCCTTGTTTACAGTCAGGCAAAAGAGATGGATGATTATTACCGCCTTGACTATAATGAAAACAGGACAGGCAGCCCTGCCCTGGACAGGTACTATTTTAAGTATAATACCAACAGCTCCACCAACAGGGATTTCAGGTTCATAATAAAGAGCAAAAAGCCTGGTCCCCTGTTTTTTTCCATTAAACCCTACTATTCCAATGAGGATGCATGGCGTACAGAGACTTTATCCAAGGTTGTACATGGAACCACCAGGTACTTCATGGTGAAAAAAATAACCGATCTTGACAGGGTTGGAGTTATTCCTGAGATACGCTGGGATCTCTCCACGTTGTCTGTTACAGGTGGATACTGGTTTGAGTCTGCAGGCATGGATAAGTTCGTGAAGAAATCCGCCATAACATCCACGGGTCTCAGGGAACTCGGGTACTCATATTATGCTGATAATGACGGAAGGGGCTACATCCACAGTCCCTATCTCAAGGCATCCGGGGAATACGGCAGGTTCATGTGGCAGGCAGGCATAAAATATTTCTATTACAGCGAACCATCAAGCACCGGGTATCTTACAAACTCCGCAGGCAAGCTTGTGGAACAGGATGACCTTTCACTTGATGATCAGAGCTGGGATGTCTGGCTTCCATCTGCAGGTGTTGGATACAGGATCAGGGATGATCTTGAGGTGTACTGCAACTATGGACGGACTTACGTAAGGCCATATATGTTTGTCCCCATTACAAACCTGTATGTGCAAAACAGGGCGGCGTTCAATGCTGCAGGCATGGTTTTGCAGGACATCTTCGATCAGTGGAAGATGGAAAAATCCGATAACATTGACGTTGGACTGCGGTTCAAAACAAAGAAATTTTCCCTGCACCCTGTATTTTTCTATTCAAGGCACCATGATGTCCTGGTGAATGCATACGATCCTGTAGTAGGTCTTAACTATTATCTGAATGACGGTGAGGCACGGAGCATTGGGTTTGAACTTGATGCCACAGCATATCTTCCCTGGGGTTTGATAATGTTTTTTAATCCTTCCTATACGGACCTGGAGTTTACTGATGATATAGAACGCAGTGGCAGCAGTGTGGATGTTGAGGGCAGGCAGCTTCCAGACACACCCAGGTGGATACTCAAAGGTGGTGTCATATACTCCTGGGAAGGGCTTGAAATAGCCCCTGTGTTTACCTATATGAGCAAGCGTTTTGGTGATGCTCTTCATGAGGAGTCTGTTCCCTCTCATGCGATGGTGGATCTGTCCCTGCGTTACAGGAGGGATAAATTCTACGCCTTGAAAAATATCTCTTTAAACCTGGAATTCAGGAATATTTTTGATTCTCACCACATAGGCATATTGGACCTGTATGATGATGGTGCGGCTGGAAAGACCAGTTACTACTCTGCCCCGCCGTTTTCCATGGTTTTCAGGATTGGTGCAGAGTGGTAGCAGGGGGAGTTGTTAAATGACAGAACAGGCATCCGGACTGCTGATGGTGCTGACAGGTAATGGCAAGGGCAAGACCACGTCTGCCATTGGTCAGGCCATTCGTGCAGCGGGCAATGGAATGAAAGTCTGCTTCATCCAGTTTATCAAGGGGGGTGACTGGAAGAGCGGGGAGAGGCAGGTTATGGAGCGGTTGGCTGATCTTGTTGATTTCAGGGTGATGGGGCGCGGGTTTACCTGGAAGTCAGATGATCCTGAAAAAGACAGGGCTTTAGCCTCAGAAGCCTGGGCTTACGCCACAGATGCCATAGCATCCGGTCAGTACCGTATGGTGGTACTGGATGAGTTCACATACGTGATTAACTACGGCATGGTTGACCAGGACAAGGTCTTTGAAGTGTTGGGAAAAAGGCCGCCAGGTGTGCACATTGTAATAACTGGAAGGGACGCCCCCCTTGAGCTTGTGGATATTGCTGATCTGGTAACCGAGATGCGTGAGGTGAAACATCCCTTTAAAAAGGGGATAAAGGCGCAGCGTGGTATTGAGTTTTAGCATGAAAAACAGAGTGAAAATTTTGGCAGCAGTTTTAATGGCCCTTTTAATGTCATGGGCTCATGCGTATTCAGAGCAGGTTTCTCCTGCCGCGCCAGGGGTGGTCAGTCAGCGTATTGAAAAACCTGTGAGACAGTCCATAGACATCAGGCAGGAGACGCAACAGGAGCGGGCAAGGTGGCTTGAGGTGCAGCAGAAGATGCGCCAGGAGCTTGAGCGGCTTGAAACAGAAAATTCAGAGCTGTCTGGGCGGCGTGATGACTTATCATCTCTTGTCACAGAGACAAGGGCGCGGATTGTTGAAAAAGAGCAGGAACTTGAGGGATTAAGGCAGATATCAGAGGATATGCAGCCCTTTCTTGAAGATTCTTTCAGGTGGCTTGAGGCAGAAGTCTCCAGAGGCCTGCCTTTTCTCAAAAAGGAGCGCAGTGCGCGCATGGCACGTTTAAGGCGGCTTATGGATGATCCTGATGTGTCATTAAGCGAGAAGTTCAGAAAGGTAATGGAGGCACTGTTTGTAGAGGCTGAGTATGGCACAACAGTTGATGTAAACAGGGAGAGCATTATGCTTTCAGGTGAACCTGTCCTTGTAGATGTGCTCAGGCTTGGAAGACTGAACCTCTTTTACCAGACCCTGGATGAGAGTGGATGCGGATTTTATGATTCCTCTTCCAAAACCTGGGAGGAACTACCGCAAAAATATGGCAGAAACATAAAGATGGCCCTGGATATGGCGCTTAAACGAAGGCCCGTGGAGTTTGTAAGGCTTCCGGTTGGAAGGCTGGGTGTAAACTGATGCACCGTTCCGGTATAGTAAATGCAGTTACACTTCTTCTTGTCTTTTTACTTTTCCTGCCTGTTTCCGGTGTGCTTGCCCATGACATGCGTGCGGTAAAGGTGAAGGAGACCAGGGCACTTCTTGAGAAAAGGGCATCTGATGAAAAAGAGCAGGCTGTTGAGGAATCGCGCAAGGCACGCGCCGCTATCCTTAATGACAGGAAACAGCTTGAAAAGAGGCTTGCACGGTTAAGGGAGCTTAACAGAACCCTGCGTGGAGAAGTCAAAGCCCTTGAGAAAGAAGCAGCTACTCTTTCCCAGAAGGAAAAGGCGGTTTCTACAGAGCTTGCCCATGCAGAAGATGTTGTCCATGATCTGGTGGGAGTGGTCAGGCTTAATGCCAAGGACATAAAGGCACTGGTTGAGCAGAATCTTCAAACCGGGCTGTTTCAGCCGGATACCGGTTTTCTTGATGATATTCTTGATGAAGCAAAGTTTCCTGGCATGGACGATGTCAGGAGTATGGTTGAGCTGTTAAAGGCGCAGATAAACCAGACAGGCTGGGTGGTGGTAAGGGATGGTCTCATGGTGGGGAGAGATGGTAGGGAGACCACCGGACGCATACTGGTTGTTGGGCCCTTTACCGCAGCCTACACGCTTTCGGAAGAGGCGGGTTTTCTTTCTTATGCACCGTCAGGCAGAAGATTTTATGCGGCCGCCAGGGTTCCTGCATCCGGTGTGCGTGCCGCTATCAGAGACTACATGGAGGGTAAAACAGACGACATCTTTGTTGACATATCCCGTGGGGGAGCACTCAGGGAGTTTACCTGTTCCCGCAGCCTGTGGGAGAAGATTCGTAATGGAGGCCCTGTGGTATGGCCCATACTGGGGGTTTTGGTTGCAGGCCTTTTTATAATAGCGGAGCGCAGCCTGTTTCTTTTAAGGAGCAGGCTTGATTCAGACTCTCTTGTTTCCAGGATTGAAGAGCTGGTGCTTGATGGCAGGTGGGACAGTGCAATTGAGATGTGCAGCCAGTTCAAGGGGAAGCCCCTTGCAAGGGAGATGCTTGCAGGGCTCAAGGCAAAGGGGCTACCAAGGGAGGATTTGGAGAATGCCCTGCAGGAGGCCATACTTGGTGAGATTCCGGCCATGGAGAGGTTTCTCTCTGCCCTTGGCATGCTTGCTGCCATTGCCCCGCTTCTGGGCCTTCTTGGAACAGTGACCGGCATGATAAACACCTTTCATGTGATAACCATGTACGGGACCGGAGATCCCAGGCTGATGTCAGCAGGGATTTCCGAGGCACTGGTTACCACAATGCTTGGACTTTCCACCGCCATTCCGCTTCTGATTGCAAACAGTCTGCTTGGTGGTGTGGTGGAGAGGCGAATTGCCGACATGGAGGAAAAGGGCATTGCGCTGGTAAACGTGATTTTGAGGGCAGGGAGCAGGCAGGTGCAGTGAATCTCTATGAACCGGCATACAGGCTCATGGACTACATGGAGACAGGGGGAGCGGTGATGGTTCCCCTTGCCCTGGACAGCCTGGTTCTGTGGGTGCTCATCATAGACAGGCTGTTATTTTTCAGGCGTCTTTCCTGGAAAAACATGGAACTTGAAGCAGCGGTGGCACATATCAGGGAAAACCGCATGCCTGATCCTGAGCGCTACAGGGGTGTGGTATCCATGCTTGTTGCACAGTTCATAAGCAGGAGAACCGGTACTGCCAATCTGGACAGGCTGATCCTTGAGGAGACCGTAACGCGGGTACGTCACGTAATCAGGGCATACCTTTCACTTCTTGGGGTGCTTGCGGCCATTGCCCCGCTGCTTGGCCTGCTGGGGACCGTTCTTGGCATGATTACCACCTTTGACGTGCTTGCACTCTACGGTACCGGTAATGCCCGGGCAATGGCTGGCGGAATTTCCGAGGCGCTTATCACCACACAGACCGGTCTCATGATTGCCATTCCTGGGCTGTACATGAAGTCCCTGCTTGACAGGCAGGCGAGCCAGCTTGGCCAGAAGGTTTCAGTTGCAGGTTTTTATATAAGGCGTCACCTTTGGAACGGTGAGTGCAGTTAAGAGATATGCTGAACATAACATCGCACAGAAAAAAGCGGCATACCATTCAGGGGGTGGACATGGCACCCCTTATTGACATGGTTTTTATTCTGCTGATTTTTTTCCTTGTCACTACTTCGTTTGTAAAGGAGACAGGTATTGAGGTAAGCCGTCCCAATGCCGCTACTGCCTCTGCGGATTCCAAAACAAGCATCCTTATAGCAATTGACAGGGAGAACCGTATTTTTATGGATCACAAAGAGATAGACGTTCGGGCAGTACGGGCAAACGTGGAAAGGGCCCTTGCTGAAAATCCCTCGGGCACTGTAATTGTGGTGGCAGACAGAAACAGTTCCACCGGAGTTGCAGTAAAGGTAATGGATGGCTGCCGCATGGCAGGAGCAAAAAGTGTTTCCCTTGCAGCCACAGTCGGTGAAGGCAGATAGCAGTGCAGAAGGCATGGTCTGTTTCGATGTCAGGGCAAGGTTTTGATGGCTTCCAAATATCTTGATGTCCTGCACAGGAGAAATATCCTGACCTGGGTCTGGGCAATAATCGCTGCCATGGTTATCAATGCGGTTCTCTTTATCCTTATGTCAATGCTTCAGACCAGTGATTCAAAACCTTCTGCCATACAGGAGATAGTGCCTGATGTTACACTGGTTAAGTTCAGGGAGCACGAGAGAGAAAAACAGGAGATACCTGATAAAAAGAAGGTTAAACCTTTGTCTGAACCAGTTCAGGTTCCTGTTAGGAGGCCGGTCAATATGAGGCCCCGAAATCTTGACTTTCCGTTTCGTTTTGACCCGGAATTTCAGCCAACATTTGAGGGGTTGGGTGAGCTTCCTGTGGCAATGGGCTTTGACATGCCTTCAGAGCCGGATGGTATATTTTCAGTAGGCGAACTGGATGCACCGGTAAGCCTTGAGGTAAGGGTGCCCCCTGTCTATCCAATCCGGGCAAGGGAGAGAAGGATTGAGGGCTGGGTTAAGATAAAACTTCTGGTTGACCAGGCGGGAAGGGTTGACCATGTCCAGATAATTGAGGCAAAGCCGCCGGGCTATTTTGAACACAGCGTGCTGCAATGTGTAAGAAAATGGAAGTTTACGCCACCTGCGGTTTCAGGAAGGCCTGTTAAGGTATGGATGGTTACAAAGATCAGGTTCCAACTGGAAGATTGACACTCTGTATGGCTTATCTGAACAGGGTTACAAACCTCACGCTTGTCATTATGACCTCTTTTGTCATCTTCCTTTTTCTTGCTGATCCTGCAAGTTCAGGAAGTGGCCAACTGCCTGTTCCTGTGGGCAGATTGCTCATCAAGGTAAGCCGTCTTTATAACAGTAAAGATTATACCATAGCAGTTGAAGTAATAAAAAAATTCAGGAAAGAGAGTGCACATCCAGACTATGCCAATAACCCGGAACTGCTGTTTGTCCTTGGTAACTGTTATCTCTGCCTGGATGACTACAAAAATGCGGCGGCCTCTTACCGAAAGGCCCTTTTAATTCGGCCTGAGCATGCTCCCACCTGGATGAACATGGCAAATGCCCAGTATAACCTTAAGGATTATTCCGGTGCGGCAACCAGTTTTTTGAAAGCCTTTGATCTACAGGACAAAAAGAATCCTGAACTCCTTTACTACTGCGGCATGTGCAGGCTGCTTTCTGATAACAGCGGCGGGGCAGTGGAGATATTAAAGAGGCTTTTCAGGGAGTATCCCAAAAGTGTTAAGCCGCAGTGGAAAGAGGGTATGGCAAGGGCACTCATGGCAGATGACAGAGGGCGTGAGGCCCTGCCCTGGCTCAGGGAAATTGTCGCTGGGTCAAGAGGTGAAAGGAAAAAACAGTGGAGTCAGGTGCTTCTTTACCAGTACATTGATCTTGGGATGAACAGGGAAGCACGAAGCCTTGCCCTAGAACTTGTACGAAGCTGGCCTGAAGAGGAGCGATGGTGGAAGGCATTGATCCATGTCTCACTGAAGCAGGGCAGGATGGAAGATGCCCTCATGGCGCTGATGGTGATTTCGTATCTGAGGCCCCTTGACGCTTCGGAGACAAGACTCCTTGCCGACTTGAATCTACAGGCAGGCATACCTGCAAAGGCCCTTCCTGTTTATGTTGAACTCCTGAATTCGTCCCCTTCTGTTCCCCTGCTGGAGTATGCAGTTTATGCTTGCAGGTCCTTGGGAGATCATGAGAAGGCACTTGAACTGCTTGAAAAATATCCGGATATTTTATCAAAGGCTCCGGACCTCATGATGGTGCGAGGGGATATGCTCTACTCGCTATCCAGATACAGGGCTGCTTTTGATGCATATGTGGAGGCAGCAGGTGTGATGGATAGGCAACATGGTGGCCATTATAAAGACGAAGCAGGCAGGGCATGGTTCATGGCAGGCTATTCGGCATGGCAGGCCGGTGAGACAGAAAGGGCGCTTAGGGCAGTTCAGAAAGCTGAAAAATATCCCAGGCAGAGGCGGCAGGCTGCACAGCTTCGGGGATACCTTGAGAATGTTCAGGGGAGCTCTTAAATGGGTAAGTTTTTTGATGACGGAGGAGGAATAGTGCAAAGATTGGTAACTTTGCTGGTGGTGCTTGTATTCCCTGTCTGTTCCCTGGCACACACAACCGTTATTTTTCCGGTAAGTGCAAGGGATGGCAGGCAGGAATTAAAAGTGGTCCATTTCAGTCCAAGCTCCGGAGATAATATCATGGGGATCAGGCTCCATGAAAAGGACACCAGGGTTTTGAAAGGTCTTGAATCCATATTCATGATACATGACGGCAGAAGGATTGATCTTTCAGACGTGGCCCTTCCGGATTTTTACAGCGTAAGGAACGGAACGGGCGAAAGTTATACAATCCCGATCAGAAGAAAACTGGTTTCAAGAGCCGGGGATTATATATTTGTGGTAAGACATGTGCCGCACTGGAAGCCCAAGATGGGATTTTATATCCAGAAAATAGCAAAATTTTATATTAATCGTGGAGGACTGATCACAGACTGGCCGCATCGCGTTTTGAAGGATGCCCCCGAGATTGTTCCTCTGTCAGCTCCATATGCCCTGCACAGGGGCATGATTTTCAGGGCTGAAGTAGTAAATGAAAAGGGCAAGTTGATTCCAAATGCCAGGGTCCATGTGGAGTTTCTGAATTATAACCCAGGTGAGAAAGGCCTGGATGTTTCCACTCCCATTACGCAGGTTCAGGACATGGCAGAGAGGATACTTTTTGCAGACAGGAGCGGTTCTTTTTCTTTTGTACCGCCTCTTGCCGGGATCTGGACTTTTACGTTGATGGATGGTGACAGCGGGCTTGAAATTGAGGGCAAGAAACTGCAGTTTGACTCTTCTGTTTCAATAAAGGTTTTACCGTGAAAATAGCTCAAAGCTGAAAGCTCAAGGCTCAAAGTAAAAGAAGTCATGTTTGCTTTCAGCTTCCGACTTTGAGCTTTGAGCCAACTTTCATGTCAGGGGGTGACAAACCCCACGTCATGAAAGTTTAAAAAAGGCTTTTACTGTGATACGGCATGGTTTCGCTTGATATTAAAAGGTTATACATGCATTTGCTTTTATTTCCCAGGAGGTGGTAAAATGTACAGGAAAGCTGTCTTTTGCTTTATGATGCTGGCATTTTTATCAGGTATGGTAGCGGAGGGAACCATGGCATTTACCATTGAATCACCGGCTTTTGAAAATGGCAGGGAGATACCTTCAACCTATACCTGCCAGGGCAGGGATGTCTCTCCTCCCCTCTCATGGTCAGGCGTTCCGGCAGGCGCCAGAACTCTTGCCCTGATTGCATCCGATCCTGATGCACCTGACCCGGCAAATCCACGAATGACCTGGGTTCACTGGGTGTTGTACAATCTGCCTGCTGACTCTACCGGGTTGCCTGAGGGGGCAGGAAACAATGGCACACTTCCTGATGGTACCATGCAGGGAGTGAACGACTGGGGCAGGACAGGTTATGGAGGGCCGTGTCCACCCATAGGCAGTCACCGGTATTTTTTCAGGCTTTATGCCCTGGATAAAATTCTTCCTGACCTTGGAACTCCGTCCATGAAAGAGCTTTTGCACGCCATGAAAGGGCATGTGATGGGAGAGGCCGAGCTTATGGGGAGATATAAAAAGAAATAGTGGTGCGGCTCATGGCATTTGAAAGGGCAGTACAGGAATAACTGCGCTTTCCTGTTTGTCCATGTTGACATTTTTCATAACTGTAATATAAGTATCGTCTCTGTGTCGGGACGTGGCTCAGTCTGGTAGAGCACAGCGTTCGGGACGCTGGGGTCGGAGGTTCAAATCCTCTCGTCCCGACCATCTTCTCATCCCGAATCTTCATCGTCACTTCTTCCACGTTGTACTGCGTTTCAGTCCCCTTTGAAGAAACAAAAAAAGTAACTGTTCAGCGAATTGATGGTAATTGAGGTCAGTGAATGGCCTTGTTTTTCCGTTCCGGTGAACAATTTCTTGTTTTTCTAAGGCAAGCTCAAGCCAAAATCGCGAAACTCGCTGGTCCCTCGCTCAGACAGACGCGATTTTTATGGCTGCGCTTCGCCAGGAAAAACTGCGAAATTCTTCATAGTCACTCCAAAACAAGCCATTCACTACGCTGAATAGATAACAAAAAAATTTTCAAATTTCCAAAAGAGCCGATATACAATATAGGATAAGATGGAAAGTAACTCTTGCCTATGGCCTGAGCTTTCAGCCTTGAGCTGTTTGTCCGTTAAGTCCTGATAATTTTCCCGTCACGGAGGTGTATACGAAAAATGCCTGAAATTATTGCAATATTAGTGCTTGTCATAATCTTTTTTGCCGTCTCAATCCGGGTGCTTAACGAATACCAGAGAGGTGTCATATTCCGTCTTGGCCGTGTAATAGCAGCAAAGGGACCGGGCCTTATAATCCTGCTTCCTGTGATTGACCGCATGGTGAAGGTTGATCTTCGCACAGTTACCCTGGATGTACCGCCTCAGGATATAATCACCCGGGACAACGTCTCTGTTAAGGTAAGCGCTGTTGTATATTTTCGTGTGCTTGATCCTGTTAAGGCTGTTGTTGCAGTGGAAAATTTTCTGTTTGCCACTTCACAGCTTGCCCAGACCACCTTGAGGAGCGTATGTGGCCAGGCAGAGCTTGATGAACTGCTTGCAGAGCGTGAGAGGCTCAATGCCCGTATTCAGGAGATCCTTGATCTGGATACCGAGCCCTGGGGAGTAAAGGTGAGCAAGGTAGAGGTTAAGGAGATTGACCTGCCTGACGAGATGAAACGGGCAATGGCAAAGCAGGCAGAGGCAGAAAGGGAAAGGCGGTCCAAGATAATCAACGCAGAAGGTGAATTCCAGGCTGCTGCAAAACTGGCCGAGGCAGCGGACATAATTGACAAGGCTCCTGCTGCCCTGCAGCTTCGATATCTTCAGACCCTTCGTGAGGTTGCTTCAGAAAATAACTCCACCACCCTGTTTCCCATTCCAATTGATATGTTCAAGCCCTTTGTTGACGCTGCCAGTAAAGGTGGTACTGCAAAAAATAGTGAGTAAGAGAGAACATGACATTATCCCGTCCGCGCAAATTGCTTGCCATTGACTGGAGAAGTGATGAGTTTCCATCTCTTCCGGATGTGGCAAGAAAGGTAATGGAGCTTAGGAGCAGTGACGATATCTCGGCATCAGAACTTGAAGAGGTTATAGCCAGGGATCCCGGCCTTGCCATGAAGGTGCTTCAGGTGGTGAACTCAGGTTATTACGGGCTTAGCCGTGAGGTTACCTCTGTGCTTCATGCAATTACGCTTCTTGGCATAACCCCGGTTCTGGACATGGCAATGAGCGCAATCATGGCACGCCGTTTCATGACTATGCCCCCGCCGGTTATCCCTTATGCCAAAAGGCTTTACAGGCACTGCATTGCCACAGCCCTGCTTGCCCGTGATATGGATTATGATGCTGAAGGGCCTGACCTCTACACCCTGGGCCTGCTTCATGACATCGGCTGGCTACCGGTTCTTGCCCAGGTGCCGGATGTCTTTGTTTCAATGTTTAATGACAGCAGCCTTGAGCGTTCCGAGCTTGAGGGGGCCTGGGGAACGGATCACCAGTTGTGGGGCGCAAAGCTGGCAGAGCTCTGGGGGTTGCCCGAGGCGTTCATGCTGGTTGCCTATCGTCACCATGACCCAATGCGTGAAACTGCCCCACCCAGGCACCTCCTGCTTGTAAGCATTGCCCACCATCTGGCAGATTCAGCAGGGCAGTCCCTGTTTCTCAGTGATGTTGAGATAATACCCTCTGAGGTAACAGAGGCTGCCGGGATTGACCAAGAGACTTTTTTTGAAATGGAAAAGGCTGCTGTGGAGCAGAAAGACAGTATTTCAGCCCTGTGTAATGTGTTGATTGGCTAACAGCTATATTTTATGGAAAGATCCGGCACAAAAACACTTTTTTCAACAGTTTTGAACGAGCATCCATCGATTCCGTGGGTGCTTCCCTTTGTATCCTATCTGCTCTTGAGCCAGGCGGTGGTGGCGTTTGCTCCTGAAAGCCTGTATCCCTGGCTCCATATGTGTGTAATTTTTATAACCGCTGTGGTTACATTCTCAGTGATAAGGGGCAGGGGGCTTGTTAAGCCCCACCGGGACATTCTCCCCGGAGTGATCTGGGGCATTGCAGGGCTTTTTTTGTGGATATACCTGTGCAGCCTTGATATTGACGGTGACCTTATTGAGATGCTTCCCCAGTGGATTCGGCCTGGCCCCAGAGCCGCCTTTAATCCATTCGAATCAATAGAGAATCCTGGCGCCAGGTGGTTTTTTATTGCAGGGCGCATGGCAGGCATGTCTATTCTTGTGCCTCTTGCAGAAGAGCTCTTCTGGCGGGGATGGCTCATGCGGTGGGTTGTCTCCCATGATTGGCAGAAGGTCCCTGTGGGGCAATTCACTCCTGCTTCATTCTTCTGGGTTACATTTCTCTTTACAATGGCTCATCCAGAGTGGCTGGCAGCAGCCTGCTGGTGCGCTATGATAAACCTGCTGCTGTACTGGAAAAAGGACCTCTGGAACTGCATGGTTGCTCACGGGGTGACCAATTTTCTGCTGGCTGTCTATGTGATGAAGTTTGATGCCTGGCAGCTCTGGTAAGTCCCTATGTGTTTGCATCTTCCTGGCTCAGTATCACAAAGCCTTTGTAGATATAGTGAAAGCCTGATGCAAGTGTGAACAGTACAGCGGCAACAAATGCCAGGTGCAGGAATCGGCCTTCCCAGCCTGCTGCAAGGTCTATCAGGCACAGGAAGATGGTGGCAAGCTGCACAAGAGTTGTGCATTTGCTCAAGACCGTTGGTTTTATCTCCACTCCCCCCTGAAAAAGTGTCAGTATCACCACTCCGAAAATAATTATCACGTCTCTGCTTATTACCACTACTGCAAGCCATTCGGGTATTGAACCCAGCACAGCCAGGGTGATGTATGAAGAGGTGAGCAGGAGTTTGTCTGCCACAGGGTCAAGGATTGCACCGATACGGGTCTTCTGTTTCATTAGCCTGGCAATGGCCCCGTCAAGGGCATCGCTTATCCCTGCGGCGGTAAATACCAGCAGTGCCCCGGTGTAATCCTTCCTTATCAGGAGAATAACCAGCAGCGGGGTTAGGAGAATGCGGCATATTGTAAGGAAATTTGGGATATTCATGTTTTATATTGTAACTGCTGAACCTGTCAGATGATCTTGGATTGATATTGGGCTCATGATGGCCTGAAGGTAAGAAGTGAAATAGTCAGTTTTTTAGGCAGTTTCTAAGCAGTGGCTGCACATCTGTTTGCAATAACAGGCCAGCTTTCCTCTGCTTCCGCAAGCGCATGGGCGTTAAACCACTGTATTGCCCCTTGGCCCCTGAACCACGTAAGCTGGCGTTTGGCATACCGTCTTGTGTCCCTTTTTATGGTCTCCAGGGTGGTGTCAAGGTCTGCGTGTCCCTGCAGGAAGTTTATTATATGCCGGTACCCCAGGGACTGCAGAGGCTTAAGGCCGGGATCATAGCCCTGCTCAAGCAGAGATTCAACCTCTTTAATAAAACCCTGGGCTATCATCTGGTCAACGCGGGCGTCAATACGGCTGTAAAGCTCTGCTCTTGGCCTTGTGAGTGCAATTTTAATGCATGGGATTGGTGATAAATGCCTTGCATGCCGGTTATGCCATGATGAAAGGGACATGCCTGTTGAAAAAACAACCTCAAGTGCCCTTATCACTCTGAAGGTGTCGTTTACGTGAAGGCGCGCTGAAGCCTCTGGGTCACGTTTTTTAAGCATGGAGTGAAGATATTCTGGCCCAAAGCGTTCCACTGTTTTCTTAAGCATGAGCCTCAGTGCCGGGCTGGTTCCGCTGCACGGGGCAAGCCCCTGGAGCAGGGCGTTAAGGTAAAGGCCGGTTCCGCCTGAGAGTATAACGGCCTTTCCCCTTTCCTGAATGCGTTTAATGGCACACCTTGCTGCATGTGCAAAGTCTGCTGCATCAAACGGCTCGTCAGGGTCCCTGATGTCAATCAGATGATGCCGTACCTGTCTCATCTCGCTTTCAGATGGCTTGGCAGAGCCAATGTCAAGGCCCCGGTAGATCTGCACAGAATCAACATTTATTATTTCTGCGTGGATTTCCCGGGCAAGCCTCAGCACAAGTTCTGTTTTTCCCACTGCCGTGGGACCCATTACTGCAATCAGTGGAAAGGGTTTTGGAGTCATTGGCGTGGAGGTGTCCTAAATACCGGTTCTTTTGAAGTTTCGCCTTATCTCGGTAAAAGCAATGGTCTGTGAAACAGGACGGCCGTGGGGGCACCTGCTTACACCCTCTTCACCAAGCTGGTCAAGCAGGGCCTGCATCTCCTGTGGGGAAAGGGCCTGGTTTGCCCTTATGGCACTGTGACACGCCATAGACGAGAGGATGTCATGCATAAGGGCATTTGCATCAGGAGTCGCGGCATCAAGCAGGCGGTCAATTATCTCCCTTAACGTCCTGGTTGCCCTGCGTGATTCAGCCAGGAAATCAGGCATGGTCCTTACCTGTATCTGTTCAGGCCCGAACTCCTCTGCCTCAATACCCATCTTCCTTAATATTGGAAGGAGTGCGGAGATGCGGGCCGTATCTTCGGGCCGGACATCCAGA